>NZ_JBQEPG010000005.1:7954-319178 GCF_052045635.1 Pseudomonas sp. 22189
GGCAGCTCCTACAGGTAAAGCGGGATGTCAGTCTTCTTTGCGTACGGTCGCTACCTCATCGGAGCGGACCTTCACCTTGGTCCCGGAAATGTCCTCGAACTCATAGAATCCGTCCTTGTTCTTGGTTTTCGGCATGTCCTTGGTCAAATACTGGGTGCCGTTCTGCAAGGTCACCACGGTCGGTGTCGAGCAACCGCCCAATGCCAGTAAGGCTGCTACCGCCAGAGGAAGACCCAGAGTCTTGATATTCATACCCACCTCAAATACCTCATTCCATATGAATTGACCGTATCCGGTCTCTAACGCGGTTGGTGCCATCGAACCGGGAAAAGTTCGATGGCACCCTGAAAAAATCCCGATTGCCGCTGCCATTGATCTTTTTCCGTTTGCACGCGACCGGGAAGAGCTGGTATCTGTACGCATAACCAGTACTCGCTCGCCATGGCCCTGAATTCCCGTGACTGCCAACCCACTCGACGATCCGTTCTATTACCTCAACAACTTCCGGCAAGTACTTGATTGGCTTGAGCTTCGCTATGCCGATCTGATGAGCGAATCCGAGCATGGCTTCATCCGCGACTTCAAGATCTTGCCGCGCGCTTCGCAGGGGCTGCTGGTGCGCATGGTCATGCGCAAGGGCGTGCATTTTCGCCTCGGCAAACTCAATTACCCGGAGATCGGCGACATTAGCGACGCTGCGCAGCCATTGTTGAGTCACGGCTGGCTCGACGATCAGGCTCTGTTGAGCGTGGCCGAGGTGTTCGACGTGTTGCTCAAGGCTGAACTGCTGCAGGCATTCGGCCAACTCATCGAACAGCCCAAGGGGCGCAAGGACGACTGGCTGCCGGTGCTGGCCGGGCAATTCAGCGAATTGCGCAGCCTTTGCGAATGGGCGCCGACGCTCGGCGACCGCTTGCTCAGCCTGACCATCATGGACCTGTGCGACCGTCTGCGTCTGATGTTCTTCGGCAACCTGTACCAGGACTGGTCGGAATTCGTCCTCGCCGACCTCGGCATCTTTACCTACGAAAAAGTCGAATTCTGCGCCGACTCCCGTGGCCTGCGCAGCCGCGAAGACGTGGACGCCTGCCTGTTCCTGCATCAGTGCCAGCAACGCTTTGAAGCGGGTGAGCCGTTGGAAGCCATTGTCGAGCAGGTCAGCGCACTGCAATTCGACAACCCGTGGCTGCAACGGCGACGCGGCAAGGTGTTGTTCCAGATCGGCCAGTATTGCGAACGCATCACTGAGTTCGCCCTGGCGCTGAGCATTTACCGCGATTGTGCCTACCCCGGCGCCCGTCAGCGAATGATCCGCGTGCTGGAGCGCTGCGGCGAATACGCACGGGCGCTGGAGCTCGCGACGCTTGCCGAACAGACGCCGGAAAGCGCCGCCGAACAACAGAGCCTGCAACGGATGTTGCCACGGCTGCGGCGCAAACTCGGCGGGCCGCCGCTCAAGCGGGCAGCGCCACGCCCGGTCGAGCGCCTCGATCTGCAACTGCCGCGCACTGATCCGGGATTGTCAGTGGAGTTCCATGTGCAAGCGCATCTGCACGAAGACAGCGGCCCGGTGCATTACGTCGAGAACAGCCTGATCAACTCGCTGTTCGGCCTGCTGTGCTGGCCGGCGATTTTCGCACCGTTGCCGGGGGCGTTCTTTCATCCGTTCCAGCGCGGGCCGGTGGATCTGCTCAATGAAGATTTTCAGCAACGCCGTGCCGAACTGTTCCAGGCCTGCCTCGACCAGCTCGACGACGGCCGTTACGCCGCAACCATTCGTGAGCGCTTCGTCGCCAAATGGGGCGTGCAGTCGCCGTTCGTGTTCTGGGGCGCGTTGAATGAGCAACTGCTGGAGCAGGCGCTGGCGTGCTTGCCTGCCCAGCACCTCAAGCACTGGTTCAATCGCCTGCTGCTCGACATCAAGGCCAACCGCGCCGGTATGCCCGACCTGATCCAGTTCTGGCCGCAGCACAAGACCTACCGGATGATCGAAGTCAAAGGCCCGGGTGACCGCCTGCAGGACAACCAGCTGCGCTGGCTGGAATTCTGCCACCAACACCAGATGCCGGTCGCCGTGTGCTACGTGCAATGGGCGGAGCAGAGCGCTTGAGCTACAGCATTGCCGTCCGCGCCCTGTGCGAGTTCACCGCCAAGACCGGCGACCTCGACCTGCGTTTTACCCCTTCGCCGACAGCGCTCGAAGGCATGCTCGGGCACCGTACCGTGGCTTCACGGCGCAGCGATAAATACCAAAGCGAGGTGGCGCTGGAAGGCGAGTTTCTGCAATTGAAAGTCAGGGGCAGGGCGGACGGCTACGACCCGGCGCAGAACTGCCTGGAAGAAGTCAAAACCTATCGCGGCGACCTCAGCAAGCAACCGGCCAACCATCGCCAGTTGCATTGGGCGCAGGCGAAAATCTACGGCTGGCTGATGTGCCGCAAGCTGGAGCTTGCGCAGATCAATCTGGCGCTGGTGTATTTCGACATCGTCAGCGAAAAGGAAACCTGTCTGGTCGAGGCCTTCAGTGCGCCGGTCTTGCAGGCGTTTTTCGAACAACAATGCCGGTTGTTCCTGAACTGGGCCGAGCAGGAAATGGCCCATCGCGAGGCGCGCAATCTGGCCGCACAGCAATTGGCCTTTCCCCATGCCGACTTTCGCCCCGGCCAACGGCATCTGGCCGAATCGGTGTTCAAGGCGGTCAGCACCGGCCGTTGTCTGATGGCCCAGGCACCCACCGGGATCGGCAAAACCCTCGGCACGTTGTTCCCTCTGCTCAAGGCGCTGGCGCCGCAGCAACTGGACAAGGTGTTTTTTCTGACCGCGAAGACCCCGGGGCGCAAACTGGCGCTGGATGCCAGTCAGGTGTTATTCGATCAAGCGCAACATTTGCCGCTGCGGGTGCTGGAGATGGTCGCCCGGGACAAGGCTTGCGAACACCCGGACAAAGCCTGTCACGGCGAATCCTGCCCGTTGGCCCAGGGCTTCTATGATCGCCTGCCCGCCGCCCGGCAAGCGGCCAGCCGGATCAATCTGCTCGATCAGGCGGCGATGCGCGAAGTGGCCCGTCAGCACACGGTTTGCCCGTATTACCTGAGCCAGGAGATGGCGCGCTGGGCCGACGTGGTGGTAGCGGACTACAACTATTACTTCGATTTCAGTGCGCTGCTGTTCGGTCTGGCTCAGCTCAACCAGTGGAAAGTCGCGGTGCTGGCCGATGAAGCGCACAACCTGGTCGAACGCGGGCGCTCGATGTACAGCGCCAGTCTCGATCAGGCCGCGCTGGCCAGCGTACGCAAGTCCGCCCCCGAAGCCTTGAAGAAATCCCTGCAACGGGTCAACCGCGAGTGGAACGCGCTGCATCAGCCGCAGCTGGCGCCGTATCAAGCCTATGACAAAGCCCCGGAGAAACTGCTGCAAGCCGTGTCCCTGTGCAGCGCGGCCATTGGCGATTACCTCAATGATCATCCGCAGGGGCTCGACAGCGCGCTGCAAACCTTCTATTTCGACATGCTGCAGTTTGGCCGGGTCGCGGAGCTGTTCGACGAGCATTACCTGTTCGACATCAGCAAGCGCGACCTCGAGCGTAAACGACCGCTGTCGCAACTGTGCCTGCGCAACGTGGTGCCGGCGGCGTTCCTCGGCCCGCGCCTGAAAGCGGCGCGCAGCAGCGTGCTGTTCTCGGCGACACTTAGCCCGCGGCGCTATTACGCCGATCTGCTCGGCACGCCCGCCGACACGGTCTGGATCGATGTCGAATCGCCGTTCAGCGCCGAACAGCTGCAGGTGCAGATCGTCAGCCGCATTTCCACGCGCTTCAATCATCGGCAGGCGTCGCTGGAACCGATCGTCGAGCTGATCGCCCGCCAGTTCAGCGAGCGCCCGGGCAATTACCTGGCGTTCTTCAGCAGCTTCGATTACCTGCAACAGGTACTGACGCTGCTCGCCGAACGCCATCCGCAGATCAATCTGTGGCAGCAGTCCCGGGGCATGGCCGAAGGGCAGCGGCAGGCCTTTCTCGATCAGTTCACCGCCGACAGCCAGGGTATCGGCTTCGCCGTGTTGGGCGGTGCGTTCGGCGAGGGCATCGACCTGCCCGGGGCACGGCTGATCGGCGCGTTCATTGCGACTCTGGGGCTGGCGCAGCTCAACCCGGTCAACGAACAGTTGAAACGGCGCATGGCGGCGATTTTCGGTGCCGGTTACGACTACACCTATCTGTATCCGGGCGTGCAGAAAGTGGTGCAGGCTGCCGGGCGGGTGATCCGCACGCGTGAGGATCGCGGCGTGGTGATGCTGATCGATGACCGCTTCGCCGAACCCAGGATCCAGCAACTGTTGCCACGCTGGTGGTCGCTCGGCACAGACGCGCCCTCGATCAATCCGCTGATCACGCCGTGAATTGAAGCGCGTTTACACCTTCCCATGGCGCCGGATTGCCGCATACTTGCGCTAATGAAAACCAGCGGTGAACCTGATGAGTGACAACCCGAGCAAAACTGCCGCGATCGAGGAGATGCGTTTCCGTCTGCTGATCGATGCGGTGGTCGATTATGCGATTTACATGATCGATCCGGACGGCATCATCACCAGCTGGAACACGGGGGCCAAACGCTTCAAGGGCTACGAGAAGCAAGAGATCATCGGCGAGCATTTCTCGCGTTTCTACACCGAGCAGGACCGCGCGGCGGGCTTGCCGCAACGGGCGCTGGACACCGCAATCCGCGAGGGCCGATTCGAAGGCGAAGGCTGGCGCGTTCGCAAGGACGGTACGCATTTCTGGTGCCATGTGGTGATCGACCCGATCATCGATCCGGACGGCACGCTGCTGGGCTTCGCCAAGATCACCCGCGACCTGACCGACCGCAAAATGGCCGAAGAAACCCTCAAGCAAAGCGAGCAGCAGTTCCGTCTGCTGGTGCAGGGCGTCACGGACTACGCGCTTTACATGCTCAGCCCCGACGGTCGGGTATCCAACTGGAATCAGGGCGCCCAGCGAATCAAGGGGTATCGGCCGGAAGAAATCATCGGCGAGCATTTCTCGGTCTTCTACACCGCTGAGGACCGCGAGCGCGGCGAGCCGCAACGGGCGCTGGAAATCGCGGCGCGGGAAGGGCGTTTCGAAAACAAAAGCTGGCGAGTGCGCAAGGACGGCAGCCGATTCTTCGCCCATGTGGTGGTGGATGCCATTCGTGGCGAGACCGGGACATTGCTCGGCTTCGCGAAAATTACCCGTGACGTGACCGAGGTCCATGAGTCGCAGCAGGCGCTGGAGAAAACCCGCGAGGCATTGCTCCAGGCGCAGAAGATGCAGGCCATCGGTCAGCTCAGCGGCGGCATTGCCCACGACTTCAACAACCTGCTGACCGTGATCCTCGGCAACCTGGAAATTGTGCGCAAGCGTGTGGGTGACGACCCGAAAATCAATCGCCTGCTGGAAAATGCCACACAAGGTGCGCTGCGTGGCGTCTCACTGACCCAACGCATGCTGGCCTTTGCCCGGCGTCAGGAGCTCAAGACCGAACCGGTCGACATCGTGCAACTGGTGCAAGGCATTACCGGGCTGTTGCGCAGTTCGCTGGGGCCGGGGATCAGTATCGAAACCTCGCTGCCCGCGGGACTGGAACCGGTACTGGCCGATACCAATCAACTGGAACTGGCGGTGCTCAATCTGGCAACCAATGCCCGCGACGCCATGCCCGATGGCGGCAGCGTGGTGATCAGCGCCCGGGCGGAAGTCGTCCTTGAACCGAGCGATTCGACCCTGGCGGCGGGACGTTATGTGTGCCTGAGTCTGCGCGACACCGGCGAAGGCATGGACGAGCACACGCTGGCCTCGGCCCGGGATCCGTTTTTTACCACCAAAGGCCTGGGCAAAGGCACCGGGCTGGGGCTGTCGATGGTGCATGGATTCATTGAGCAGCTCGGTGGCCGTTTCATCCTCAAGAGCGAGAAGGGACGAGGCACGGCAGCCGAACTCTGGTTACCGGTCGCGGTGGATGGCGCACTGGCTCCACGGGTGCAGCCCGGCAGCGCCCCCATCACCGTGCCACGCCTCAGCGTGCTGGTCGTCGACGACGATTCGCTGGTGTTGACCAGCACCACGTTGTTGCTCGAAGACCTTGGCCATCGTGTGGTCAGCGCGACCTCCGGTGCCAGGGCGCTGGCGTTGTTCGAGCAGGGCGAAGTCATCGATCTGATGATCACCGACATGGCCATGCCGCAGATGAGCGGCGCGCAATTGGCGCACGCAGTGCGTCTGCTCAAACCGGATCTGCCGATCGTCCTCGCGACCGGTTACGCCGAACGTCTGGAGGGTTTTGCCGCGCAATTGCCGCGTCTGCCCAAGCCGTTCACCCAGTTGAACCTGATGGAAATCATCGCCCGGTCGATGAAGTGAATCCGCCTGAACTTGTCCGGGGCAGGGGCCTTCTAACAGGTTTCCCCGCCCCGGAGCGTGCGTCCCTTGCCTCGCATACTGACTCAGCCCAGCGCTGAAGAACACCTGACCGAACACGATGCCAAGATGTTCGGCTCACCCAAGGAACGGCTGGATTTCTATCGCAAGGAAATTCAGTACGAAACCAGCATTCTGGCCAACCGCACCGATGCCTATCTGGCCGCGCAGTCGTTTCTGGTGATTGCGTTTGCTTCGTGCATGTCCAACCTCAACCCCGAGTGGGGCAAACTGTTCACGCTGGTGGTGCCGCCGTTTCTGGCGTTGCTCGGGCTGCTCAGCTCGCTCAATGCGTGGCCGGGGATTCGAGCCGCGTACGACATCATTGACCACTGGCATTACAAACAGAGCGAGTTGTTGCGCAGCGAACCGATCATGGGCATGGCTTACGACGAGTCGCCACTGTTCAGCGAGATGGAGTCCAGCCATAAGGGCTATCGCAAATCGCTGTTGTTTTCGGTGCGCACGCCGTGGATATTCGCCACGTTCTGGATCCTGCTCGGGGCCTATGCAGTGTTCATTCAGGTGACCAACCCCGGGGGCTGAACGCCGCCCAAAGAAAAAGCCCGGACTTCGCAGCCGGGCTTTTTCTTGTGCGCTTTATTCGACGGTTTCAAGCTGCCGACGCAATGCCTGCGAGTGATGCGGGGACATCGGAATTGGCGGAAAGTCCTCGTTGAGCACGCACAAGTGATCGATGGCTTCTTCGAACTTCATATCGGCTTTGCGGCGCAGTGCTCGATAGTGCTCAAACTGCTCAAGGTCCAGATTGTCCGCTTCCAGCAGCTCGTAAGCGGCGCGGTTGAGGGCGTGGGCATCTTCGAACAGTTGACGATTGCGTTCCAGGGCCAAAGCCCTGCAAGCCTTGATTTGTGCCGGATTCGAGCATTCTTTCATGACCGTGACCTTGTTATCCAAAGATTCCTCTTCATGGGCTGCAAGCCGCAGGGGAACCGAACCTGCCGGACCCCGCCGAGTGCATCCAGCGAGGGGTTATGGTTGTGACTGTCGGAATCTGGAGAGGGATCCATTTATTTTCAGAAAAAACTTCGATGGATTTCCCAAGATAATCCCACCGGAAAAATCAGCTTTTTCGTTTTTGCCGTTGCTCATAGCGCGCCAGCAACGGCTGAGTGCTGATGCCATGCAGCAAAATGCTCAGTGCCACCACCGACAAGGTGATGTGGGTGCACAACGTCGCGACTGAAGGACTCAGACCATGGTTCAAGGCATAAAACAGATAAAACAGACTGCCGATTCCGCGAATGCCGAACCAGCCGATCAACAGGCGCTGACCACCATCGAGCAAGTTACCCCATGGCATCAGCGCGACGCAGAGCGGACGCACCACGAAAAACAGCACCGCGCCAATGATTAACGCCCGCCAGTCCCAATGCGGCACCAGTACCACGCCGAGCAGCGTTACCAGAAACACTTCCATGGCCCGTTCCACCAGGCTGCCGAACGAGAGCATGTCGCCCATCATGATGCCGGCAGCGACCTGACTGCTTTCCAGTCGTTCGGTATCGCCGTGCACTGCGTTCTGCGGTTCGATGTTCTGATGGCCCACCACCGGTTGCACCAGATGCTCGGCGGGCGGCTGGCTGGCGCCGGTGGATTTGACTTCTTCCTGACGCAAGCCGAGGCCGGCGGCGAATACCGACAGAAAACCATAACCGCCAATCGCCTCTGCGCCGACGTAAGCCAGGGCAATCAGCGACAGCGCCAGATAATCATTCGGGCTCAGGGTGCTGTCGTCGTTACGAATGCGCAGGGACAGGGTCAACCGACCGATACCGCGACCCATCCAGTAACCGCTCAGCAGTCCGACCGGCACCGCCCAAAACAAATCATGCAGCAGCCAATCGGTCAGTGCGCCGGGTTGCGCGTCGGCCTTCAACAGCAGCAAACCGAGCATCACGAACGGAAACGCGATGCCGTCATTGAGCCCGGCCTCACCGGACAGGCCAAAGCGCACACTGTCGACATCCCGCGCATCGTTGACCTGCACCAACGCTGCCAGCACCGGATCGGTCGGCGCCAGCATCGCCCCGATCAGCAGCGACGGGCCCCACGACAGTTGCAGACCCCAATGCAGCAATACACTGACCCCGGCGATGGTCAGCACCATCACCGGGCCGGCCAACCCAAACGCAATCCGCCAACGCTTATCGCGCAGTGGCAGGCGCAGCTTGAGGCCGCAGACAAACAGCGAAAACAGCACCGCCACTTCCGTGAGGTGCTCCATCCATACGGAAGCGTTTTCCAGTGACAGCTTCAGCAGGTCCAGACCGCTGGGGCCGATGCCGATCCCCAGCAACAGGCACACGGCCGAGGTGGTGACCGGCATCCAGCGCAGGTACGACGAGGTCAGCGCGAGGGTCAACAACACGGCGCCCAGCACCGCGACCCAGATGACAAAGCTCATGGAGGCTTACAACATCGGCTTGCCGCCGGTGACGCCGTATCGCTGCCCGGTGATGTAACTGGCCTCATCCGAGGCTAGCAGCACATAGATCGGCGCCACTTCCACCGGTTGTCCGGGGCGACCGAGCGGGGTTTCGCTGCCGAAGTTCTGCACTTCCTCATCGGGCATGGTCGAGACAATCAACGGCGTCCAGATCGGCCCCGGGGCCACGCAGTTCACGCGGATTTCTTTCGGCCCGAGTATCTGCGCCAGACCGCCGGTGAAGTTGGCAATCGCGCCTTTGGTGGTGGCGTAGGCGAGCAGGGTGGGTTTGGGCATGTCCGAGTTGATCGAGCTGGTGTTGATGATCGAGGCACCGGGGCGCATGTGTTTGATCGCCGCCTGGCACAGGCGGAAAATCGCGGTGATGTTGACGTCGAAGGTCATCACCCATTCGTCATCGGGGATTTCTTCGAAGGTTTCGTGGGTCATCTGGAACGCCGCGTTGTTGACCAGAATGTCGATGCGCCCGAAGCGCTCAACGGTCTTGTCCACCAGTGCCTGGCAATGGGCCTTGTGCGCGAGGTCGCCGGACAGCAGCAGGCACTGACGGCCCGCCTGCTCGACCCAGCGCGCGGTCTCTTTGGCGTCGTCATGTTCATTCAGATAGGCCACGACGACATCGGCGCCTTCACGGGCAAAGGCAATCGCCACCGCACGGCCGATGCCGCTGTCGGCGCCGGTGATCAGCGCAATCTTGCCGGCGAGCCGTCCGGAACCGACGTAGGTCTGCTCGCCACAATCGGGGTAGGGCTGCATGTTGCTTTGCGAGCCCGGCACGGCTTGAGCTTGTTTGGGGAAGGGTGGTTTCGGGTAATCGGTCATCACAAATCTCCGAGGTTCTCAGGGCGGGTATGGGCGGTTGACCCGGACGGTTTGCCGTGAGTTCGATCGGATTTGCGCTGCACACCAACAGCAAACACAAACCCCCTGTAGGAGCTGCCGCAGGCTGCGATCTTTTGACTTTGGTTTTTTAAAACAAGATCAAAANCAGCTCCTACAGGGGAGGTGGTGTTTTCAGGTATTGCGCTGGATCAGGGCTTGCTCCATGCGGCGGATGCCTTCTTCGAGAAGCGACCGCGGGCAGCCGAAGTTCAGGCGCACGAACTGTTGGTGCTGATCCCCGAAATCCAGTCCGGCGCTGAGGCCGACTTTGGCCTGTTCGAGGAAGAACTGCTGCGGATTGTCCAGGTCCAGCGCCGAGCAATCGAGCCACGCCAGATAGGTGCCTTGCGGCACATTGAGGGTCACGCCCGACAAGCGGCTGCGCACCGCAGCCACCAGCCAGTCACGATTGGCCTGCAGGTAGGTTTTCAGTTCGGCCAGCCACGGCGCACCTTCGCTGTAGGCGACGCGGGT
This sequence comes from Pseudomonas sp. 22189, assembly GCF_052045635.1. NCBI lineage: Bacteria > Pseudomonadati > Pseudomonadota > Gammaproteobacteria > Pseudomonadales > Pseudomonadaceae > Pseudomonas > Pseudomonas sp. 22189. Next base: position 18,235 of record NZ_JBQEPG010000005.1, read on the forward strand.
GGCTTCCATGCCCAGCGGGTTGACGCTGTCGACCATGCCGCAACGGGCGTGGTTGACGCGCTCGCGCAGGGCGGCGTCCTGGATGATCATGAACGAGGTCTTGAGGCCGGCAATGTTGTAGGCCTTGCTCGCCGACATCAGGGTGATGGTGCGTTTGGCGATTTCCGGGCTCAGGGAGGCGGTCGGAACGTGCACGCGGCCGTCGAAGCACAGCTCGGCGTGGATCTCGTCGGAGATGATCCAGGCGTCATGGGCCAGGCAGATGTCGGCGATATCCGTCAGCTCTTGGGCGCTGAACACCTTGCCAAGCGGGTTGTGCGGGTTGCTCAGGAGCAGCGCACCGCCATTGGCCAGGGACTGACTCAACGCCTCCAGCGGGGTGGCGTAAGTGCCATCGGCCTGGGCGACGAATTCCAGCTCGACCTTGTTCAGCCCCCAATGCCCCGGCGCATGCCGCAGCGGCGGGTAGTTTGGCACCTGCACCACGACGTTCTGCTGCGGCTGCACGAGCGCTTTCAAAGCCATGTTGAAACCGGATTCAACGCCCGGCAGGAAGATCAGCTCCTGCGGTTTGACCTGCCAGGCGAACTTGTTCCACAGGTCGGCGACGATGGCTTCACGCAGATTGTCCTGCGCCACGCTGTAGCCCACCAGCGGGTGCAACAGGCGTTGTTGCAATGCCTCGATGATCACCGGCGGCGCGGCGAAATCCATATCCGCGACCCACATCGGCAAGACATCGGCCGGGTAGCGGCTCCACTTGGTGCTGCCGGTGTGGTGGCGGTCGAATACCTGATCAAAATCGAAAGTCATGCGCGGTCTCGTGAAGGCGGGTTGTTCATGGGCGCCATGATAAACCCGGAACCCCTGTAGGAGCTGCCGAAGGCTGCGATCTTTTGATCTTGTTTTAAAAAACCAAAATCAANCGCAGCCTTCGGCAGCTCCTACAGGGGAATGGGTTTACCCGACAAACGGCCGACGGTCGGTTTTCACACAGAACGTGTGGTCATTGTCTACAGTGAAAAAGCCGGCAGCCATTCTGCCGTAACCGTGTTTGTCCAGAAAAAGCCCGGCTCAAGTACCGGGTTCCACCTGATCAGGAGTGCACGATGGATCTCAGCCGTCGTCAATTCTTCAAGGTCGCCGGTATCGGCCTTGCAGGCTCTAGCCTGGGCGCGTTGGGCATGTCCCCGACGCAGGCCTTCGCCGAGCAGGTGCGTCACTTCAAGCTTGCCCACACTCATGAAACCCGCAACACCTGCCCGTATTGCTCGGTCGGTTGCGGGTTGATCATGTACAGCCAGGGCGATGCCGCGAAGAACGTCGCGCAAAATATCATCCATATCGAGGGCGACGCCGACCACCCGGTCAACCGCGGCACGCTGTGCCCGAAAGGCGCTGGCCTGCTGGACTTCATTCACAGCCCGGGCCGCTTGCAATACCCGCAGGTGCGCAAGCCCGGCAGCAGCGAATGGACCCGGATCAGTTGGGATGAAGCGCTGGATCGTATCGCCGATCTGATGAAGGCCGACCGCGACGCCAACTTCATCGAGAAAAATGCCACCGGGCAAACGGTGAACCGCTGGCTCACCACCGGGTTTCTTGCCGCGTCGGCAGCGTCCAACGAAGCGGGCTACATCACCCAGAAGGTGATTCGCAGTCTCGGTATGCTGGGGTTCGATAACCAGGCGCGTGTCTGACACGGCCCGACGGTGGCAAGTCTTGCCCCGACGTACGGCCGTGGTGCCATGACCAATACCTGGACCGATATCGCCAACGCGAATCTGATCCTGGTGATGGGTGGCAACGCAGCAGAAGCGCATCCCTGCGGCTTCAAATGGGTGACCGAGGCCAAGGCGCACAACGCTGCCCGGCTGATTGTGGTCGACCCGCGTTTTACCCGGACTGCTTCGGTGGCCGACTATTACGCGCCGATTCGCACCGGCACCGACATCGCCTTCATGGGTGGGCTGATCAATTACTTGCTGACCGAGGACAAGATCCAGCACGAGTACGTGCGCAACTACACCGACGTTTCGTTCATCGTCAAAGCCGGGTTCAGCTTCGAAGACGGTCTCTTCAGCGGCTATGACGCGGCCAAGCGCAGCTACACCGATAAATCCGGCTGGGGCTACGAGCTGGGCGAGGACGGCTTCGTCAAAGTCGACCCGACCCTGCAGGACCCGCGCTGCGTCTATCAATTGATGAAGCAGCATTACAGCCGCTACAACATTGATCTGGCGAGCCAGATCTGTGGGATGCCGGTCGAGGCGATGAAAAAGATCTGGGAAGAAATCGCCACTTGCTCGATCCCGGGCAAGACCATGACCATTCTCTACGCCCTCGGCTGGACGCAGCACTCGATTGGCGCGCAGATCATCCGCAGCGCGGCGATGGTGCAATTGCTGCTGGGCAACGTCGGCATGCCCGGCGGCGGAGTGAATGCCTTGCGCGGCCACTCGAACATTCAAGGCCTGACCGACCTTGGGCTGCTGTCCAACTCGCTGCCGGGCTATCTGACCCTGGGGGGCGATGCCGAGCAGGACTACAACGCCTTCATCAAAAAGCGCACGCAAATGCCGCTGCGTCCGGGGCAGCTGTCCTACTGGCAGAACTACAGCAAGTTCCACGTCAGCCTGATGAAGTCGTGGTACGGCGCCAACGCCACCGTCGAGAACAATTGGCTCTATGACCATTTGCCGAAACTCGACATTCCCAACTACGACGTGCTGAAAATGTTCGACCTGATGAGCCAGGGCAAGGTCAACGGCTACATGTGTCAGGGCTTCAACCCGATCGCCGCGCTGCCGGACAAGAACCGGGTCATGGGTGCACTGGCCAAACTCAAGTGGCTGGTGGTGATGGACCCGCTGGCCACTGAGACCTCGGAGTTCTGGCACAACGTCGGGCCGTACAACGACGTGAAAAGCGCGGAGATCCAGACCGAAGTGATTCGCCTGCCCACCACCTGCTTCGCCGAGGAGGACGGCTCGCTGGTCAACAGCAGCCGCTGGCTGCAATGGCACTGGAAGGGCGCTGATGGCCCGGGCGAAGCGCAAACCGATATCCGCATCATGAGCGAACTGTTCTTGCGCCTGCGCAAGCGTTATCAGGCCGAGGGCGGCAAATTCCCCGACCCGCTGCTGAAACTGTCGTGGCCGTACAAGATCCCCGACGAACCTTCGCCGGAAGAACTGGCGAAGGAAATCAACGGCAGCGCCACGGCCGACTTCACTGATGCCAGTGGCGCGACGGTCAAGGCCGGTTCGCAACTGGCGGCATTCGCTCAGCTCAAGGACGACGGCAGCACCGCGTCCGGTTGCTGGATCTTCGCCGGCAGCTGGACCGAGGCCGGCAACCAGATGGCCCGGCGTGACAACGCCGACCCGTATGGCATGCACCAGCATCTGGGCTGGGCCTGGGCGTGGCCGGCCAACCGGCGGATTCTCTACAACCGCGCTTCGGCAGACGTCGCGGGCAAACCGTGGGATCCGAAAAAACGTCTGGTGTGGTGGAACGGCAAGGCCTGGGGCGGCACCGATGTGCCGGACTACAAGGCCGATGTGCCGCCGGAAGCCGGGATGAACCCGTTCATCATGAACCCCGAAGGCGTGGCGCGGTTCTTCGCCGTCGACAAGATGAACGAGGGGCCATTCCCCGAGCACTACGAGCCGTTCGAAACGCCCATCGGCATCAACCCGCTGCACCCGCAGAACAAGAAAGCCACCAGCAACCCGGCGGCGCGGATCTTCGATTCGGTCTGGGAAAGCCTCGGCGAAGCCAAGGACTTCCCGTACGCCGGCACCAGTTACCGGCTGACCGAGCACTTCCACTTCTGGAGCAAGCATTGCAAGTTGAATGCGATTGCCCAGCCCGAGCAGTTCGTCGAAATTGGCGAAGTGCTGGCGAAGGAGAAGGGCATCGCCGCCGGAGATCGAGTGCGGGTCAGCTGCAAGCGCGGGTTCATCGAGGCGGTGGCGGTGGTGACCAAACGCATCCGGCCGCTGCAGGTCAACGGCCAGGTGGTGCATCAGATCGGCATCCCGCTGCACTGGGGATTCACCGGTCAAACGCGCCATGGTTACCTGACCAACACCCTGGTGCCGTTCCTCGGCGATGGCAACACACAGACCCCGGAATCCAAGTCATTCCTGGTCAACGTGGAGAAACTGTAAATGGCCAGCCAAGACATCATTGCCCGCTCGGCCACCACCACGGTGCCGCCCTCGGTGAGGAACCAGCAGGAAGTCGCCAAGCTGATCGACACCACCAAATGCATCGGTTGCAAGGCCTGCCAGGTCGCCTGCTCGGAATGGAACGAGCTGCGCGACGAGGTCGGCCACAACCACGGGACCTATGACAACCCGCAGGACCTGAGCGCAGAAACCTGGACCCTGATGCGTTTTACCGAACACGAAACCGACGCCGGTAACCTGGAGTGGCTGATCCGCAAGGACGGCTGCATGCATTGCGCCGAGCCGGGTTGCCTGGCGGCCTGCCCAAGTCCCGGGGCGATCATCAAGCACGCCAACGGCATCGTTGATTTCGATCAGGATCATTGCATCGGTTGCGGTTATTGCATCACCGGTTGCCCGTTCAACATTCCGCGCATCTCGCAGAAGGATCACAAGGCCTACAAATGCACCTTGTGTTCCGACCGCGTCGCGGTAGGGCTGGAGCCGGCCTGCGTGAAAACCTGCCCGACCGGCGCCATTGTCTTCGGCACCAAGGAGGACATGAAGGAGCACGCCGCCGAACGCATCGTCGACCTGAAAAGCCGTGGCTTCGACAACGCCGGGCTGTACGACCCGGAAGGCGTCGGTGGCACTCACGTGATGTACGTGCTGCACCACGCCGACACGCCGAAAATCTACGCCGGGTTGCCGGATACGCCAGCCATCAGTCCGCTGGTGGGCTTGTGGAAAGGCATCAGCAAACCGCTGGGCTTGCTGGCAATGGGGGCGGCGGTGCTGGCCGGGTTCTTCCACTACGTGCGTATCGGGCCGAATCGCGTCGAGGAGGATGAACATCCGACGCCACCTGATACCTCGGTGCACGTTGTCGACCCGGCGGTGCACACCTTCGATCCACGCGGGGAGGACCGGCCATGAGCAACAAGACGATCCTGCGTTACACCGCCAACCAGCGCACCAATCACTGGCTGGTGGCGATTCTGTTCTTCATGGCCGGGCTGTCCGGGCTGGCGTTGTTTCATCCATCGATGTTCTGGCTCACCCACCTGTTCGGCGGCGGGCCGTGGACGCGGATTCTGCACCCGTTCATGGGCGTGCTGATGTTCGTGTTGTTCCTCGGCCTGGTGTTCCGTTTCTGGCGCGCGAACTTCTTTATCGACAATGACGGGAAGTGGCTGCGCCGCATCGACCGGGTGCTGGTCAACGATGAAGAAAGCGTGCCGCCGGTGGGCAAATACAACGCCGGGCAGAAGCTGCTGTTCTGGACTTTACTGCTGTGCATGCTCGGCTTGCTATTCACCGGGCTGGTGATCTGGCGCGCGTATTTCAGCGCGTACTTCGGCATCACCGTGATTCGCTGGGCCATGCTCCTGCATGCGCTGGCGGGGTTTGTGCTGATCCTCAGCATCATCATTCACATCTACGCCGGGCTGTGGATCAAGGGCTCGGTGGACGCGATGCTGCATGGCTGGGTCAGCCGCGCCTGGGCGAGGAAACACCACGAACTCTGGTATCGCGACATCACCCGTAATGAACGCAATCCGGACGTGCCGGAGCGACCGATCACCAAAAAGGGCTGACTTTTGCCAACCATTCTTGAACCTGGGGAAATCGAAGCGGCGGCCAGTTCGCCGCCGTTTCTGCACCTGCCGCCGCACAACCTGTTCACTTTGCGCGCCCAACGCCTGGAGCAACTGGCTCATGGGCATCCGCTGGCTGATTACCTGCGACTGATCGCCGGATTGTGCCGGGCTCAGCAGCAGGTTTTCGATGATCCGCCGCTGACAGCACCGTTTGATCAGCAAAGGATCGAAGCCTGTCAGCAACATGGTTTACCGCCGTTCGCCGCCGACACACTGGTGCGCGAAGACGCTTGGCAGGCTTATCTGGATGCTTTATTGCAACGTTACGTGGCGCCCGAGCAACCCGCCGTAGTCGACGCGCTCGCTACACTGCGCAGCGCCAGTGCCGGCCAGTTGCGTGCGTGGGCGGTGGCGTTGGTCAGCGGTCAATACTCGATGGTGCCGGCGCAGTTGGTGCCGTTTCTCGGCGCCGGGCTGCAAGCGGCGTGGAGCCACTGGCTGCTCAGCGCACCGAACCTGCAACTGAAACCCGGCGACAGCCTCAGCCAATGCCCGGGCTGCGGCTCACCGGCGATGGCCGGGGTGATCCGCCATCGCGGCAAGCACAACGGTCTGCGTTATCTGGTGTGTTCGCTGTGCGCCTGTGAATGGCATGTGGTGCGGGTCAAGTGCGTGTATTGCGAGTCGAGCAAGGGGCTGGATTACCTGAGCCTCGAAGACGATCGCCACGCCGCCAATCAGGCGCCGATTCGGGCGGAGGTGTGCCCGGGCTGCAACAGCTACCTGAAGCTGGTGTACCTGGAAAACGATGCCGAAGGCGAAGCGCTGTCGGCGGATCTCACCAGCCTGCTGCTCGACATGCGTCTGGCGCAGGACGGTTATCAGCGTCTGGCACCGAATCTGTTGCTGGCGCCGGGAGACGAATGACCAGAACGTCTACACTCGCCGGACAGTCTTGTTTTTTCGGGAGTGGCTGATGTCCGCAAGTGTGGCCCCGCGTTTACCTTCCATTGATGGGTTGTTACGTCACCCGGCCTGTCTGCCGCTGGCCGAGCGTTATGGCCGTGAGTCGTTGCTGGCCAGTTTGCGCCAGTTACTCGATGAGTTGCGTTCCAGCGTATTGAACGGGCAATTGTCGGCGATTGAAATCAGCCCCGACGTGCTCGCCGGCCGTGTCGGCGAACGTCTGGCCCAGCAACAGCGCAGCAACGTACGGCGGGTATTCAACCTGACCGGCACGGTACTGCACACCAACCTCGGCCGGGCGTTGTTGCCCGAAGAAGCCATCGACGCGGTGCAGATGGCCGCACGTTATCCGCTCAATCTGGAATTCGATCTGGCGACCGGCAAGCGCGGTGATCGCGACGACCTGATCGAAGGCCTGATCCGCGAACTGACCGGCGCCGAAGCCGTCACCGTGGTCAACAACAATGCCGCGGCGGTGTTGCTGACGCTCAACAGCCTCGGCGCGCGCAAGGAAGGCATCATCTCGCGCGGCGAACTGATCGAGATCGGCGGCGCGTTCCGCATCCCCGACATCATGGCCCGCGCCGGCGTGCGCCTGCACGAAGTCGGCACCACCAACCGAACCCACGCTCGCGACTACGAAGCCGCGATCAGCCCACGCAGTGGCTTGATCATGCGCGTGCATGCGAGCAACTACAGCATCGAAGGTTTTACCGCCCGGGTGCCCACCGCCGAACTGGCCGAACTGGCTCATCGGCACGGCTTGCCGCTGCTGGAAGATCTGGGTAGCGGCAGCCTGCTCGATTTGACCCGCTGGGGCTTGCCAGCGGAACCGACGGTAAGGCAGGCGCTGCTTGATGGCGCGGACATCGTCACCTTCAGCGGCGACAAATTGCTCGGCGGGCCGCAGGCCGGGTTGATTGTCGGGCGCAAAGAATTGATCGCAAAGATCAAAAAGAATCCGTTGAAGCGCGCCTTGCGGGTCGACAAGTTGACCCTGGCCGCACTGGAAGCGGTGCTTGGCCTGTATCGCGATCCGGATCGCCTCGCCGAACGTCTGCCGAGTTTGCGGCTGTTGACTCGTCCGCAAGCCGAGATCCTCGCCCAGGCTTGTCGTTTACAACCGGCGATGGCTGGCGTCTTGGGTGAACCGTGGCAGGTCAGCGCCGTGCAGGCCTTGGGCATGATCGGCAGCGGCAGCCAACCGGTGGCGCGTCTGCCGAGTGCCGCGCTGTGTCTGCGCCCGCAGGTGTCGAAACGCATGCGCGGGCGTTGTCTGCTGACTCTGGAAGCGGCGCTGCGCGGGTTGCCGATCCCGGTGCTCGGGCGTATTGACGATGATGCGCTGTGGCTCGATCTACGCCAACTCGACGATGAACCGGCGTGGCTGGCGCAGTTGCCGCAGTTGCAGGTCGAGTCGTGATCGTCGGCACCGCCGGGCACATCGACCACGGCAAGACTTCCTTGCTGCAAGCCCTGACCGGGCAAACCGGCGACCGCCGCCCGCAGGAGCGCGAGCGCGGGATGACCATCGACCTCGGTTATCTCTACGCGGAGCTGGAACCCGGTGCCGGGCTGACCGGGTTCATCGATGTACCGGGCCACGAGAAATTCACCCACAACATGCTCGCCGGCGCGCAGGGCATCGATCTGGTGTTGCTGGTGGTGGCGGCGGACGACGGGGTGATGCCGCAAACCCGTGAGCATCTGGCGATTGTGCAGTTGCTGGGCATTCCCCGGGCACTGGTGGCGATCACCAAATGCGACCGGGTCGAACCGGGCAGGGTGGAAGAAGTTGAACGTCAGGTACTCGACCTGCTGGAAACCGGGCCGTTTGCCGAAGCACCGATGCTGACGGTGTCGAGCGTGACCGGGCAGGGCGTCGATGAACTGCGCCAGAACTTGCTGCAGGTTCAACGTGAAGTCCATGAGCGCAGCCGCGAAGGTGGTTTTCGCCTGGCCATTGATCGCGCCTTCAGCGTGGCGGGCGCCGGGATCGTGGTGACTGGCACCGCGTTGTCGGGCGCGGTTTGCGTCGGCGATAAACTGGCCCTCGGGCCGTCCGGTAAAGCGGTGAGGGTGCGCGGGTTGCACGCGCAGAATCAAGCCGCCGAACAAGCCTTCGCCGGGCAACGGGTGGCGCTGAATATCAGTGGTGACCGGTTGACCCTGGAGCAGATTCATCGCGGCCAATGGCTGCTGGCCGAGTGGCTGCACGCACCGACGCAACGGGTCGACATTGAATTTCAATTGCTGCCTGGCGAGCGCACGTTCGAACACTTTCACCCGGTGCACGTGCACCTCGGCACTCAGGACGTCATCGCCCGTGTGGCGTTGCTTGAAGGCCCGCGTTTGCGTGCCGGCGAGTGCATGTTCGCGCAACTGCTGATCAACGGGCCGGTGCACGCGGTGAAGGGCGACCGCCTGATCCTGCGTGACCAGAGCGCGCAACGCACCCTCGGCGGCGGTCAGGTGCTCGACCCGTTCGCCCCGGCCCGGCAGCGCCGCAGCCCGGAACGGCTGGCACAGCTGCAAGCGCTGGCCGACAGCGCCAGTCTTGAGCAAGCGCTACCACTGCTGCTCGACCACAGCGCGGGCGGCCTCGATCCGCAACGGCTGGAGCGTCAGTTCAATCGCCCGCGTGAAGACTGGTCACTACCGGCCAACGTGCGCCTGATCGATACCCGCCAAGGCCCGGTGCTGTTCAACGTGCAGCGCTGGGGGCAATTGAAGTTCACCCTGTTGGAGCAGTTGGCCAAACTGCATGAGCTGGAACCGGACCAGATGGGACCGGATCGCGATCGCCTGCGACGCTTCAGTGGTCTGGCGCTGGAGCGCTCGACCTTTGCCAGCCTGCTGGAAGAACTGCGCAGCGCCGGATCGATCAACGCCAGCGGGCCGTGGCTGCATCTGCCAGATCATCAGGTGCGTTTGAATGCCGAAGACGAAACCCTGTGGCAACGCATGCAGCCGCTGTTCGAAGAGGCCGGCTACGATCCGCCGTGGGTGCGCGATGTTGCGAAAATGCTCGGTGAAGACGACGCGGCGGTGCGCCTGCTGCTGCGCAAACTGGCGCGCCTGGGGCTGATGCATCAGGTGGTGCGCGACCTGTTTCTGTCTGTCGGGCAACTGCGGCGCATGGCCGACGTCCTGTTGCAACTGGAGCAGGAAAATCCACAGATCCAGGTGACAACTTTTCGTGATGCGCTAGGCTTGGGACGCAAACGCTGTATTCAGTACCTGGAATACTTCGACCGCGTCGGCCTGACCCGACGCATTGGCGAATCCCGCGTGATTCGCCACGATAATGCGCTGGCCAGTGTCGACGCACCCTGAGTTCAAAGGAAGGCAATCGCGCCCGGTGGCGCGGCCGGGCTTCAAACCCGGTTGGGGACGGCATCCGTTCCCGGGCAGGTTCGACTCCGGCTGCCTTCCGCCAATTACCGCAGCATTCATGACGCACTGAATCCCCTGTGGGAGCGAGCTTGCTCGCGAATGCGGTACGTCATTCAACATCTGTGTCGACGGATTGACCGCTTTCACGAGCAAGCTCGCTCCCACAGGGGGGGCGTTGTCGGCGGCTTCGTGGAGTCTTTCCAGTCGATGGATTCGTAGGTGACGTCGGCTCTGAGTCTGGGTTTGACCACCCGCCATCAAAGCCCCAACGGATACTGAATCACCACATAAATCCGGTCGATATCATCGCCTGCCTGTGCCTCATTCGCTCGGTGCGAGACGTGCGACAGCTGCACCGACAAATCCTTTGCCGCTCCCGATTGCACACTGTATTTCAGGTCGATATCCCGTTCCCAATGTTTGCCGCCAGCGCCTTGCTGCGGCTGATAGTCGCCGGTGTCGGCATCGAACGGGTTGTACGCGCTGCCCTTGGGCGCGTGGGTGCCGTCGATGTGGCTGCCGCGAACATATCGGGTCATGAAGGTCAGGCCGGGGATGCCGAAGGCGCCGAGGTCAAGGTCGTAGCGTGCTTGCCAGGAACGTTCACCGGCGCCGTTGAAGTCGGTGTATTTGATCGAGTTGGCGAGGTAGATCGAGTCGCCGCCCACGAAATCGAACGGTGTATCGCCATTGATGCGTTGCCAGCCGAGCATCACTCCATGCGGGCCAAAGTTGTACTTGCCGGACAGGCTGAACGCCGTGTTATCGATGGCGCCGGCCAGCGCGCGGCCGGTATCGCGGGTGCGGTAGAGGTTGGCGTCGAGCAGCAGGCCGGACTGTTTGACGTGCAGATTGGCGTAATACTGATGCCAGGTGTCTGTCAGTTCCGAAGCGTACAGCGAACCACCGACGGGTCTGTCGCCATACAGGTCGGCGCCGAGAAAACTGATTCCGCCGGCCTCAGTGGTGGCGCCGTAGCCGGAAAAGTCGCCGTGGCTTGAAGAACTGTCCTGATTCTTGAACGCGGTGAAGTGTCCGGCCGTGAGGTTTACGTTGTCGATTTCACGGCTGTTCAACAGTAAACCTGTGGCGTATTCCGGTTGCAGGCGTTTGTCCGAGGTGTCGAACACCGGGGTTTCCACGGTCATCTCGCCGAACGCGAGGGTCGTTCGCGAAACCTTGAGTTTGAACGCGCCGCCGGCGCTGGAGTAGTTCGGTTCACTGCGACCGCTGCTGTCGACCGGCAACAGCCCCGTGCCGGAATGACCTTTGCCGCCGTCGAGTTTCAGGCCGAGAAAGGCGTGGGCATCGATGCCAAAACCGATGCTGCCCGGTGTGTAGCCAGAGGTGAACGTGCCAATAAAACCCTGGGCCCATTCCTGCTTATAGTTTTTGCCGGAGGGCGAGGGCGAGCGGTAGTCGTTGCTCAGGAAGAAGTTGCGGCTGAGCACATCGGTTTTGGCGTCGTTGAAGAAGTCGCTGGCGAAAACAGTGTCGGTCGCTGCGCAAAGCAGGGCCAACAGTGCAAAGCGTGGTGTCGAGGGAGCCATCGAGGGAGACCGACAATCAGGGAAGGTCGCTGATGATGGGCACAATCAATCGGGCCGGATTGAGCGAATGTGCTGGGTTCAGTCGAATGCCCTTGTGGGAGCTAGCCTGCTAGCGAAGGCGGTCTGCCAATCGACAATGATGTTGAATGACACTCCGCTTTCGTTAGCAGGCTAGCTCCCACAGGGGGTATGCGTTACAGCACGCCATACTCGCGAGCGGTGCGATCCACCGCGATACGCGTCTTGTCGACCAATTCATCCAGCTCCGCCCGCGTAGCGATCAGTGCCGGGGCCATGATCATTCGGCCTAGCGTCGATCGAATGATCAGGCCTTCCTCAAAACCAATGGTGCGGCAGCGCCAGGCGATGTCGTTCTCGTTGGCAAAGCGCTTGCGGGTGGCTTTGTCTTCGGCGAATTGCAATGCCGCCACCAGCCCGACGCCCTGAACCTCGCCCACCAGCGGATGGTTGCCGAACACTTCGCGCAGGCAGTTCTGCAAGTACGGGCCGGTGTCGTTTTTGACCTGTGTGACCACGCCTTCATCGCGCAAGGCCTTGAGGTTGGCGATGGCTACCGCCGCCGCCACCGGGTGACCGGAATAGGTCAGGCCGTGAGCGAACACGCCGCCTTTTTCCACCAGCGCTTCGGCCATGCGTCGCGACAGGATCAGGCCGCCCATGGGGATGTAGCCGGAGGTCAGGCCTTTGGCGATCGATAGCGTGTCCGGTTCAAAACCGAAGGCCTGGTGCGCAAACCATTCGCCGGTGCGACCAAACCCGCCAATCACTTCGTCGGCGCACAGCAACACGTCGTACTTGCGGCAGATGCGCTGGATTTCCGGCCAGTAAGTGGCGGGCGGGATGATCATGCCGCCAGCGCCCTGGAACGGTTCAGCGACGAATGCGGCGACCTTGTCGGCGCCCAGTTCGAGGATCTTGTCTTCCAGTTGCCGCGCTGCCTGCAGGCCGAACTCTTCGGGGCTGAGGTTGCCTTCGTGGGCGAACCAGTATGGTTCGTCGATGTGCGCGACGTCAGGGATGGTGCCGCCCATTTCGTGCATGAATTTCATGCCGCCCAGCGCCGTCGCGGCCAGCGTCGAGCCGTGGTAGCCGTTCCAGCGGCCGATCATGATTTTCTTCTCGGGCTGGCCCATCACCTGCCAGAACTTGCGCACGGTGCGGATCAGCACTTCGTTGGCTTCGGAGCCGGAGTTGGTGTAGATCGCGTGGCTGTAGTGCCTGGGCAGCAGGCTGAACAGCAGTTCGGAGAGCTCGATCACCTGCGGGTGAGTGGTGTGGAAGAACATGTTGTAGTAGGGCAGTTGTTGCAGCTGCGCGGTCGCGGCGGCGGCCAGATCCTTGCGTCCGTAGCCAAGGTTGGTGCACCACAGGCCGGACATGCCGTCCAGGTAACGTTTGCCGTCGTTGTCCCACAGCGCCAGGCGATCCCCGCTGACCATCACCCGCGGGCCTTCCTCGTTGAGCGCCTTCTGGTCGACGAAGGCGTGAATGTGGTGGGCGGCGTCGGCGGCCTGGTAATCGCGGGTGCTGCGGGTCGGATCGAATTCGGCGGACATGGCGGTTCTCCAGAGAAACGGGGCAAGTGAGTGCGCGTTCATTCCAGCGGTGCACGGCTAATATTTGTCACTTAAAAATATTTTTGTAAAGAAAATATTTGTCGGTGAAAAAAGAAATCCGTAGGCTGACGCCCATCAGCAAGACAGGACACCAGCACCATGAGCGGGCTCAGAGAACGGCAAAAGGAACAGCGCAGGGAAGTCATTGCGCAGGCGGCGCTGGAGCTGTTCATCAGTAACGGCTTCGGCGCGACCACGCTGGAGCAAATCGCCAATCAGGCCGGGGTTTCCGCGCCAACGGTGGTCAATTATTTCGGTGGTAAACAGGAAATTTTGCTGGCCTTGCTCAAACAGCCGGACGAGCAGGCGATGCGCGATGCGCGGGCCAATCTGGACGACGACAGTGATCCGCTGGAGGCGCTGTGCGAGTTCGAAGGCTTGATGACCGACTACCAACTGCAAGCAATGCCGGCCTCGCTGTGGCGTGAATTGGCGCCGTTTCTGCTGACCGGCGAGCTGGCTCAGGTGTTGAGTCCTTGGAATGCGGCGGTGATCGAAGAAACCAAAGCGCTGCTCGGGCATTTCCAGACGCAGGGCAAGCTGCGTGCGTCGGTCGATCTGGACGTGGCGGCGACGCTGTTCAACCAGTACGCGAACATGGCGTTCATCCGTTTGGCGACCCAGGAAGTGCCGGACCGACCGGCGCATGCCTTGCACATGCGCGGGGTGTTGACGCTGTTGTGTCACGGCATGCTGGAAGGTTGAACGGACTGACAGGTCCGACCCGTCAGAGGCGAAGGCTGTCCGCAGAGTGAATGACAGCAATGAAGAAATACTGTCATCACCCTCATCCTGCAAGCCGATCTGACAACCGTTCAGCGCTCAACTACGCTGCCTTACGTATTCCTCTGACACCCGGGCGTAAGGAAACACGCGCATGCGAAGCAGGCTGCTGGCGGTAGCGATGATGGTCTGTGCCTTGCTCGGGTCCGCAGGTGGCTGGGCGCTTGAGGAGACGGCAAAGCCTGCGAATGAAGCGGTGGAGCTGAAGGTCGCCAACCGCAGCATCATGCTGTTTCGCGCGACGCTGCTGGGCGAATCGCCGGCGACGCGGGTCAAGCGAGCGAAGACGGTCATCACCGAGGCGCTGGACGAGTCAGAGAATCTGACGGTCTCGATCGACCCGATCCAGAACAGCTACATGGTTTTACTGGGCGACAAGCGTGCGTTCATCGTCGCGCCCAAGGACGTTGATGGCCTCGAATACGCCTCAGTACAGCAGGCTGCCGAAGGCGCGGCCGAGAAACTGCGCCAGGTGGTCACTGAAACCGGGGAGGCGCGCAGCCTGCATCTGATCCTCAGGTCTTTGGCGCTGGTGGCAGCGTCCACGGTGATCTATGTCGGCTTGCTCTGGTGCCTGGCCTACCTGCGTCGCAAGTTGCTGAGCAAATTGCCCGAGTTGATGGAGCGCCATACCCAGGTGCTGAAAGTCGGGCGGGTGCAGTTGATCGACGCCAATTTCCTTTATCCGTTGGTCAGTCGCCTACTGTTGGTGTTGCGTTGGCTGGTGATTGCGCTACTGACCTATGAATGGCTCGGGTTTGTCCTGTCGCGATTTCCCTACACCCGGCCGTGGGGTGAAAGCCTCAACAACTACCTGTTCGAGTTGGCCGGCTATCTGCTGGATGGGATTGTCGGGGCGATTCCCGGGCTCGGCGTGGCGCTGGCCATTTTCTTTATCGCCCGTGGGGTGACGGCGTTTGCCCGGCGCATTTTGCGGCGCATGGCGACCCCGGGCACCTTCAGTTGGCTGAACCATGAGACCTTGCAACCGACCCAACGCCTGACCTCGCTGGCCATCTGGCTGTTTGCCCTGGCGATGGCGTATCCGTATCTGCCGGGCGCCGGCACCGATGCGTTCAAGGGCTTGTCGGTGCTGATCGGCCTGATGATTTCCCTCGGTGCTACCAGTGTGGTGGGGCAGGCGGCAGCCGGATTGATCCTGACCTACACGCGCACTTTGCGCCCCGGCGAGTTCGTCAGGATCGGCGAATATGAAGGCACCGTCACCGAGCTGGGCATGTTCACTACACGCATCCGCACCGGGTTGGGTGAAGTGCTGACGCTGCCCAATTCGATGATCACCGGCACCGTCACCAAAAACTACTCGCGGACCGTGAAGGGGCCCGGTTACGTGGTCGATACCGTGGTCACCATCGGTTACGACACCCCCTGGCGGCAGGTCGAGGCGATGTTGCTGGAGGCGGCTCGCCGCACGCCGGGTGTTCTGGAAGACCCGCCGGCTCAGGTGTTCCAGACTGCCTTGTCGGATTTCTATCCCGAATATCGCTTGGTGGCGCAGGCCATTCCGAGCCAGCCGCGCCCGCGTGCGGTGTTGCTGAGCATGCTTCACGCCAATATTCAGGATGTGTTCAACGAATATGGCGTGCAGATCATGTCGCCGCATTATCTGGATGACCCGCAGCAAGAGAAGCGAGTGCCGAAGGACAAGTGGTTCACGGCCCCCGCACAAAAGCCGGAGGGTCAGGATTTGCCTTAGTCAGTGCCGTTCTTTGGGGGGCGTCAGCGCCGGATCGCGGCATACGACTTGCCCAGATCGCTGGCCCAACCATCCAGCACGCCTTTGACGTCATCGGCAGTCAGCACTTGTTTGTCGTTTTCCAGCGGCACGCCGGTACCCTTGCGCACCACTTCGGCGACCACTTCGCCGGTGGAGCCGTCCTCGAACGAGACTTCGGTGGTGATTTCGCTGTCCTGATCGCGGATGCCGGTGGCGGTGCTCACGCCGGCGGCAACCAGGGTCACCGGCAGCCATTCATACAAGCGCAAGTCCTGGGTGCTGGCGGCGACGCGGGTAATCGCGGGTCTGACGGTCAGGGTATTCGGCCCGGGTTGCGATACCAGGTGCATGACCTTGCCCAGCTCCAGCCTGAGCGCGGCGTCGTAGTAGTCGGTGACGCCGGACAGCGTGCTCAGCGGAACTCGCTCGGTCGGCGCGACGCTGGGGTAGAACTGACTGGGCGCCAGATAGGCCTGGGTGTAACGCCCTCGGGCCAGCGCCGGGCTGACCCAGCCCAGCACGGTCTGCCCGGATGGCGATGTGTGCTCGCTCAGCACGCTGTAATCGTGCAGAAATCCCGTGTACTTCTGCGGTTCAACGGTTTTGCTGCTGCAGGCCGACAGGCTCAGAGACGCTGTGCACATCAGTGTCATCAAGCAATGGCTTTTTATCATGCGAATCCTTGTTTTGCGCTTTTTGACCCGCGTCGTTCAAGCGCGGGCAGTGATTGGGGAGGAGAGCGGCGGGGTGTTGTCCGAGCATTCGATGTGCAGCTGGCCGTGGCTCATGATCCACTGGATGAGGTCGGCGGTCGGAATCGAATGCACGTACTCCACCCATCGGGCGTCTGCCGGGTCGTACTGTTCGAAATAGCGGCGCAGGACGATACGGCTTTGGTCATCTGACAGGCCCAGGCAGAACTCCTGAAACAGCAACGGCGTATTCTGATCAGGCGCGCTGGTGCGCTGGCTGAGAATCAACGGATAGCGGGCGTCGTGGCCCTCGGCGGTGTACCTGTCGTGCAATGCGCTCATTGAATGCCCCCCGGTTGTCGATGGCGAGCAGAGTGCCTGAGGGGTTTTGCCGCAGCATGTCCGCTTGATGTCCGCGACGAAGGAATGTTGCTCGATTGAAATGTATGACCTGGCGGCCAGAATGGTTTTAGATGCGTTCTTTTTTGGCCTGAGGATCCTGTGCCCGTGAGCAGACTGCTGATCGTCGACGATGACGTGGAAATTCTCGCCCTGCTGAAGAAGTTCTTCGTCCAGCACGCCTACGAGGTCGATGTCGCCGCTGATGGCGCAGCGATGTGGGCGGCGATTGCCCAGCAGCGCCCGGACACGATCATTCTCGATCTGATGCTGCCCGGTGAAGGCGGCCTGAGCCTGTGCCAGAAAGTGCGGGCGCAGATGGGCATTCCGATCATCATGCTGACTGCCATGGGCGAATTGAGCGACCGGATTGTCGGCCTCGAACTGGGCGCCGACGACTACGTCACCAAACCGTTTGCCCCGCGTGAACTGCTGGCCCGTCTGCGCGCCGTGCAGCGTCGTGCCGGTGAGCAGGTCAGCCCTGTCAGCGAACCTTCGCGACCGGTGATTGCTTTCGCCGGTTGGCATCTGGATATCACTTGTCGCGAACTGCGCTCCCCGGAAAACGTGATGATTCCGCTGTCCGGTGGCGAGTTTGATCTGCTGGTGGTGTTTCTCGAACACCCGCAACGCATTCTCACCCGCGAGCAACTGATCGACCTGTCTCGCGGCCAGGGCCACGACGCCTTTGATCGCAGCATCGACGTGCAGGTCAGCCGCTTGCGCCGCAAGATCGAGCCGGACAGCAAGCGTCCGGACCTGATCCGCACCGTGCGCAACGGCGGTTACCTGTTCACCGCCAAGGTCACGCGCGCATGATCCGTCGCTTCCTGCGCCGTGATCCGCTGAGTCGGCGGATCGCCCTGACCATCGTCGCGGCCATGCTCGCTTCGCTGGCGCTCAATTTTCTGTTCGTGGAGGTGGCCGGGACCTGGGCGCGACCACCGATTGAGCGCACCGGGTTGCTGGAGCAGATTGCGGCGACCGTCAAAGTGATCGAGGCTGCACCAGCGCCTTTACGCCCGAAACTCGCGCACGCGGCAACCGGCCCGACGCAGGAGGTGACGTGGAGTGCGCAACGTGACGAACTCGGATTGCCAGCAGGGGGTACGCAGCTGATCGCCAACAAGACGTCGGGGTTGCATCAGTTGCTGGGTGATGAGCGAGACATTCGGGTGTTCAATCCCGCCGACTGGCCGAGCGGCAGTACGCTGGCGCGCTACGCGGCGCTGATTCAACTGCCGGATGCCAGCTGGTTGTTGTTCTCTTCGCCCGAGCGCTCCTGGGGCCTGGACATCGGCACACGCATCGCGATCATCATCGCCCTCGGTCTGATCGCCACCGTGCTGGTGGCCTGGCTGGCCACGCAGCAACTGGCCAAACCGCTGCAACGCTTTGCCAGTGCCGCCCGCCGCTTTGGCGGTGATCTGCGCGCGCCGCCGATAAAAGTCGAAGGCCCGGACGAGATCCGCCAGGCAATCATCGCTTTCAACACCATGCAGGCGCAGATCCAGCATTACATCAGCGAGCGCACGCACATGCTCGCGTCGATCTCCCACGACTTGCGTGCGCCGCTGACCCGCATGCGCCTGCGCAGCGAGTTCATGGAGGACTTTGATCATCAGGGCAAACTGATCCGCGACATTGAAGAAATGCAGTCGATGATCAACGCTGCGCTGGCGTTCTTTCGGGAAGACACTCAGCCGGAACAGAGCACTGCGTTCGACCTGTCGGAGTTGCTGCAGACCATCATCGACGACTACCGCGACCAGAACATCGCCATCGATTTCCATGGCCCGGCGCATCTGGTCTACGAGGGCCGCCCGCTGGGAATCAAGCGTGTGATCGTCAATCTGCTGGATAACGCCGAAAAGTACGCGCAGCAGCCGGCCATTACCTTGAGCAGCGATGGCTACAGCGTTTGCGTTGACGTCAGCGACGAGGGGCCGGGGATTCCCGAAGCGTCGTTGCAGCGGGTGTTCGACCCGTTCTTCCGCCTGGAAACCTCGCGCAACCGGGAAACCGGTGGCGTCGGGCTCGGGTTGTCGGCGGCGCGGGCGATCGTGCAAGAGCAGGGTGGCGAACTGACGTTGAGTAATCGCAGCAGCGGCGGCTTGCAGGCTCGGGTTGAGTTGCCGCTGTAGCACCTCAGGCCTGAGGTGCGAAACATCCCGCTGTTATGGCGACCCTGATAACGGGTGAAAAACGCTTTGCTGCTTGTCGCTATGAAATTTGTTCTGTAGATTTTCATGAAATTATAAGAAATAAATTTCATGAGGCGCCGAATGTTTCAGCAATCCCAGCAGCATGTCGCCAGTTATTACGCCCACAGTTGCGCCGATATTCTCAGCACACGGCCGGCGCTGGAAGGCGCGCACGACACCGAAGTGGTGATCATCGGCGCCGGATTCAGCGGGCTGCATACCGCGCTGCGTCTGGCTTTGGCCGGCAAGCGCGTCACTGTGCTCGAAGCCAGTCGCGTGGCGTGGGCCGCGTCGGGACGCAATGGCGGGCAGGCGATTCTGGGCTGGTCGTGCGACATGCCGCCGCTGGAAGCTGCGCTCGGCTATGAGCGCGCCCGTCGCCTATGGGACGGCATGCGCTGGGCCGCGCAGGAACTGCGTGAATTGCCCGGGCGGCATGGTTTCGATTGCGACTATCGCCCCGGCCATTTGTGGACGTCGGTGATGCCGCGTCGGGTCAGCCTGCTGACTGAATGGCAACACGAAGCCCGTCACAAATGGGGCCATGACGGTCTGCAATTCATTTCCCGTGAAGACCTGCCGCAATGGGTCGCCAGCGATCGTTATCAGGCGGGGCTCTTTGACGCCGAAGGCGCGCACCTCAATCCGCTGAAACTGGCGCTTGGCCTGGCCGCCGCCATCGAGCGCGCCGGCGGGCGTATTCATGAGCAAAGCAAAGCGCTGAGTTATCAGCAGGAGGGCGACGGTTTCCGGGTCAATACCGAACGCGGTTCGGTGACGGCCGACGTGCTGGTGCTGGCCTGCAACGCCTATCTTGATGAACTTGATCCGCAACTCTCCCGTTGCATCCTGCCGGTCGGCACTTATCAAGTCGCCACCGCGCCACTGACCCCGGAGCAAGCCATCGCGCTGCTGCCGAGCAACGTCTGCGTGACCGACAACCAGTTCGTCCTCGACTACTTCCGCCGCACACCGGACAACCGCTTGTTGTTCGGCGGCGGCTGCACCTATCTGGGTGGCATGCCCAAGGACATTGCGGCGGCGACCCGGCCGTTTCTCGAACGGGTGTTCCCGCAACTCAAGGGCGTTGAATTGCAATTCGCCTGGGGCGGGCACATCGACCTGACCATGAACCGTACGCCGGATGTCGGTGGCGAGGGCAACCGTTATTGGCTTCAGGGTTATTCGGGGCATGGCGTGCTGCCGACACTGGCCGCCGCCCGCGCGGTGTCCGATGCAATTCTCGGCGAGACGGATGAACTGGCGTTGTATCAGGGCGTGAGCAATGGCCGTTTCCCCGGCGGCAAGCACTTCGCAGCACCGCTGGAAGCCATCGGCAAGGCCTGGTATCGGCTGCGCGACAGTATTTGATGAGATTTTGACCATGAACAAGCAAGAAGAAATCGCCGCGCTGGCGATCCTGATCCACGACCTGCGCAAGCACAAGAAATGCACCCTCAAGGAACTGGCGGACAAAATCGGCCGTTCGGTGGGGTTTCTCTCGCAAGTCGAACGCGGCCTGTCGCGCCCGACCGTGGCCGACCTCACCGCGATCAGCGAAACCCTCGGCGTGCCGACCACCTATTTCTACAGCCTGCCCAAACCCAGACAAGTGCCGTGGGTCACCCGTCCGGACGAGCGCCGCACGCTGTATTACGCCAGCGGCATTACCGACATTCTGGTGTCGCCGCAGATGCGCGCCTCGTTCTCGATGCTCGAAAGTCATCTGGAACCGGGCGCGAGCAGCGGTGACCGGCACATGAGCGACAGCTCGGAGCAGGGCGGTTACGTCCTCGAAGGCGAGCTGACCTTGTGGCTGGGCAACGACGACGAACCGGTGACCTTGAGCGCCGGCGACAGCTTTCAATTCGACAGTCACACCCATTGCCGCTACGGCAACCTCACCGGGCAGCTCACTCGCGTGCTCTGGGTCTACACCTGATAACAACAAAGGATGAATACGATGGACGCTGTCTGCTCTGATCTGCTCGCTGAAGTGCGCGCGTTTCGCCAACGCTACCCCGAGGTACGCTATGTCGACCTGATTTCCCTGGACATTCCGGGGCATTTTTACGGCAAGCGCTATCCGGTGGACATGCTCGAAAAAGTCGCGGCGGGCAGCGCCTTGAAACTGCCGCAGAACTGCGTGTTGCTGGGCGTGCAGGGCGGTCTGTTCAAGATCGGCGATTACTGCTTCAACGACGGTGATCCGGACGCTGTGCGCCGCTTGGTGCCCGGCACACTCAAGCCCGTGACCTGGGAAAGTCAACCGCTGGGGCAAATGCTGATCACCTCCGACGGCACCGCCAAACCGATCGAATTCGAACCCCGCGAGGTATTGGCGAAAGTGCTGGATCGACTGGCAGCCAAGGGTATTCACCCGGTGGTGGCCTTCGAACTGGAGTTCTACTTATTCGACAAAAAACTTCGCGACGGGCTGCCGCAATTCCCGCGGGATGAGCTGACCGACGACGCCGATGATCAGCCGAACATGCACATCGAACGCCTCTCGCGTTTCGCCCCGGTGCTTGACGACATGGTTGAAGCGACGCGGGCGCAGGGCATCGACGCCACGGTGATTACCGCAGAGCTGGGGCCGGGCCAGTTCGAAATCAATTTCGGCCACCTGGATGACGGTTTGCGCGCCGCCGACTGGGCGGCGCTGTTCTGTCGCAGCACCCGCGGCGTTGCGCTCAAGCACGGCTATCGCGCCAGTTTCATGGCCAAGCCGTACGTGCAGCATCCGGGTAGCGGCATGCATGTGCATGTCAGCCTGTATGACGCCGCCGGCAACAATCTGCTGGCCGCCAATCACCAACAGCCGCTGCGCCACGCGGTGGCGGGGTGCCTGGATCTGCTGCCGCACAGCATGCCGATCTTCGCGCCGAACCAGAACGCCATGCGCCGTTTGAGCGGCACGGTGAACACTGCGACCAAAGCGAGCTGGGGTTACGAGGATCGTGACGCCTGCCTGCGCATCCCCGAGTCGGACACGAAAAACCTGCGCATCGAATACCGACTGGCCGGCGCTGACGCCAACCCGTATCTGGTGCTGGCGGCGATTCTGGTAGGCCTGGAACATGGTCTGGAATCAGGCAAGGAACCGATCCCGCCCCTCAACGACGACCGCAACAGCGGCATCGACTTTCCGACGGAGATCCTCGACGCGGTGCGCGCCTTGCAGCATCAGCCACAACTGCGTGCGGGACTGGGCGCCGAGTTTGTCGACGTGTATTGCGAGAACAAACGTCAGGATCACCTGGCATTCATGCAGGAGATCAGTGCGCGGGAGTATCGCTGGTATTTGTGATCACTGGTTCAGTGACTTCTTCAGCCCTTCACCAAAACCAATACGGCAAAAACTTCGGTGTGGGTTCGATCATGAGTTCCAGGTGATAGGTGATCGGGTTGAAGAAAAACATATCCAGTATCAGAAATGCCGCTACGCCAAACGACAGCGTCATGAACTCGCGATAGGGATGCTCGGCGAAATACTGGTGTTTGCCATGGTAGAAGCTCAGTAGCGCAGACAATCCCAAGACTACGCCCAGGTAGTTGGGTTGTAACGAAACATCGGCGAAGTTGTTGTAGACCAGCACCGCCACCAGCATCCCCAACCCAAGCAGGGGCAACTTCAGGCAGACGTTGAGCAGGCCGTTTTTGGCGCGGACGAAGGCGGCTTCCTTGCTGACGAAGAGGTAAGCGGCCAGCAGTGAAATTGCCGGGGTGATTGCCAGGATGTAGCGTGCTTTCTTGGAACTCGGAAGAGTGAACAGCACCAGCAGCACTAGCAGCCAGCCGGTTAGATAGCGCAGCAGGTCGATGTTTCTATCGCGGTTCGAACGGAAGAACAGTTTGTACTTCTTGAGAATGACGTTGATGGCGTAAAACACCGTGATGCCGTAGGTCAGCAGACCTGCCGAGAAGTAGAAGTAATAGCGTGGCGCGTGGTCGGAACCGAAGCGTGCGATGCCCTGCATGTTCAGCACTTCGTCGAGGAACGCTGGCCCTCCTTGCACGTAGGCCGCCCAGGCCAGTAACACCACCCCAACAGTCAGAATCACCCCCGAGAGCAGTGAAAACAGCAGCAACATGCGCCACTGCCGGCTCAGTAAGTAATAAGCGCCAATGACACTCGCAGGTCCGATCAAGCCGATAGGCCCACGAAAAGCGAAACCCAGTGCCAGCCCGACGTACAGAAACACCAGGCGGCGCGGGTCTTTTTTGATTTCGGCCGTATAGGCAAAGTAGAAGCACATCACCGTTAACAGCGCCGGATAGATATCCAGTGCCAGCGAGTTGACGCCGTCGAGAAAAGCCCAGGTCAGCAGGCTGAAAAGAACGCCGTACGCCCCCCACTTCTTGCTGTGCAGCGCGCCCAGTCGATAAATGAATACCAGCATCAGCGACGCGGCCACGCAGGACGGAAAACCCATGGAAAGAACGGATACCCGGCCGAATGGCAAGGACACCAGGTAGACCAACAAGGTATTGAGGACCGTGTAGTCGGGATAGGGTTTGAGGTCTTCGGCGATCGGGAACAGTGTGATGCCGTGCAGCAACATGTAGTCGGCAAAGTCGACAAAGCGTGTTGTGTAGTTGAGGACCGCGGGTTTGTACTGCAATGCCATGAACACGGCCAGTGTCATGAAAAAAATGCTCAGGCATGGATTTCTTGCAATCAATCCTTTCAGCAACACTGCCCGCCAAGTGCGCTCGACCACAAGCGGGGCATCATATCGATCCATCGTTAATCCTTTGCTGCAGTTGTTCTTTTTGCCCGCAATCCTGGAAGCCCGGTAACGCCGGAAGTGAAGTTATGTGTTTCGCAAAATTGGATTTGAGCCTAGTCCAGGGTGAGGACTATTCAAGCATGACGTGCCTAAACACACCCTGAACAAGACGGGTTAAAGTCGATGAAAACGTCATTAACGAAGAGCGTGTTATAGGGCTTTCTACATTTAGTTGTCGGCAATTTTGGCGCTGGGTAGAAAAGCTCCGATGTGCATTGCCTCCCGCTTGGCTAAATAACCCGACCCTTTTTCGGCGGCGAATGGTCGGCCAGCCCGGTTCTGGCGGTTTGCAGCAACCGGGCGAACGCCGCTTTGTCTATTGGCCGACTCATGAAATAGCCCTGAACCTCGTTGCACTGATCCTTGCCCAGAATCGCCAGTTGCTCCTCGGTTTCCACGCCTTCGGCGGTGACGGTCAGGCCCATGGCTTTACCCAGGCCGATGATCGCCTGGACCACGGCGCGATCGTTGGCGCCGTTGCTGATCGAGGCGATGAAGCGCTTGTCGATCTTGATCCCGTCGAACGGGTAGGCGCGCAGGTAGCCGAGAGACGAATAGCCGGTGCCAAAGTCGTCCATGTTCAGGCGCACGCCGAGTTGCTTGAGCGCATTCATCGTGGCCAGCGCGCCGTCGGTGTCGACGAGCATCACGTTTTCGGTGATTTCCAGTTCCAGGCGACTGGCCGGGAAACGGGTCTGGATCAGCGCTTCGCGCACGTCTTCGACGACATCGCTGAGGGCGAACTGTGCCGGGGACAGGTTGACTGACAGGAGGATGTCTGACGGCCATTCGAGTGCGGTTTCACAGGCTTCGCGCAACACCCAGCGTCCCAGCGCCACGATCAGATCGGTCTGTTCCGCCAGGCCGATGAACACGTCCGGGCCCAGCAGGCCCTTGGTCGGGTGCTGCCAGCGCACCAGCGCCTCAACCGAGACGATGTGCTTGCCGTCGACGGTGTAGCGCGGCTGGTAATGCAGAATGAATTCGTCGTTTTTCAGCGCGCCGCGCAGGTCGCTTTCCATTTGCCGGCGGGTCTGGATCTGGTCGTTCATGTGCGCTTCGAAATAGCACCAGGTGTTTTTGCCCTCGGACTTGGCCTGATAGAGCGCGATGTCGGCGCAACGGATCAACTCGCTGGGCACGAAGCCCTGGCGGCGGCTCAGGGCGATACCGATGCTGGCCCCGACGTGCAACGGATGGTGCTCGAAGAGCATCGGTTGATGCAGGCTCTCGACCAGCCGCATACAGAACCGGTCGACTTCCTGCCGAGTGTCCATGCCATTGAGCACCACAACGAATTCGTCGCCACCCAGGCGTGCGACGATGTCGTGCTCGCGGGTGCATTCGCGCAGACGACTGGCGACTTCCTGCAACACCGCGTCGCCTGCCGGATGGCCGAGGGAGTCGTTGATCGGCTTGAAGTTGTCCAGGTCGATCACCAGCAGCGACAGCGGCGGCGCGTGCTCCTTGAGCAACAGCGCCTCATCCAGATAACGCGCCAACTGGTTGCGATTGGGCAGGCCGGTGAGGGCGTCGTGCATCGACAGGTGCTGGATCTGCGCATGGGCGGCGACTTCGTCGGTGATGTCGCTGGCGGTGCCGCGATAGCCGACCACGGTGTGCTTCTCGATAATTGGCCTCGCCGACAGTCGACAGTGGCGTTGCTGCCCGGCGTGATCGCGGTAGGTGCAACGCAAGTCGCTGGCATTGCTGTCCTCGGTGAGTTTCTTCAGCCACAGCTCCAGCGGCGTGGTATCGCACGACACCAATTGCCCAATGCCCTGGCCCAGCCACTCGCTTTGCGGGTAGCCAGTCACTTCGCTGAAGCGCGCCGAGAGATAGGTCAGGCGCAAGTGTCTGTCGACTTCCCAGATCCAGTCCGACGCCGCTTCGGCGACCGCGCGAAACCGTTCTTCACTGGCTTCCAGCGCATGGTTGGCCGCCTCCAGCGCCTGATTCGAAGCCTGCAAGGTGCTGAAACTGTGGTCGACGTAGGTTGAAGATCGCACGGCGTGACGCAAGAAATAGGCGGTCAACAGCATCAGCACGGCCAGCACGGCGCCAAGCGTGGGCAGCAGTGACCACAGCAGTTGCCGGCCGGGACGTTCGAGGTCTGCGCTGAGGCTGTAACCGGTGTTGTTCAGCGACACCCGAGGCTGTTCGTCGGCAAGCGTGTCATCCGCCGTAAGTTTCAGGTTTTGCAGGCCATAGGCAGTGCCGATCGCCTGCAGTTTGGCAGGCGTCAGCTTGTCGACGAACACCAGCACCGAGGTCTGTGTCGGATCGCCCACCGGACGTTCGTCGTTGGGCAGAATTGCCGCTGCCGTAACCAGTGCCGGCCATCCGTCGAACAGCGAATAGGTATTGATCGGTACAGTCAGATCAGCCTGGTTTTGCACCTGATCAATCAATGACGCGGCAGAAGCCTTGAGCAGACTGCCGACGTCCACGTCGGCGAGTTGTCCTTGCACGACGGCGTACTTCGTGCGGCTGCGATCCAGCACAAACACGCCGTCGTAACCGTCGCTGGTGAACAGGGTCTTGCCGATGTTCTGCTGGGTGTAGGCCCAGTCGGTATCGACGTGGGTGTGCAAGTGTTCGTAAGCCGTGGTCCAGTCGGCATAGCTGGTGATGTAGCTTTTGGAGGTCGCGATGCGATTTTCCAGGGCGCGGGCCGTATAGAAGCGGGTTTGCTCGACATCCTCGCGATCCAGGCGAGCGGCAATGCTGAGCAGGGTGCCAATCGCAGCAATCACCCCGACGATAAACAGCGTGGCGACCGCAAATGCCAGGCGGCGGGTAATGGCGCTTTGCTGAGGCGGAACCGGCGTGGCAGGAGCGAAACTGTCCATATGCTCGTCCTTGGTAGCTAGGGTTTGCTCATCTGGAACAGCGGCCCGAGCGCATTGTTCAATCTGTTGTTGGCAATGGCGCTGCGGCGGATTTCTCAAGCGTAGTGAATACGCGGGGATTTTGCCTCTGGCGCAACGTCATTGCGCTCTGAGCAACTGCCCCAAGACCTCCAATTCTCCTTTCTCCACATCCGACACCAGCACGAAACGCATATGAGCGGCCTGCCACGAGACCACGTTGAATCCGCGCACGCTGTGACTCTGCACGGCTTGGTCCGCCTCATTCGTCGGCAGGATGAACAGGTTGATGATGTGCTTGGCATGCCCGTAGCTCAGGGCGGCGGTGGTCTGGTGTTGCAGGTAATCCAGACGCCCGCCAAGCAAGGGGAAGCCTTGCGCCGTGTAGTCGAATACCGGCGGCGAGAAATCGAGTTTGCCGGTGAACCACGGTTTGACGGTGTGGCGATCGGACGACACCACGTCGTTGAGGTGTTCGCCCATCAACGAGCGTACGTGGCTGGACACGGCTTCGTCGATCAAGGGTTGCTCGCTGCCGGGAGTGGCGACATACAGCACCAGCGCCAGAGCCAGCGCGGCGGCGGAAAAGGCCGGGGCCAGCCATTTTTGCCAGCGCTGGATGAACCTCGGCTCAGGTTTGTCTGCGGCGAACACGCTCGCCGCCAATGCAGCGGGCGCGGGGTAGTAGGGTACATGGCGCTTCACGCTGACCTTGAGCAACTTCGCTTGCTCGTGCAGCTGCACGCATTCGGCACAGGTGCTCAAGTGCGCGGTCACCTGCGCCGCCGTCGCCGAATCCAGTTCCTGATCCAGATAGCCGTGCAACTGTGTCTGGCAAACCGCGCAGTCGAGTTCATTCATGATCGTGCAACTTCAGTAGTTCGAGCTTGAGCAGGGCACGTGCCCGGGCCAGTCTGGACATGACGGTGCCAATCGGAATATCGACCACCAGGGCGATGTCCTTGTAAGGCATGTCTTCGAGTTCCTTGAGCACAATCACCTCGCGAAACACCGGCGGCAGGGCACTCAGCGCCTGCTGGAGCAAGGCGGCATTTTCCATGTGAATGGCCAGCAGTTCCGGGGTCTGGCTGTGGCTCAGCGGGCCTTCGTCAGCGACCCGGTCGTCATCGATGGCGACCCAATGGCGCCCGGCCGAAGCCTTGAGCCAGGTGTAGCTTTCGTTGCGCACGATGGTCAGAAACCACGCCTTGGCGTTGCCATCGGCGAAACGTTGCAAAAACCGGAAGGCGCGCAGGGCGCTTTCCTGCACGACGTCGCGCGCAGCGCTGTCGTTGCCAGTAAGCCAGCGCGCAAGGTTGTAGGCCGCGTCCAGATGGGGCGCAATCAATTCCTCAAATCGCTTCATGGTCGGTTCCGCACCGTCACCCCCCTGTAACCGCGCTGCGGCGGGTTTTATTCGCGCCAGAACATTTATTTTTTGCCGTGGAATAAAGCCTCACGCCGCAAGGTTTACCTCGTGTCAGCTACCTCACTGTAGTTCGCCCGCGAGGACACATCGATGGACATTCAAGCAAAACAGCCGCTGCGCACCGACGGCCCGCTCAACCCGGACCGGCGAACCCTGCTCAAATGCTCGGCGTGGGCCGGGGCCGGGGTTCTCTGGGCCCTGAGCGGCGGCATCCCCAAAGCCTTTGCGCTGGATGACGCAGGCAACGTCAGCGATCCCAAGGCGCTGGACAGCACCTTTCACTTCGTGCAGATCAGCGATTCGCACATCGGCTTCAACAAGGAAGCCAATCCCGAACCGGTCAAGACCTTGCAGGTGGCCATCGACAAGGTCATCGCGCTGCCCAGACGGCCATCGCTGATCTTGCACACTGGCGACATCACCCACCTGTCCAAGCCCGAGGAATTCGACACCGCCGCACAGTTGCTCAAGGGCCTGCCATCCACCGTGCATTACGTCCCCGGCGAACACGACACCCTCGACGAGGGCGGCGGCAAGCTGTACCTGGAGCGTTACGGCAAGGGCACCAAAGGTAACGGCTGGTATAGCTTTGATGATCATGGCGTGCATTTCATCGGGCTGATCAATGTCTTCAATTTCCAGGCCGGTCATGAAGCCACCCTCGGCGCCGAGCAACTCGCCTGGCTGGCCGATGACTTGCGCGCAGTCAGCAGCAGCACGCCCATCGTCGTGTTCACCCACATCCCGTTGTGGACGGTTTATCAGCCGTGGGGCTGGGGCACCGAGGACGGCGATCAGGCGATCGCGATGCTGCGCAAGTACGGCTCGGTGACGGTGCTCAACGGGCACATCCATCAGGTGATCCAGAAAGTCGAGGGCAACATGACCTTCCACACCGCCCGTGGCACCGCTTATCCGCAGCCGGCACCGGGCGCAGCACCGTCACCGGGGCCTATGACGGTGGCGGCGGATCAGCTGCGCAATTACCTGGGGATCACCGACGTGCGCGCGACCCAGGGCGATCACCCGCTGGCCCTGATTGATTCGACACTGGTGTAACCGAGGGCAAACCGATGAAAACGCGACTATTGGCACTGGTGGGCCTGTTGCTGGCGATGCCGGTGTGGGCAGCGGAAGTGAAGATCGACATCAAGGAATTCATGTTCGCCCCCAAGGACCTGACCGTGGCCGTCGGCACCAAGGTGACGTGGGTCAATGATGATCAGATTCCGCACACGGTGGCGGAAACCCACAAAGTGTTTCGCTCGGGTGCGCTGGACACCAACGACAGCTTTTCCTGGGTGTTCGATACGCCGGGGGAGTTTGAATATTTTTGCGTGTTGCATCCGCAGATGATCGGCAAGGTGGTGGTGACGCAGTGAAACCGACCGCAAGGGAGCGGTGCGGTCTGCAGCAATACGCACCTGCAGAGGTTTAAAATTGATGCTGAACGTTTTTGAGCGTCGGACCTGCAATGAGCCCGTCAGTAATTGATTGAATCCGACGGTGTTTGACAGCGTGTGGCCAAACAAGGGAACAGAGAAGAACCCTGCAGTTGAACTGCAGGGTTTGGTGAGGTCTCGACATTGAGTGCCACTAACTCGCGATTGCTCTAAGCAGGTATGGCTTGTTTCTACTTCATAATTTATTGGTCGAGAGGGTAAGCTCAGAACTATTTAGACTCTGGAAAAGTCCACTCATTCGAGCGACTGCTCTGCACTCCATCTGTTCCTGCTTGCGTGGCATACACTCTATATTGACCCTGATCAGACTCCATATTTTCTATATAAGGACCGATATTCCAACTCCCGTCCTGCCCGGCTGTGGTCGTCCCCAATACCTTGGGACCTTTTATTTCGTACAGAGTCACTGTGGCAACGGGTATAGCGGTACCTGTGTACTTAATAATAATTTTTCGAAGTGGGCCAACTTCAAGTCTTGCTTGGCGAATTTCAGGAGGGGTTGTGACGTTGGCTGGAGCTGACCATTTCACCGTGAAAGACACATTTTCCGCCCATCCGCTCTGCCCATTTGTCCCAGATTGGGTGGCCGTCACCTCATATTGCTGGCCCCGGACACTGGCCTCGTTACAGCGAATGGACCAATTCCCGCCCTGATCGGCATAAGTCGTTCCCAACAAGGTCCCGACATAGCTTTTGTATAGCTCTACTTTTGCATAGGGCTTAGCCATGCCACTGACTTCAGGATTAGGATCGACAAATGATCCGCTGTCCGGGCGTTGAATTACAGGAGGGCCTTGAACGATGAGTTCTACGGTGAAATACACATTATCTGCCCAATCGCTCTCTGACCCATTATTCCCCCTTTGTTTCGCGGTCACGCCATATTGCTGCCAGGGAACAATGGCTGCTTCGTAGACGGCAGACCAGCGCCCGTCTTCACCTGCATAAACAGGCCGTCCTACTGGGTTACCGCTACCAGCTTCATATAGCTGTATCTCAGCGCGCGGCGTAGCGGTGCCTTCAACTAAAGGTCTAAGCGGGGTGATTTCTCCTGATTGCGGGCGCTGAATTGCAATAGAGCTACTGAGATTAACCCCAAAGTCGCCATCGACGACCTTAAAACTGACATTATTTGCCCAGCCCGACGGGGTACCATCGCTGTCAAACTGTCGAGCAGTTATCCAGTAGGTCTCATTAGGGGCTGCGGCGAGAATAAGTTGGATCTCCCAGATTCCACGCGAGTCAACCCAGCCTACCCCCCATTCATATCCTGTACCTGATTGATTGATGGTCACTTTGCAATTGGGTTTGCCGCGACCGCGAACAACCGAAGTCGTCTGCATACTTGCGCCATTTTCGGGTGTATCGATGATAGGGGCACTTATGGACATAATGTTTCTCCAGTTATTAAGAAACCACTCCAAATAAACAAAGGCCAAAAGTGTTCAATTGAAAAGCGTGGTGTTGGCGTGAGAGTAAGGCGTGTTCAAAACCAGCACTACTGTCAGTTCTGACAGGGCATAAGAGTCATTGGTAATAATGTTAGTAGTTGTTATCGCGGTTTTAATGGAAGGTAAGTGAGCCTGCAGAAAGATGGTGGTGACGAAGTGAAACGGATCGCAAGGTTGCCGTGCCGTGTTACCCGGCTACCGAATTGCACCTTTGTGGAGCTCGTCATGGGCGATCGGGTAGCACATTTCACATCTTGCCGGGGCAGCGGCTGAATGCTGTTTGGCCGCTTAATTCATGCAAATCAAAAGCTTGTCCTGCTAATGCGAAGTTTGGCATGCATCGTGCTTTTTTGTATCCGTGGATAATTGGATACAAAAAGACAAAAGGTGCTGCCATGCAATTCGCTCCTGCCTTCGATCAACGTCAACCGATGACCGCCGAAGAAGAGGCCTACAACTTTCTGTTGGAGGGCATCTGCGGTGGTCGGTACCGCAAGGGCGACCGGTTGATCGCCGAGGACATCGCCAGTGAAATCGGCATGAGCCGCATGCCGGTGCGCGAAGCGTTTCGCCGTCTCGATGCGCAGGGTCTGGTGACGCTGAGGCCCAATCGCGGCGCGGTGGTCAGCGGTCTGGATGTCGAGCAGATGCATGAAGTGTTCGAGATGCGCAGTGCGCTAGAGGGCCTGGCGATTCGCATCGCGGTGCCCAAAATCAGCGAGCGTCAGTTGACGGCGCTGGAACGGCTTCTCGATGAAATGGATGACTACCGCGACGAGAGTGCGGCGTGGGTCAGCCGCCATCGCAAGTTCCATGAATACCTGTGCAGCCTCAGCGAACGCCCTCGGTTGCTCAAGCAGATCAGCGCCCTCTACGCGCTGATCGAAGCGCCCATGCGCCTGTGGCTGCAGCACATCGAAAAGCCCCTGAGTGCGCGCCAGGAGCACCAGATCATCCTTGATGCGATTCGCGCCGGCGACGCCAGCAAAGCCGAAGCCGTGGTGCGCGAGCACATCGAAGGCACGGTGCCCGAGCTGATCAAATTTTTGCAATCGGAAAAATAACCACAGAGCGGAACACGAGTCCGCCGATGTTTTGACGTTGAGTACTGCCCCGTTACTAACCGAACTGGAGTGTCTGGTCATGCATACGTCTCGCCTGTTATTGGCTGCAATTTCCCTCGGACTCTGTTCGCAATGGGCGCTCGCCGCACCCACGGTGCCGGAGCGTCTGGTCAAGGTCGACAAACTGACCTATTGCTCGGGCATGGATTCGCCGCCGCTGGTGTCTTTCGATGAAGCGCAAAAGCCCAAAGGACTGACCGTCGACCTGGGCCTGGAAATCGCCAAGCGCCTGGGCGACAAGAAGGTCGATTGGCGGGTGATTCCGTTTTCCGGACTGCTCCCGGCCTTGCTTGCCAAACAGTGCGACATGATCGTCGACCAGCTGTTCGACAAGCCCGAGCGCCGCGAGGTGATCGACATCGTCAATTACATGTATTCCAGCCAGGCGGTGGTGGTGCCCAAGGGCAATCCGAAGGCGCTGAAAACCCTGGCGGATCTGAGCGGGCACAAGATCGCGGTGCTTAATGGTTCGACCATCAAGACCTTGCTCGATGCGGAAAATGAAAGCCTGACCAAGGCCGGCAAGCCACCGATGAAACTGGTGGTCTACAACACCGACACCGATGCCTTCCAGGCCTTGCGCATCAATCAGGTCGACGCTTACGGCACCACGGTGGAAACCGCCGGTTATTACGCGGCGATGGCTCCGGATCTGTTCGAAGAAGGCGTCCCGGCCTTCAGCCGGATTCTCACCGGCCTGGGCATCCGCAAGGACGATGCGCAACTGAGCGCTGCGGTGCAGCAGATCATCACCGACATGCGCAGCGACGGCAGCTACAACCAGCTTCTGAGCAAATGGCACGTTTCCAGCGACACACTCGATTGAGGCAAGCGTTGATGAACTTCAATTGGGATGTGTTCTGGCAATACCTGTTGCAGCCGAGCGGGGTTTATCTCACCGGGCTCTGGCTGACCTGCCTGATCAGTGTGCTGGCAATGCTGCTGGGCTGTGTGCTGGGGTTGGCCGCTGCATTGTTGCGTTTGTCGAAGAACCCGTTGCTGCATCTGCCCGTGCGTTTTTATGTGTGGCTGATGCGCGGCACGCCGTTGCTGGTGCAGATCGTTTTCCTCTACACCGCGCTGGCGGCGGGCGGGATTTTTCGCTTCGAAGACATTGAGCTGTTCGGGCTGGTGGTGCCCGGCAACATCCAGGCGGCGATCATTGCTCTGGGGCTCAACGAAGGCGCGTACATGGCCGAGATCATCCGCGCCGGGATCGGCGCCGTGGACAAGGGACAGTACGAGGCCGGGCGTTCGCTGGGCATGACCTTCGCCAAACTGATGCGTCGAATCGTGCTGCCACAAGCGTTCCGGGTGATCGTGCCGCCGCTGGGCAACGAGTTCAACGTGATGCTGAAAAACACCACGCTGGTCAGCGTGATCGGCGTGCAAGAGCTGTTGCTCAGCACGCAGATGGTCACCTCGGCGACTTTTCGGGTGTTCGAGTTGTACCTGGTGGTGGCGATTTATTTCCTGTTGCTTACCACGCTGTGGGGCTTCTTTCAGCGCTGGCTGGAGAACCGCTTCGGTCAGTCCGACCGACCTTCTTCGCCACCGCCGGCCTCCAGTCGGATGTTCGGTCGCAGCACTCTGAAACTGCTGAGGGGACGCTAATCATGGCGCAGCCAAATGACGAACTGATCATCGAAGCGCTGAACATTCACAAATCCTTCGGCGATCTACAGATTCTCAAGGGCATCTCGCTGCAAGTACGCCGTGGCGAAGTGGTGGTGCTCATCGGCGCTTCGGGCTCGGGCAAAACCACGTTTATCCGCTGCATCAACCTGCTCGAAGACATTCAGGGCGGGGAGATCCGGGTCAGCGGTCGGCCCATGGGTTATCGCACCCGGGCGGACGGCAGTCTGGTGCGTGATTCGGAGCGCAACATCGCTCGCCAGCGTCGCGACATCGGCATGGTGTTTCAGCGCTTCAACCTGTTCCCGCACATGACCGCTCTGGAAAACATCATCGAAGCACCGATTCAGGTGTTGGGTGTGCCACGCCAGGCTGCGCTGGAACAGGCGCGGGCCTTGCTCAAGCGAGTCGGGCTGGCAGACAAGGCCGGGCATTACCCGTCGATGCTTTCCGGCGGCCAGCAGCAACGAGTGGCGATCGCCCGAGCGTTGGCGATGAAACCGCAGGCGATGCTGTTCGACGAACCCACCAGCGCCCTCGACCCGGAAACCGTCGGTGAGGTTCTGCAAGTGATGAAAGAGCTGGCCGAGGAGGGCATGACCATGGTCGTGGTCACCCATGAAATGGGCTTTGCCCGCGAGGTCGCCGACCGGGTGGTGGTGCTCGATCAGGGCGAACTGATCGAACAAGGCCCGCCGGAACAGATTTTCAGCCGTCCGACTCATCCCCGAACCCAAGCCTTCCTCAGCCGCGTGCTGTGAATTTCACAAGGACATCGACGATGCGTTTATCGAGTGTGTTTGCGGCGCTGTGCTGCGCCGCCGTGGTCCCCATGCTTCAGGCCGCCGACTCGGTGGTGAAGGTCTACAACTGGTCCGATTACATCGGCCCCGATACGCTGAAGAACTTTGAAAAGGCCAGCACGATCAAGGTTCAGTACGACATTTTCGACACCAATGAAATGCTCGAAGCCAAGTTGCTCTCCGGGCATTCGGGCTATGACGTGGTGGTGCCGTCCAGCCAGTTTTTGTCCAAGCAGATTCGCGCCGGCGCCTATCAGCCGCTGCAACGCGGATTGCTCGATAACTGGAAGCACCTCGACCCGCGTTTGATGCAACGTCTGCAGGCTGCCGACCCCGGCAACCAATATGCCGTGCCGTACATGTGGGGCACGGTAGGCATCGGCTACAACGAGGAGAAAGTTCGCGCCGTGCTGGGCAAGGATGTGCCGCTCGATTCCTGGTCAATGGTGTTTGACCCGCGAAATCTCGCCAAGCTGAAAAGCTGCGGCGTGGCGTTCCTCGATGCGCCGGTGAAGATCATTCCCCAGGCCCTGCTTTATCTGGGCCTGGACCCCAACAGCGTCAAGCCTGAGGATTACAAGCAGGCGTCGAAACTGCTGATGACGTTGCGGCCTTCGGTGACCTATTTCAACTCATCGAAGTACACCGCCGACTTGGCCAACGGCGATATCTGCGTGGCGATCGGCTATTCCGGTGACGTGATGCAGGCCCAGACCCGGGCGCGCGAGGCGGGCAAAAACATCGACATTCGTTACCTGATTCCCAAGGAAGGCGTGAACCTCTGGTTCGACATGCTGGCGATCCCC
This sequence comes from Pseudomonas sp. 22189, assembly GCF_052045635.1. NCBI lineage: Bacteria > Pseudomonadati > Pseudomonadota > Gammaproteobacteria > Pseudomonadales > Pseudomonadaceae > Pseudomonas > Pseudomonas sp. 22189. Next base: position 53,750 of record NZ_JBQEPG010000005.1, read on the forward strand.
AAAGACGCCGCTAACGTCGCCAACGCCCATGCGTTTATCAATTACCTGCTGCGCCCAGAGGTGATTGCACCGGTCAGCGATTACGTCGGCTACGCCAACCCGAACAAGGATGCCACGGCGCTGATGGACCCCAAGGTCAGCGGCAATCCGGGGATCTACCCGACTGACGACGTGATCAACCACGCCTTCGTCTCCGCCGATCTGCCGGAAAACATCCAGCGTCTGATCACCCGCGAATGGAACCGGATCAAGTCCGGCCAATGAATTGCTGATTTGAAGAGCCTTTGCCATGTTGAAATTTTCTGCTCACGAATACCCTTATCCGTCGCAACGCCAAAGCGTCTTCGCCCGTCGTGGCATGGTTGCGGCGTCCCAACCTTTGGCCGCGCAGGCCGGTATCGAGATGCTGCAGAAGGGCGGTAACGCGATTGACGCGGCCATCGCCACGGCGGCGGCGCTGACCGTGGTCGAGCCTACGGGTTGTGGCCTGGGCGGCGATGCGTTTGCGCTGGTCTGGTTCAAAGACCAGTTGCATGGCCTCAATGCCAACGGCCATGCCCCGGCCGGTCTGAGCATCGAAGCGGTGAAGGCGGCCGGCCATGAGCAAATGCCGTTGTATGGCTGGACGCCCGTGACGGTGCCCGGTTGCCCATCGGCCTGGGCCGAGCTGTCGCAACGTTTTGGTGTGTTGCCGTTCGCCGATCTGCTGCAACCGGCGATCAGTCTGGCCAGAGACGGTTTTCCGCTGTCGCCGGTGGTTGCCCATCAATGGCAGATCGCGCTGGATGAGTTCAGTCCCCATCGCAATGAAGGGCTGCAGGCCTGGTTCGACACGTTCTTGATTGACGGTCGCGCGCCCAGGGCCGGAGAGATTTTCCGTAACCCGGCGCAGGCGCGAACCCTCCAAGAACTGGCCCTCACGCGTTGCGAGAGTTTGTATCGCGGCGATTTGGCAAATCGCCTGGATGGGCATTCGCGGGCAACGGGCGGCTATCTGCGCGCCACGGATCTTGAGCATTACCGCGCGCAGTGGGTCGAGCCCATCCACGTCAATTATCGCGGCGTGGATGTCTGGGAAATCCCGCCGAGCGGGCAGGGGCTGGTGGCGCTGATGGCGCTGAAAATTCTTGAAGGCTTCGACTTCGACCACCGTGACAGCCAACAGACCTGGCACCGCCAGCTGGAAGCGATGAAGCTGGCCTACAGCGATGGCCTGCACTACATCACCGATCCGCTGCACATGCGCGTGGCCGTGGCCGATCTGTTGAGTGACGGCTATAGCGCCCGCCGCCGTGCGCAGATTGGCGAACAAGCGCAGCCGCCGAAGCCGGGCGATCCACACGCCAGTGGTACGGTGTACCTGGCCACGGCGGACGGGCAGGGCAACATGGTCTCGTTCATCCAGAGCAATTACCACGGCTTCGGCTCCGGCGTGGTGCTGCCCGACAGCGGCATCGCCCTGCAAAACCGAGGGCAGGAATTCAGCCTTGATCCCGAGCATGCCAACGCGTTGGCGCCGGGCAAAAAGACCTTTCACACGATCATTCCCGGCTTCCTCACCAAGGACGGCCAGGCGCTGGGGCCGTTCGGTGTGATGGGCGGCTACATGCAGCCGCAAGGCCACGTGCAGATGGTCATGAATCTGGTGGATTTCGGCCTGAACCCGCAGTCGGCACTGGACGCGCCGCGCTGGCAGTGGCTTGGCGGGATGAAGGTCGGCATCGAGCAGGGTGCTTCAAGGGATCTGGCCAACGCGTTGGCGCGTCGCGGGCATGAGGTGCAGATCGCCAGTGACCTGACGGATTACGGACGCGGGCAGATCATCCTGCGTGATCCGGTGACGGGCGTGCTGTGTGGCGGGACGGAGCCGAGGGCGGATTCGCATATCGCGGTTTGGTAGAGACGGCAGGCACTCGTCAGGTCAGGAGCACACACTTTTTCACAAAGACCTCCCGGGATCCAATCGGTGGCAGAATCTCCCTGACTTGACTGTTTTGGAGAACACCATGCTTCGTGTGTTTGAACGAAGACTCGATCCATTCCCGCCTGACGAGCTGCCACCGCCGCCCAACGGTCTGGCCAGGTTTCTCTGGGCCTGCACTCGGGGGGCTCGTGGCTACGTCCTCGCGCTGGCGTTGCTCAGCGCCGCCGTGTCGGTTTATGAAGCGTGGCTGTTTTCCTTCCTCGGCCAGGTCGTCGATCTGCTCTCGACCTGGCAGGCGGGCGGGGAAGCGGCTGCACAGGAGCGTCGCGTGTTGTGGGGCATGGGCATCGTCATGGTGCTCAGTGTCGGATTGGTGGCGTTGCGCACCATGGTTCAGCACCAGATTCTGGCAATTAACCTGCCGCTGCGCCTGCGCTGGGATTTCCATCGGCTGATGCTGCGGCAAAGCCTTTCGTTTTTCTCCGATGAGTTTTCCGGACGGGTCACGACCAAGGTGATGCAGACAGCGCTTGCCGTGCGCGACGTGCTGTTCACCATGATCGAGATCTTGCCCGGGATCGGCGTGTACTTCATCGCGATCATCGCCTTGGCCGGCGGATTTGCGCTGAAGCTGATGCTACCGTTTCTCGCGTGGGTCGTGTTGTTCGGGCTGGCGATGGGGTACTTCGTGCCGCGCCTGGGCAAGGTCGGCCAGGAGCAGGCCAATGCGCGCTCGATGATGACCGGGCGTATTGCCGACGCGTACACCAACATCACCACGGTGAAACTGTTCTCCCACTCCAACCGCGAAGCGCACTTTGCACGGGCGGCGATGGAGGATTTCAAACAGACCGGCTTTCGCCAGATGCGTCTGGTCAGCCTGTTCGAGATCGTCAATCAGGCCCTGGTGGTGGCATTGATCATGTCAGCGGGCGGCTATGCCCTGTGGCTGTGGCACCAGGGCGATGTCGGCGCCGGCGCGGTGGCGGCGATCACCGCCATGGCGTTGCGGATCAATGGCATGTCGAACTGGATCATGTGGCAGATGACCTCGCTGTTCGAAAGCATCGGCACCGTTCAGGACGGCATGGCGACCCTGACCCAGGGTACCAAGGTGCAGGACGCGCCGGATGCCGGCGTGCTGGTGACCTCGGGCGGCGCAGTGACGTTTGACAAGGTGAAATTCAATTACGGTGGCGAGCGTCAGGTGCTCGATGGCTTGAGCCTGAGCATCCGCCCCGGGGAAAAGATCGGCCTGGTGGGCCGCTCCGGTGCCGGCAAATCGACGCTGATCAACTTGCTGCTGCGTTTCTATGATGTCGACAGTGGCGAGATTCGGATCGACGGCCAGAACATTGCGCACGTGACTCAAGACAGCCTGCGCAGTGCTATTGGCATGGTCACGCAGGACACTTCGTTGCTGCACCGCTCGATTCGCGACAACATTGCCTACGGCCGGCCCGATGCCACCGACGCGCAGATCCGCCGCGCGGCGGCCAACGCTCAGGCCGACGAATTCATCAGCCAGTTGAGTGACCGCCAGGGCCATACCGGTTACGACACTCTGGTGGGCGAGCGCGGGATCAAGCTGTCCGGCGGCCAGCGCCAACGGGTGGCGATTGCCCGGGTGATGCTGAAGAACGCACCGATTCTGCTATTGGACGAAGCCACCAGTGCGCTGGATTCGGAAGTCGAAGTGGCGATTCAGGAAAGCCTCGACGACATGATGCAGGGCAAGACCGTGATCGCGATCGCGCATCGACTGTCGACGATTGCAGCGATGGACCGGCTGATTGTCATGGATGACGGACGCATCATCGAGCAGGGCACCCACGCCGAATTGCTGGAGAAAAACGGCGTGTATGCACGGCTGTGGGCGCATCAGAGCGGCGGCTTCCTGGGTGAGGACAAAGGCGTGATCGAGGCGGTGGATCAGGCCTGACCCACCGACGTTGCTCGTGCCGTCGGGGCAGGGTGACGCGACGTCATCAGGCCGATAAAGGAGATTGCCAGCGCCAGACCAATAGTGGTGGTGACTTCGGTGCGGTGCTGCGGGGTGATCATCATGACCGCCAGCGCCGCACAGATGAAGCCGATCACCAGCCACGTCAGCCAGGGAAACAGCCACATGCGGAAGGTCAGCTCGACCTTGCGCTGTTGCAATATCCGCCGCATGCGCAGCTGCGACACCGCAATCGCCAGATACACCAGCAAGGCAATCGCCCCGGAACTGGCCAATAGAAACTCGAACAGCCCGGCGGGCATGAAGTAGCTCCATACGGTGATCGATGCGCCCAGCACGGTGCTGGCGATCACGGCGGCCCGTGGCACGCCAGCCGCGGAAGTCGCCTTCAGCGCTTTTGGTGCATCGCCTCTACGACCCAGCGAGTACAACATGCGCGAGGCAATGTAGATCGAGGAGTTCATGCAACTGGCCACGGCGATCAGGACGACAACGTCGACCATGAACTTGGCATTTGGAATGTTCATGATTTCCAGGGCGCGCTGATACGAGCCCACCGAGGCCAGCAACGGATCATTCCAGGGCACTACGGAGATGACCACGAAGATCGACAGCAGGTAAAACACGCCAATGCGCCAGATCACCGAGCGGGTGGCCTTGGCGATGTTCTGCGCCGGGTTATTCGATTCGGCAGCGGCAATGGTCACCGCTTCAGTGCCGATGAAGCTGAACATGATCGTGATGAAAGCGCCGACCACCGCCGACAAACCGTTGGGCGCAAAACCGCCGTGCGTGGCCATCAGACTGCTCAATCCGCTGACTTCACGGTCGGGAACCCAACCCATCAACACGGCAAAACCGACCCCGATGAAGCCGATGATCGCCACGACCTTGGCCATGGCGAACCAGAACTCGAACTCACCGTATTTGGACACGCTGAACAGGTTGGTCACCACCAGCGCAATGATCGATCCCAACGCGAACAGCCACGCATCGACCTGCGGAAACCATTGGTTCAACACATGCCCGGCTGCCAGCGCTTCGATAGGAATGACCAGCACCCAGAACCACCAGTACAACCAGCCGATGGTAAAACCGGCCCAGCGGCCGATGGCCTGGTCGGCATAGGTGGAGAACGAGCCGGTGTCCGGATTGGCCACCGCCATCTCGCCGAGCATGCGCATGACCAGCACGACGAGCAAACCGGAAAACAGATAGGCGAGCAGCACCGCCGGCCCCGCTGCGGCAATGGCGTGCCCTGAACCGACGAACAAACCGGCGCCGATAATCCCGGCGATGGACAGCATTGTGACGTGACGAGGCTTGAAGCCCTGCGCCAATTGGCTACTCGAATCCATGGAGTTCGGGCTGATCATCGGTATTTTTATTCTCTGCTGATCGACATTTAAGCGAATTGAACGGGCACCCGATCGAGCACCATCGTTGCCTGCTGAAACTCCCGAAAGAAGCCCGTCCAACCGCCGCAGTTCTTATCAACCCCATGATCCGAGCGGGGTCGTTTGATACGAAGACACGGCACCTTAGCCGGCCTTGTCGCTGATTCAGTAGCCTGATTGCGCCATGATCGTGTCTGATATCGACATGTGAATACCATGAGGTCGTATTGGAATTTTCTACGAATCTCTCAGCTATTCGACCGAACCGCGCATCAGCCGGGAAAAAGATCGAGTCGAATATGTCAACATTCAGGGCGGTAGTTCAGATAGCGTCCGCCGGCGAGTGGCTGACTATTACGATGGGGGCTTTTGGACAGGGGCTATGCAATGGATCTGAAGTTCAGTCATGTAGATGTACTGGTCAATAATCTCGAGGAAGCCTGTGCTTACTACGCACACATACTAAACGCCAGGATTTCCAAAACGCTTGTCTGGGAGCGGGGCGGTCTGCATGTTCGCTACGCGATTGCACTGATAGGTCAAGAACGTTTCATGCTGGTCCAACCGTTGGCAGGCAATCTGAAAGAACTTTTGGATTCTTCAGGTGAAGGCATGATTTACCGCCACTGCTACTCAACGAAAGATATCGAAAAAGCCTATGACGAGCTGATGGACGCGGGTGTTCAGCCTCAAGACGAAAATGGAGCGCCATTGCCTCGCGCGAATCTGCAATCCCCGGCCGGCGCACGCATTATCTGGCTACCAAAGCGCTTCGGGCATTTCTCTATCGAGATACTCGAAGAAAAGGCGCTGGAAGCGTTTATCGAGACTGCGTTTATCTGAAAAAATAGCGGCCATTCCTGGATTAAGTGACTTGGCAATGGCGGCGAGCTGTGCAGTGCCAACGCCAGCTTTTATTCGATTGCAGCCCTTCGCTAACAGGCAACAACTGGGATAGGTCGGCCAAAAGCAGCCGTTAGGGAAAGACGGATCTACAAAGCAGGCACTGCCTGCCATCGGATCAAGTTCGCTTGAGTTGAAACGCAATCTTAATCGCGGCTTCAGCCTGGCCAGCGAGCAAAGCTATTTGCGGGGGGATGAGAACCTCGCCCCAAGACAAGTTTGTCGCGACGGACACAATCAAATGCAGCTCGTATTGGCGCCCGTTCAACTCGGTTTTGACCCAAGCAAGAGTGCTACCTAGAGTGTCAACTGTTACTGGGATAGAGATAAACCTGCTTTGGTCCGTCGGTCGCACACCGCCGCGACGACATTCAAAGTGAACAGCCATCCGTTCATAGGTCTGAGCGTCAATGCCATGCACGACGACGAAATAGTTTGAGCAATCATATTGGTCCACCGTAGTAATCATAAATTTACAGTCCAGTGCAGAGACCAATCTGTGTTGATATCTAAGCAGCTAAAGTTTTCTTGGGGCCGGTTTCTGCCATTATCCATTATTGACTGACTGCCTTGGGTCCGTAATCAGTCGACCGGTTGAATCCGCAGCCGATAGCTGCCACCCACAAACAACTGTCATAGGCCAAAAGCCGCCCACCAGCAGCCAATAAATCTGCCGTCCTCACTCGCCACAAAGCGTTACTCACCAAGCCACCATTCAAGTACCGGCAGTTGCCTTGGTTCGCCACACACCGGGCGCGATACATTGCGCACATGCCGGGCACCGAGCCGCTCGTAGAAGGCTTGGGCCGACGGATCGGACTCCACCGACAAGGTGGACACGCCCAGGCCGCGTGCCACAGCCAGTGCATGCTCCACCAGGCGTCGTCCGTGGCCTCCGTTCATGGCCGACGGGTCGACCCAGCAATGCTCCAGTTGCCAGCCATCCTCGTCGCGCTCCAACCCACAGAATCCCAGTAGCGCGCCATCCGCTGCGACCAGCACCGCGTAATGGCCGGTCAGTTGTGCCGGGGTTAACGTCAGCGCCGGTTTCCAAGCCTCCATCCAGGCTTCGGGATAACCCCAGTGGGCTTTGCTGCGCCGGGCCAGGGCACTCAGCGCCGGCGCATCCGCGCCATGGCATGGCCGCAGGATCGGCGTCTCGTCCGCCAATAACGCTCGCGCCGCCGGGTCAGTGGCCAGCAGGCTGTACTGGTGCAGGCTGAGGAAGCGCTCGTCCTTGTACTCCAACTCCCGCAGGGTTCCCTCAAACACGAAACCGAGCCGCTCCAGCAGGCGGGCGCTGGCGGGGTTTTCCGGCTCGACGTCGGCGTGAATGCGGTGCACGCCGAGGGTGCTCAAGGCGAAGCGCAGAAGGGTGGGCAGGCAAGCCTGCATCAGACCTCGCCCCCAGTAGTCCGGCATCAGCCAGTAGCCGATATCCAGGCTGCGATCGGCATGAGACCAATCATTGAAGCCACAGGCGCCCACCAATTCATCGCGCCCCGGCAGTGCGATGCCCCACCAGATACCCCGGCGTTCTTCCAGCAACGCGTCGTACCAGCGCATCTGTTCGTCCGTCGCTACGAGGCTGTTGTAAGACACGCCATAGTGGGCAATCACCTGCGGGTGAGACAGCCCGGCGAAAATCGCATCGACATCACGACGATGAATTCGCCGCAGCGTGCAGCGTGGCAGGAAAAACTCGGGGAAGTCAGCAATAAGGTCCATCAAATTCACTGCGCCAGGTGAGTGCAGGAATACTCGCAGCAAAGTGGCCAGGCGCACAGATACAGTCAGGGAAGGGCTGGGCGTAACAGACTGACACTCATACCGAATTACTGGAGAGGAAGGGCGTTTATGCGCGACGGCGGGCGCATCAGGTCGGAGCTTTTGGGTCTACAGTCTTGTGTATCGGGCACTGGAAGCAATTGAAATGAACCTGTCGTCTTCGCTCTCGCCGCCAAGGTATGTCTGCCTGCTGGGCTATGGCGGTTTACTACCGTTTATTGGCCTTGTGCTACTCATCCTCACATCTTTGGAATATCGAATGTTTTGGGCGGTAGCGCTGGTCAACTATGGCGCTGTCATCCTCAGCTTCATCGGCGCCTTGCACTGGGGGGGCGCCATGTCAGTGCAAAACATGAGTGACGAACTGCGCCGCGACCGGCTTATATGGAGTGTCATTCCGGCGCTTGTCGCTTGGCTCAGCACGTTACTGCCGGTGCCAGTGGGGTGCTTGCTGTTGATCATCGGATTTGTCGTGCACGTCTGGCAAGACCGGCAGTTGGTTCGGGTGGTGAGCCTGCAAGCCTGGTACCTGCCAATGCGATTGCGCCTGACGGCCGTGGCGTGTGTTTGCCTGCTGACTGGCGCAGTTGCTTTAGTCATTTATTCGTGAAACCGCGCCTGCCCGAATCGTCTGCAGTGAGAGCGTCTTAACAATCAACCGTTTTGATCATGGACGAGCAACTTGCCGCCTCACGACGGCAAGTTGCATCAGGACCTACAAGGTAAACGACAGCGCGGAGAAAACCATCCCGCCGCTGCCAGCCCAGCCCATGCAAAACTGCCCGGTCTCGGCTTCGCCGCGACTCATCGCATCGAAGATGCCGTAGGGGATGGACGCGGTAATGATGTTGCCGGTTTTATGCCCGACATGGTGCAGCTTGTGATCAATACCGATCAGTTGCCCAATGTGCTCCCACATCTTGGGTGAACCGGTATGAATAAACACTTTATGAACATCCGCCGCAGAGACGTTTTGCAGATTGAAGACTTTTATCGCTTCGTTGCGACCATCTTCATGCAAGGCTGCTGCGTAGGAATTGAATTGATACTGGCCGCCGGTCGGTGAAATACGCGGAATATCTTCCTCATTGCAGAACAGTTTCCAGTCCGGCAGGGAGATGGTCGACAAGTCACTCAAGTCCGGCCTGTTGATGTACGAGAACTTGAAGTTGCCGGGGGCTTCATGACTGAGAATGGTGACCGTGACAGCTTCGCCAATGGTAAAACTCGGAAACTTGTAAGCCAGTTCCGCCGACGACTGTAAAGAGAAGTTCTTGGGCATCACCGGCCCGCCAGCAGACATGCCAAATTCCATATTGACGATCGCCGCGTAGCGAATCTCGCCGGCCTGCATTTTACTGTTGATGACATCCATGGCGGTCACCCAGCCGTTACAGGCGTCCACCACATCGAAGTTTCTGCAGTTCAGGCCCAGCGCCTTGGCGATGAAGGTACTGTTGGCCGGCTCGATGAAGCCTCGCGTAACGTTCGGATAGATCAACAGATCCAGATCGGCCTTGTCGATATTGGCCTGGGCGAGCGCGGAGTTGAATGCTGTCTCCATCAGTTCCATCGGCGTTTCGTCGGCGCCCAGCCAGTGCCGCGTGCCGCTGCCGCTTTTTTCAAGCAACTTGCTGATGGTCTTCAAGGTTTTTGGCAAGTCTTCCTGGAAGGTATCTTTAGAGTGTTCCTCGACCAGGTTTATAACGTCTTGATTGCTGATAATGCGTGACGGGAGAATCCCGGACAGCCCAACTATTTTCATATGACTTCCTTGTTGAAAGTATGCATCCGTAAGCAATGGCTGCGGATGAGCAAACCCTTACTCATCCCTGTAAGGAGCCACTGGCGGCAATACTTTTAGCACAAAGAAAATGCGGATCAAGAAAGTTGTTGGTTATTTTCCTCAATCGAATTGAATCATGATCTGAGTCAATTTAACGCGTCATTCCTTATAAACGAGCGCATCCACCACAACCCCGAACGCGGACGAATGTTCACGACGATTCGGGTAGTAAAGGTGGTAACCGGCAAACGGTTGGCACCAATCCTCAAGTACGCGCACCAGTGTGCTGTTGGCCAACTGGCTGATGACCATGTCTTCTGGCAGAAACGCCAGCCCGCAACCTGCCTCCGCCGCACGCAGGATCGGCATGCTGCTGTTGAACGTCCATTGCCCCTCGACGCGCGCCTTGAGTTCGTGACCGTCTTTCTCAAAATCCCATTGCATCAGGCTGCCGTGGGTGGGCAGGCGCAGATTGATGCAGTTGTGCGCAGCCAGATCGCTCGGTGCCTGCGGGATCGGTCGGTGCTTGAAATACTCGGGAGAGCCTACTACCGCGATGCGCAATGACGGGCCGATCGGCACGGCAATCATGTCCTTCGCCACCTGATCGCCCAGACGCACGCCGGCGTCATAGCGCTGTGCAACGATGTCGGAAAGGGCGTAGTCGACGGTGATTTCGACCTTGATGTCCGGGTAAGCGGGCAACACCTTCAACAGCTTCGGCCAGAGGATATTGTTGGCGGCATGTTCGGACGCCGAGATCCGCACATTACCGGCCGGGGTGTCGCGAAATTCACTGACCGCAGCCAGTTCCAGTTCGATCTCATCGAAGCGCGGCGCCATCGACTGATACAAGCGCTGGCCGGCCTCGGTCGGCGAAACGCTGCGTGTGGTTCGCGTCAACAGGCGCACGCCCAGCCGAGTTTCAAGGGCGCGCATGGTGTGGCTCAGCGCCGACTGCGAGACGCCCAGCTGTGCGGCTGCGCGGGTAAAACTGCCTTCGCGGGCGATGACCACGAAGGCTTGCAGGTCGTTGAGGTTGGCGCGGGACATTGATGAGGGCCTCTCATGAGGGACGCGGGATTATTCCATGAAAGCAGGTTGCGCATGGATGCGCGACCCTCAAGGCGCTCATCACAGGGTACGTGCGTAAAATTCGCTCAGTTTGCCAATCGCCGCATCAACATATTGCGGCACCCAGTAGGTTTCGATGTGTGTCGCGCCATCGACAATGAACACTTCCTTGTCCGTGGTGCCGGTGGCTTTGGGGAAGGCATCCTGAGTCATGTACAGGCTGTCGGCCTTGCTGCCGGCGATCATCAGCAAGGGTTGATTGATCAGTTCAATGTGGTCGGTGGCGTCGAAACGCATCAAATCCAGCAAGCTGCTGGTGGTGTATTTGAAGGTCGAGTTGGGGTGCGCGTGGGTTTTCCAGTAGTACTCGTAGCCCTGGCGATACAGTTCGAAGGGCAGTTTGGCTATCTGCTCATCGGTGAGGTTGGCATCGCCCGAATACAGTACCGCACCGCCGGCCGCTTCCTGCGCGCGGGCTGCTGATGCCTGTTGCAAACGTTGCTGGATGCTGTCGATTTGCGAATCGTTGTAGCCGTTGCGGCGTACCCGGCCCGAGTTGAACATGCTTACGGTCGCCAGCGATTTGAAGCGTTTATCGGTTTGCGCCGCCGCCAACGAATAGCCGCCACCGCCGCAGATGCCGAGCAGGCCCAGACGCTTGTCATCGACACCGGCAAACTGGCTGATGAAGTCGGCCATGCCGTGGATGTCTTCGATGCGATACGCCGGTTTATCGATGCTGCGCGGCTGACCACCGCTGGCGCCCTGATAGGCTGCATCGGCCGTGATGGTGATGTAACCCTGTTCCGCCAGACGCTGGGCATACAGACCGGCAACCTGTTCTTTGACGCCGCCATTGGGGTGAGCAACGACCACGGTCGGGTAAGTCTTCTTCGCATCGTAGTTGGCCGGGGTGTACACGTTGGCGGCGATGTCCAGACCATTGAGCGTGTACTTGACCGGGTGGATATTGACCTTGCCCGGTTCGTTCTTGCTGATTGCGCCGTCGTAGGCGAGGGTGAAAGGGTTCTTTTTGTAGTCGGCGGCCAAGGCCTCGCCCGCCGAGAGGCCGACCAATGCCGACATGAGCGTGGCTTTGAGAGTGTTCTTCACGTGAAGCTCCTGAGCAATCAATTAGGGCGGCAGTTGCAAAAGTGTTGGGGTCAGTCCAGCTGTTTTTCTTTGAGGAATTGCGCGACCAGGTCAGCGATCTGCACGTTGTTAAGATCCGACATGGGGAAGTGGGTGTTGCCGTGAATGCCAATCTCCGGCAGGTGGATCAGTCGCACATCACCGCCATGTCGATTGACCGCGTCACGCCAGAGCCGGGCCATCTTCAAGCGTGCGCGCCAACTGTCCTGAGCGGGCAGGTCGACGGCCTGTTCCGGGATGTTGTCGCCGTAGATGATCAGAATCGGAATGCGCGTCAGTGCCATGAATTGCTCCATCGGCACCGCTGCGCCTTGCACCGTGTCGAACGCGCTGGGAATCGGCGCCGGCACTTCACCGTCAGCAAACACGAAACTGCTGCCCGGTTCGAATGCCACGATGGCTTTGACCTTGTCGTTCTTGATCGCCGTCAACCAGCCCGGCCCGCCACCTTGCGAATGGGTGAACAAAATCCCCGGGCCGATTTTGTCGAACAGCGCCGACACGCCATCGGAGACCACGCCCATATCGAACGGCCCGGTGTTTGGTGTCATCGCCCGGAAAAACTGCTCGCGGGTTTGTGCGTCCTGTGCCACTTGCACGCCTTTGAAGTAGTTGGGCCACAGGCCGATGCGGAACTGGTTGAACCACAGTTGTTCGTCAGGCACAGGCTTGAGTGTGGTCTCGACCATGCTGCGTCCGGCATCGCCACGCCGAGGCTGATCGATCAGATAGACGCCGTAGTGCCGGCGCAGAAAGATGTTCTGAAACCCCTCGCGGCCATCGGCAGTGGTTTCCCAGGTCTTGGAAAATTGTCCCGCGCCGTGCCACATGACGATGGGCAGTTTTCGCGCATCGACCGGGATCTGATAGAACGCGTAGGCGTGGTCACCGTGGTAAGTCTGGCCGTTGGGCGCCATCGGTTGGCGCGGGTTGAAAGTGCCCGGTGCCGTGATCATCGTTCCGCCAGCGGCGAAGCTGCCTTGCTTCTGGATCAGCAGCGGGCCTTCGGAATGGTTTGCGCAGGCCGCCAACAGGCTCAACAGTGAGAGGCACAGCAAATGTTTTGCAGCTTTCATGTCATGCCCCCGAAGCTGCGAGGGCTTGGGTCAGCGCGGTGTCGGCACGTTCAGCCGTCTGCGCATCGCCGTGTTTTTTCAGCTGCTCGGTAACCTGGCGCAACTGTGCCGCGCTGAGACCGACGCGCAGGCTCGCCGCCATGTGCGAGCGCAGCTGCGATTCCACCCCTGGCGTGGCTGCCAGCGCCCCGACAGTCGCCAGTTCGCGGCTTTGCCAGTCGAGGTTGTCGCGCTCGAAGATGTCGCCGAACAAGTGCGTTTGCAGGAAGCGGTTGATCACCGGAGCAAACTCGAACACCGGGCCTTTGACCGGGCCGCCGGAGATTCTGGTTTGATTCGCGGTGCCGGCTGCCAGCAGTTCGTCACCGGTCGGGATAGCGCGTCCCGGTTCGCGTCCCGGCGCATCATCGATGCCGCGCTGTTGGCGCGCCTGCACCACCGTCATCAGTTCGTTCAAGGCGTTGAGGCTGCGCGGGAAGCCCACATACGCGTAGAGCTGCACCAGAACTTCGCGGGTTTCGCTGATGGTCAGGCCGGCATCGAGTCCCTGGTTGAGCGCCGCGTTGAGGTGAGGCATGTCGCTGGTCGCCATGAAAGCCGCGATCAGTGGAATCGCTTGTTGTTGGCTCGACAATGTCGTTGCGCTGGCGGGTGTGTTGGTCATGGTTTGCGCTGCCTCGGCTGCTTGAGTGGTAACGCTGAAGATCGCCGCAACGCCCAGACAAAGCGCCATGAGTGCGGGGAGGGCGGTGGACTTGCGTGCGTCAGTGGTCATCATGAAAGGCTCCATCCATTGCAGGTCACTGCGGTGTTGCTGGATCGTACGGAGGATGGTTGTGGCGATTAACCCCGAAAAGGCGCATGGACTCCTGAGCAAAACTCATGAGTCAACGTTGCCATCACCGCTGGAGTCCTGACTCGGCCCCGCTGTCACGGGGCCCATAGGTCAGATGATGGTTTGCCGGAAGAGTACCGAGTGAACAACTTCGACACATTCTGTAACTTCATTGGCCGGCGTATTGCGCCTCCGAGACTTGCTCGGCCCAGGTGACGGTCTGGCCGTCCTCGGCTTCAGCAATGGCGATGTGGGTCATGCCACTGTTGGCCGTGGCGCCGTGCCAGTGCCGGGTGTTCGGCGGAATCCAGACAGTGTCGCCCGGACGGATTTCCTGACGCGGGCCGCCCTCTTGCTGCACATAGCCAACGCCAGCGGTGACGATCAGCGTTTGCCCCAGCGGATGGGTGTGCCACGCCGTGCGTGCGCCAGGTTCGAAGGTCACCGTGCCGCCGGCGATGCGCGCGGGCGCGTCACCTTTGAACAAGCCATCGACACGCACAGCGCCGGTAAAGTTTTGCGCCGCGCCCTTGATCGAGGGCTGGGTACCGTTCGGGGTAACGCGGATTTCACTGGCAGTCTGGGCTTCTGCGGTCATGAGTGAGAAAGCCACGAGTGGCGCGATCAATCGGTTCATCGGATCAACTCCGGTCAGGCAATGAAAGCGGCGCCGCACGCAGCGCCGCGTTGGGCAGACTCAAAGTCCGGTCATTTTCAGTGCCGACTCCGGCAGGCGTTCACCGTGCACCTGAATTTGCGCCATCTGCTCGTTGATCACGCGCAGATCATCTGCGCTCAATGGCAACTCGACCGCGCCCAGGTTTTCTTCCAGGCGATGCGGTTTCGTCGTACCCGGGATCGGCACAATCCACGGTTTCTGTGCGAGCAACCAGGCCAGGGCCACTTGCGCCGGCGTGGCGTGTTTGCGTTGCGCGACGGCTTTCACCACATCGACCAACGCCAGATTGGCCCTGCGCGCTTCAGGGGAAAAGCGCGGGACGACATTGCGGAAATCGCTCGCGTCGAACTGCGTGTGCTCGTCGATCTGACCGGTGAGGAAACCGGCGCCCAGCGGGCTGAACGGAACGAAGCCGATCCCCAGTTCTTCCAGCACCGACAGCAGTTCCAGCTCCGGGCCGCGCCAGAACAGCGAATATTCGCTCTGTACCGCCGTGACCGGTTGCACCGCGTGAGCCCGGCGTATGGTCTCCACACCCGCCTCAGACAGGCCAAAATGCTTGACCTTGCCCTCGGCGATCAGCGCCTTGACCGTGCCGGCGACGTCTTCGATGGGCACCTGCGGATCAACGCGGTGCTGATAAAACAGGTCGATGCAATCGGTGCGCAGACGCTTCAACGCCGCTTCGGCCACGGCGCGGATATGCGCCGGGCGGCTGTTGGTGCCGCCGCCGCGTGCGCCGGTGACCAAGTCGATATCGAAGCCGAATTTGGTAGCGATCACGACTTGCTCGCGGATCGGCTGCAAGGCCTCGCCCAGCAGTTCTTCATTGGCGAACGGGCCATACGCTTCAGCGGTGTCGAACAAGGTGACGCCTTGCTCGTGGGCCGAACGAATCAGCTTGATCATGCTGGTTTTATCGGCAGCCGGCCCGTAGGCCGACGTCATGCTCATGCAACCAAGGCCCAGTGCGGACACTTTCAGGCCATTGCCCAACGTGCGGATTTTCATGATGTCACTCCGTACAGAATTCGATTAACGCGTGAGGGGGTGATCGCTCAGCCAGCCATTCACGCGCTCCATGGTCTTGCGCTCTTGCTCACCCTCCATCAAAAAACCTTCCAGAACCTTAGTCTTCGGCGCGTGCTTGACGAGCACGCTGCGACTGTTGCCCAAGCCATAACCGCCGTGGGTGTTGAAGGGGATGAGGGTCTTGCCGGTCAGGTCGTGGGCGCTGAGGAATGTGCGCACGATCGGCGGCGCGGTTTCACCCCAGATCGGAAAGCCGAGATAAATCGTGTCGTAGTCGCTGAGGGCGTGAACCTTGTTTTGCAGTTCGGGTTCGAAGCCGCTGTCACGTTCCTGACGCGCCTGCTCGACGGTTTGCAGATAGTCCTCGGGGTAGGCGTGGGCCGGGCGAATCTCGAACAGATCGGCACCCAGCCCACGCTGGATCAGCCCGGCAACCACGCGGGTATTGCCCGAGCGCGAAAAGTACGCGACCAGAATCCGCGAGCCTGAGCGCGGTGTTGCACTGGCGCCTTGCGTGTCGGCGAGCGACAGCAGCGGAGCGCTGGCCAGTGCGGCGATCACCGTGCGCCGCAGCGGATCGTGATCGTTGCTCATCGACCGACACGCGCTTTAAGGGCCTCGGGATAGCGCTCGCCTTCGATGCGGATCTGCGCCAGCGCAACATCAATCGCCTTCAGCTCGGCTGCATCGAGGGTGATGTCGGCGCCGCCGAGGTTTTCTTCCAGGCGATGCAGCTTGGTCGTGCCCGGAATCGGTACGATCCACGGTGCCTGCGCCAGCAGCCAGGCCAAAGCGATCTGCGCCGGTGTTGCGTGTTTCTGCGCGGCGATCTGCCGAATCAATACCACCAGCCCCTGATTGGCTTGCAGCGCCGACTGGCTGAATCGCGGCACGATGCTGCGAAAATCGTCGCTGCCGTAAGTGGCCTCCGCCGACACCGTGCCCGTGAGAAAGCCCTTGCCCAAAGGGCTGAATGGCACGAAGCCGATGCCCAACTCCCAAAGCGTCGGCAGGATTTCCTGTTCGGGCTCGCGCCACCACAGCGAGTATTCGCTTTGCAGCGCCGTGAGCGGCTGCACCGCGTGCGCACGGCGAATGGTCTGTGCACCGGCCTCCGACAGGCCGAAATGCTTGACCTTGCCTTCGCTAATCAGGTCTTTCACCGTCCCGGCGACGTCTTCGATCGGCACGTCCGGATCGACGCGGTGTTGGTAAAGCAAATCGATGTAATCGGTTTTCAGTCGGCGCAGCGAACCTTCGACGGCGACCCGAATACGTTCGGGCCGGCTGTCCAGAGTCTGCTTTGTGTTGTCGGCACCGACGGCGAAGCCGAATTTGGTGGCGATCACGACCTGGTCACGAACCGGGGACAGCGCCTCGCCGACGACTTGCTCATTGAGATAAGGGCCGTAAAACTCGGCGGTATCGAAGAACGTGACGCCTAGATCAACGGCCTTGCGAATCAGCGAGATCGCTTGCGGCGTTTCTGTCGCTGGACCGTAGCCATGGCTCAAGCCCATGCAGCCAAAGCCCAAAGCTGACACTTGCAGTGAACTGTTTCCGAGTGTGCGCTTGTGCATGTCGATCTCCCGTCAGACGTTGGGAGCACAGTAAGCGAGCGTGAGTAAGGGCACTAGACGGGTAAATCGGCAAGGGTTTATGAGGCTCACTCATCAGTCACTCGATGTGTCGACCGCGCTCTGCCGGTATCTGTATGTGAGCAAAGGTCTCCCCGAAGGGATAAATACCGTCAATAGCCAATTTCTGTCACATCGTTGCGTAAAAGCCTCAAGATGGCCCTAACATCCGCGATAAATAGGGAACTATTAACGTCCACAAATAGACTGAGCTGCTGTTGCGACGTCGCACGAAACAATTTCTACAAAAAATGGAGCACACAATGGGCAGGGCACGCGATGAGTTTGATTTTTGGTGGGGTACGTCCGGGTCGTGGGTGGAACCGCCGAATGTGCGCCGCAGCGGCACCAGCGGTGTCCAGCTGATTGTTCAAGGTGACAAGACATTTTTTGTAAAGCGTCAGACCGGCCATTTGTTCCGCAGTCTGCGTTACCCCACTGGCCGACCCACCGCATTGCGTGAAGGCGTTGCCCTTTCAAGACTCGAGCAACTGGGCGTGAATGCGCCAAGACCGGTATTTTATGGCGCGAGAAAAGTTGACGGCCTATGGCAGGGTGTTCTGGTTACCGAAGACCTGGGTGGCTTCATCGATCTGGATACCTGGTATGGCCAGGGCGCTGCAAGCCTGTTGACCACAGCGCAACATCTGCGACTGCTTGAACGTTTAGCGCAAATGCTGGCGCGGCTGCACTCGGGCAAATGGCAGCACGGTTGCATGCGTTCCAAACACATCTTTATCAAGGCGTCGATTACCGACGCTGACTTCGATTTTGAACTGGCGCTGCTGGACCTGGAGAAGTCTCGCGGTCGTGCTACGGCAATGGGCGCGGCGCGTCACGACATTCCTCAACTCAGACGGCATTCTTTCTGGGATGAGTCGCAGTGGCGGCATTTCCTTTCCTGCTACGAGCAAGCCCTTGGCAGAACCCTGTAAGAAGGTTGTTCGGCAGTGACTCCAGCTCAATCTGCGCCTGACAACAGCACCAGCGAACGCCGTCCGGGTTGGTAATGCTCACACTCAGGCGTGGGTTGGCGGGCGACCGCAACAGTCGCCCGCTGATTGCTCAGATTTGCGCCTGGCCGCCGTCAACAAACAGCTCGATACCGTTGACGAAACTGGCGTCATCCGAGGCCAGGAACAACGCGGCGCTGGCAATTTCATCAGCCTCACCGACACGCCCCATGGGGATCAGCGACGCCAGGTAGTCGAGCAAGCCCTGCTGTTGAGCGGCATCAGGGCCGGCCAAATCAACCAGGCCAGGCGTGCGGGTGGCGCCGGGGCTGATGGTGTTGATGCGCACCTGGCGGTCTTTCAAATCCAGAATCCAGTTGCGGGCAAACGAGCGCACGGCGGCCTTGGACGCGGCGTACACACTGAAGGCGGCCGTGCCCGAACTGCCTGCCGTAGAGCCGGTGAGAATCACCGAGGCTTTTGGAGCCAGCAGCGGCAGCGCCTTTTGCACAGTGAACAGCACGCCTTTTACGTTGCGATTGAAGGTGTCGTCGTACTGCTGTTCCGTGATGTCACCCAGCGGCAGCATGGATCCACCGCCAGCATTGGCGAACAGCACATCGATTCGACCGTGGGTCGCGCCAATCTGGCGATACAACGCGTCCAGCTGATCAAGGTTGGTGGAATCCACTTGCACGCCGGTGGCGTTGCCAACCGCGGTAACAGCGGCGTCCAGTTCGGCTTGGCGACGGCCGGTGATATAGACGTGAGCGCCTTCTTGAGCGAAGCGTTTGGCGGTGGCCAGACCGATGCCCGTAGTGCCGCCGGTGACCAATGCAATTTTGCCTTCGAGTTTGTTAGTCATGGTGTTTCTCCCGTATTTCGATTGAGTGAGTTGCGGTGTGGGAGAAGCTTATCGACGGGGAAAAACTTTCAAAATAGAATTGTCTGAAACCTATCGTTGCAGAAATGAAATGAGCAGACTTCCGGATTTCGAAGGGTTGGCAATGTTTGCCAAGGTGGCCGAAGAGGGCTCGTTCGCCGGCGCGGCGCGCGTCATGAGCGTGTCGGTGCCAACGGTATCGCGGGCGGTCGCGCGGTTGGAGGCGCGCCTGGGTGGGCGCTTGTTCAACCGTACGTCGCGGCAACTGGCACTTACTGAATTCGGCGCGAGCATGGCGGCCAAGGCGGGTGAGATTTATCGGCAGGCTGAAGAGGTGGAAAGCGAGGCTCAGGATTTATCGGTCCAGCCCCGCGGCCAAGTACGCTTGGCGATACCCATGTCGTTTGGCTTGCGTTGGGTGGCACCGCTGATGCCGCAATTGCTGCGCCAGTATCCCGAGCTGTCGATTGACTTGCACCTTTCAGATGCCTCGGTAGACCTGATCGCCGAGGGCTTCGATGCCGCCTTGCGCATCGCCGTATTGCCGGATTCCTCGCTGGTTGCACGGCGACTGTGTGCCGTCACTCAATACCTGGTCGCTTCACCGGCTTATCTGGACGCTCATGGCCATCCTGGCCACCCCCGCGAACTGGCGTCCCGCACGTGCCTGAGTTATGCCTACCGGGCCCGCAGCCAAGTGTGGCGGTTCACCCATAAAGACGGCAGCGAAGAAGACGTGGTGCCCAGCGGCCCGCTGAGAGTGACCAACTCGGATGCGTTATTGCCGGTGTTGCTTGAGGGCTTGGCTATCGCCGAACTGCCGGAATTTATCGCCAGCGAATACTTGAAAGACGGGCGCTTGGTGGTGGTGTTACCGCAATGGAGCATGGCCCGTGGCGGTTTGTATTTCGTCACTCCCTCGGCGCGTACACGGCCAGTGAAAATCAAAGCGCTATCGGACTTTTTCGCCGAACATCTAAGCCAGCCTGAATGGCGATGGCCGTCATGAGACGTTGCGCACATGGCTTTCAATTATGAAACGATGATTTTCATTAACGTCTGTTTTTGAAATCGAAGGGGTCCCTTAACGTAGTCAGGTCAGCACCGCAGTGTGCCCGTCCCTTATGCGTTTCGGAGAAAGTCGTCATGAAAAATGCCGTGGAGTTACTGCAAAATTACCTGGATGCCATTCAGACGCCGTACCTGGCGGCAGCACTTTTCGCGGAGGATGGCGTGCTCGAGTTGCCGTACCTGGCGTCGCTGGGCATACCCCATCGCGTTCAAGGCCCTGCCGCCATCGAGGGATTCATCGGCTCGTTGCTCGGTAAAGTGCCGAATTTCAAATTTCACAATGTGCGCTTTTTGATCGACACACCCGATCAGGCGTTTGCCGAATACAGCGTAGAGGCCTTGGTGCCTGCCACTGGGCGCATCTACCGGCAAATGTACGCCGGCCGCCTGGTGGCCAAGGACGGCAAAATTCAGCTGCTGCGCGAATCCCTCGATACCGTGGCCGCTGCCAAAGCGTTCGCGCCGGATGATTCAGAACGAGGCCAATAAGTCGCGATTATTCCGCTGTGGCGGGCAGGGATTGGCGCAGGTATGAGTGAAACCTCTATCGTCGTTCTTGGTTGATGGAGAAAGTCGAACGTCAGCGAATGGCTGAAGCGGACGTTTGACTTCATTCACTGACATTCCATCATTGCCAGTGGATCAGTTTCCTCAGTGGTCGTTCAAGCGCAGATAGTGATGCAGTTCTTCACTTATCACTTCGAACGCCTTGGCGATCCGTGGCAATTACAGAAATGCTGATCGGCGTCCACAGCCCGGTTTCGACCAAGCGACGCAAGGCGGCTGAATGATGCCTTTCTTCCGTCGCGATCCTTATCAGAGTTCTTGCCTTCAGCTTGGAATGTCGGCCAAGAGCTGAGGAGCAGTTATCAGAAATGGAAATAGGATCGTAATTTTTCATACCTTTTCTGGTCGATCTCATTTCCTCTGCTAGTTTTTTCTAATGTTCAATCTGCCGCTGGAAGATTGATTCACTGAGAAACCGTCCCAAGCAAGGATGCCTTCTGTATGAACAAAACATCTTTATTCGCCAGCGGCCTGCTCGCGACTGCTGTATTGCTTGGCGCAGTTGCCGTGCAGGCACAGACTTCGCCAGTAGTGCAGGTATCCGGCCCCGAAGCCGATGTGAAGGTGACCGAAACTTACGTACGGATGATGGCGCGTGAGGCGTATTTCTGGGGTTGGCCGATGGCCAATATTTTCAACCGGCGGCAGAAATTCAAGGATCTGCCGGAGCCGGGCCTGATGGGCGGAATCGTGCCCGTAGCGCCGATCAATCATCTGTCGATGCTCACCGATTACATTTCCCCCGGCGAGAGGCTGGTGGCTTGTCCGAACCAGGACGTGGTCTACGGGGCGGGCAGCATTGCGTTGGATATCGAACCGGTGGTGATTCAGGTACCGGACTTCGGCGACCGATTCTGGGTCTACCAACTGGTGGACCTGCGCTCCGACAGCTTCGCCGAACTGGGCAAGATGTACGGCACCAAACCGGGCTTCTATCTGCTGGTGGGGCCGGACTGGAACGGCAAGGTGCCTGAGGGCATCACCCAGGTCTTTCGTGCAAAGACCAATACCGGTTTCGTGATCCCTCGGGTATTCCAGGACGATACGGCCGAAGATCGCAAGGCCATCCAACACTATTTGTCGGGCATCGACATGTACCCGCTGTCCAAATACGACGGCAAACTCAAGCAGCGTGACTGGAGCCAGTCGCCGAAATTCCCCGCCGAGGCGTCGGGTGACGAGGAAACGCGCTGGGTGCTCCCGGAAAAGTTCTTCGATGAGCTGCCGGCGATTCTCAAGGACGCCAAACCGCTGCCGGGAGAAGAGGCGCGCTATGCGCAATTGTCGGTACTGGCACAAATCGCTCAGCGCGATCCTGAGCTGAAAAAAGCCATGATCGACGAAGCGCAAAAGGCTGACAGCGAAGTGGTCAAGCCGCTGCTGCAGTTCCGCAATTACGGCCAACAGTTGCCACACCACTGGAGCACCATCAGCAACGGCGCAGCGTTTGGCACCGACTACTTCCTGCGCACGGCGGTTGCCCGGTCGAACATCTTCGTCAACAAACAGATCGAGACCAAGTACTTCTATCAGGATCTGGACGAGTCCGGCGTGCGGCTCAATGGTGCCCAGCGCTACAGCGTGACCTTCCCCAAAGGTGCGCTGCCACCGGTCAAGGGTTTCTGGTCGCTGACGCTGTACAACCAGCAGCATTTCTTCGCCGAAAACCCGTTGGGGCGTTATTCCCTCGGCACCAAGAACAAGTCGCTCAAGACCAACGCCGATGGCTCGCTGACGCTCTATGTGCAGAGCGATTCGCCGGGCGCCGACAAGGAAAGCAATTGGCTCCCGGCGCCGAAGGGCGCGGACTTTTCGCTCTACGTTCGCGCCTATTGGCCGGAAGCGGCCGCGATGAATGGCCAATGGACGCCACCGGTGGTGGTCAAGGTCAACTGAACCGATTTTCCAACTGCGTTCATAAGGACAGCCCATGAACCGTTTGCGCACCTCACTGACGGCCCTGGCCGTAAGCCTCTCCCTAAGCGGCCTCGCCGATGCCGCGACGCGCTATGAAGAACTGGCCAATCAGCCTTTTGAAAAAGGCTTCCCGACCGAAGCGACCGCACGCAGCATGATCGATGAGCTGGTGTTCCAGCGCGCCGTGCAGTCGTATCTGTGGGCCTTGCCGGCGATCAACATCTGGTCGATGAAGGAAGCGTCGGAGAAGCAGTTTGGCGCGGGCTACAACATCTTGCCGACCTGGAAAAAGCGCATCAACGCCAAGACCTTGGTGACCACGCCAAACTCCGATCTGGTCTACGCAATGAGCTATCTGGATCTGGCAAAGTACGGTCCGCTGGTGGTCGAAGCACCGCCCGGCGTGCAGGGCATGTTCGATGATTTCTTCCAGCGCCCGATTGTCGGGCCGACCATCGACGGCAGGACCTGGCGCGGTGACGTTGGCCTGGCCGGCCCCGACAAGGGCAAGGGCGGCACCTACGTGCTGCTCCCGCCTGATTACAAGGGGCCGGAGCCGACCGAGGGATTCGTCTACCGTTCGCGCACCAACAACGTGTTTCTGTTCTGGCGCACCTTCTTCAAGGACCCGAAAGACCTTAGCGTGCCGGTGGCCGAAGTCGAGCGCACGAAGATCTATCCGTTGGGCAAGAAGGACTCAGCCCGGCCGATGCAATTCCCCGACGCTACCGGCGCACCGATCAACATGCTGTTCCCCGAAGACGGCCGCTACTTCGACATGCTGTCGCGCTTTATCGACGCCGAAGCTGTCGATCCGGCGGACATGGACATGCGCGGCTTCTTGCACACCCTTGGCATCGAGAAGGGCAAGCCCTTCGCCCCGGATGCCGAGCGACGCAAGTTGCTGGATGACGCCGCGCGCACCGCGTTCAAAATGAGCAAAGTGGTGACCAGTCACTTGCTGTACAAAGAGCCGGGCGGTCTGTACTACAAGGATCGCCAATACGTGAACACCTTCGCCGGGGAGAACACCGAGTTTCAATCCAGCGGCAGCTTCACCAATCTCGAGCAGCGCGTGGCGTTCTTCACCTCGGCCTATTCGGACAGTCCGGGTATGGTCATGAACATGGTCGGCGCCGGTGCCAAGTATCCCGCGACGACCCGAGACGCCGAGGGCAAGTTTCTCGACGGCGCCCAGACCTACAAGCTCAACCTTCCGGCCAATGTCCCGGCGGCGTTGTTCTGGTCGGTCACCGCCTATGACAACTTGACCGCCTCAGGTCTGGACAATGGTCAACCGTTCCCGTCCCTCAATCAGATGGATAAACCGGCGCAGAACAGCGACGGCTCCACCGACATCTACTTCGGGCCGAAATCGCCAGGTGAAGGCAAGAACTGGATCAAGACCGTACCGGAGAAAGGCTTCCTGGTGATCGTGCGGCTGTATGGGCCGAAACAGGCGTTTTTTGACCAGAGCTGGAAGCCAAGTGATCTGATCAAACAATAGAAGCTCCCCGGACGTGAACACTTGGACCCTGCGCCTTCAGTACGCCTGGTGAAATGGAGTGCAAATCGATGCAATCGATAAGGATTCGATCAGGTTTGACACTCTGCGCGGCCGTGCTCAGTGGCATGGCCTGTGCCGCCAGCCCTCTGCCGGAATTGGCTTCCCCGCCAGTTGCAGGGGCCAAGGTCGATCCGGAAAAGTGTCACCAGCTACAACAGGACTTCGACATTGACCTGAAAGAAGTGGTCAAGGCCGGCTGCGAGCCGTCCACCGAACAGATATCCAGACTGATGGACAATCCGGTAGGCAACCTTGTCCTGCTGTTCAACCAATACGATTACACCGCCCTCAAAGGACCGCACAGCAACGGCACACGGATGCTCGGTAAATACAGTTTCATGCCGACCTTTCCGATTTCTCTTGGCGAAGACTGGAACCTGATCAACCGCCTGCCGATCAGCTACGTCAGCGCCCCGGTCAACCGCAAGGCCGGTAATCTGATCGGCATGGGACCTAACGAGATTCTGCACGATCGCGGTGACTTCACCTCGGTTGTACAGGATCCGTTCGAGCGCACCAGCGGCTTCGGTGACCTGGCCTACGTCGGCGTGTTCTCGCCCAAGGAACCGATCCGCTTTGCTGGGGGTGGCAAGATGGTCTGGGGGGTCGGCCCGACCGCGATGTTTCCGACTGCCGAAGAAGACGTGCTCGGCACGGGCAAATACTCGCTGGGCCCGGCGTTCGTCGCCGCGTACCTTGGTCCGGACTGGACCCTTGGCGTTTTCCCGCAGCACTGGTGGTCGGTTGGCGGTGATAGCAAGCGCAAGGATGTCAGTCTGACCAATGTGCAGTATTTCATTCAGCGAGCGATTCCAGGGCCGGAACAGTGGCGCATCGGCATGACCCCCAACGTAACGGTCAACTGGAAGGCCGAGGGCGGTAATAAAGTCACGTTTCCGATCGGTATCGGTGCTGGGCGAATCTTCAATTTCGGCAAGTTGCCGGTGAGAATTTCCGGGGAAATTCAGTACTCGGCGATTCATCCGGATGACCTGATCAGCAGCCGCTGGAATTTCCGGCTGTCGTTCATTCCGGTCATACCTACCTTTATGTTTTGAGGATTACCCCAAGCCGGGGCGTGCATTTAGGCGCATCAGAGCGGAGGGTTTTTGAGGCAGGCGCTGGTGCGTGCTCAGCACATAAGTCACGCACCAGACTCGTTTGAATAATTACCACTGACCGCTTCCGAGGCAGGCGATTATTTCCCAGCCACTGAATTCCCACCAGGAATAGCGCTCATCGGAGCAACTTCTGGCGAGGCTGGCCGTCTGGATTTCTCCGGCTTTTCGCTGGGTTGAGAAAGGTGTGTCAATCGAGGCGGTCGCCTGCTTGGCCGTCTGTGGAGCAGTGATGGTCGTTGGATGCACGGCAGCGTTTGTGACGGTTGCGGCGAAAGCAAGCGTCGCGCAGATGGCCAGAGTTGTCATGGGCTTTTTCATGTTCGAATCCTTTCAGTTAACTGACAGCGGGCTTATACAGCGGCCCCGACCTGCCTTCTGAACAGATCGGGCATTCGCGTAATGTGACGCCAGAAAAGCCTATCACTGCGCTATCTCCAGAACAGTCGCACAACTGTGCTATTGACAACTTGTTGAACGGCCAGTCTTCGTCAAGGGCGCTGGATCGAGTCAAATAATCTGAACCCCGCCCGAACGCTCACGCCTAACGATCAGCTTGTGTTCATTCGCACAGGCCCGGTGCCAATACCGGCACATTCCGAGAGGTGGTCAACGTGGCTAAAGACGAGAAGAAAAGCAAAAAAGACGATGCTTCGAAAGCCAGCAAGGACTTGAAAGACAAAAAGTCCTCGCCGGAAAAGAAATCGGCGGCAGCCTCGACGCTTTCCAAGTCTTCCGACAAGAAAGACAAGAAGAAAGACGCCGAACCGAAAAAGTCTGCCAAAAAAGCCGATAGCAAGCCGGAAAAGGCCAAGGATGCAAAGAAGGCTGACAAGCCGGCGAAAAAGAAGAAGTAATACCTGCGACTCGCCAGGGCATTGCGCCCTGGCGTGCATCTGTTCAAACAGTCTCTTCAGCCCTGCGCGCATCCCCCAACGAATCACGCTGCATCGACTGCAGGTTTTTCTCGATGGTTTCGCACAGAGCCTCCATCTGAATCTGGTGCTCACTATGGCGAAAAGGGCTTTGCAGGTCGGTGCCGATGCGCTCGATGGCCAGCAGCATGAAGCCCACCACGGTCGAGGCGAGCGGGGTGAACCAGCCCAGCGACTCTACCAGCCCCACCGGCACAATCAGGCAGAACAGCGAGATAAACAGGCGCGGGAAATACACGTAAGGGTAAGGCAGCGGGGTATTGGCGATCCGCTCCATCCCGCCCTGACTGTTGGACAGCTCGACCATGGTCGATTCCAGCCGCGCCAGACGAATGCTGTCCAGACGCCCGCCCTTGTATTCCCGGGCCAGCAACGCCGCGGAACCGGTGAGGATGTCGTTGGCGAAGTTGTTGGTGGTGCCACTGCGGGCGAACTCATCTGCCGGGATAAACGCGCGGACCTCCTCCGGGCAAGGCTGACCTTGCAGGTGCGCGGCGAGGCAATTGACGTACGCCACATGGCGGCGCAACAGCGTCGCCTTCACCGGGTTCACTTCGTTATCGGGATCATCCAGCAGCGTCAGCACCTGCCGGGCGAAGCTGCGCGAGCTGTTGATCATCATGCCCCACAGCGTGCGCGCTTCCCACCAACGGTTGTACGCGCTGCTGTTGCGGAAACTGATCAGCACCACCAGCGCTGAACCGAGCAAAGTCAGAGGCATCAGCGGCAGGTTGATCTTGGCGTTGAGGAACAACATGAAGTCGACGGTGACGGCGATGTCCCAGAGCAACAGCCAGAACAGCGACCAGCCCACGTAGCCCATGGTCTTGATGATCAAACGGTATTTTTTGACGATGGCTGCTTTCAAACGGAAACCTCGTGGCGAGCGGTAAGCGTTAACGCCCTAGCTCCGACGCAGGTTTGGGGGTAAAGGTTCGGTGTTGACTGAGCATCTTGGTTACGACAATTGTCAGGCAATAAAAAACCCGGTCATTACGCCGGGTTTTTTATTGCCTGCAGTTCTGCCAGAAGTCAGAGCGAAGCTTTCACCTGCAAGCCAAACACCAACGCATTGTCGATGTCCTGCCCGGAAAAGGCCCCCGGCTCGATGATGTATTGCAGGTTCGGGCGCAGTGTCAGCCAAGGCGTGGCCTGGTAGCCGTAGCCGAGTTCGATCAACTGCTCGCCACTGTCCAGGTTCGGGAACTGCGTGCCATTGGCCATGGCAGCGTCCTGTTGTACGTCGCGGCTGCGCGGGTTAGGTACGGCGCGGCCGTAGCCCAGAGCGACGGTGTCACGCGGGCGACCTTCGAACGGCTTGTACAGCACCAGACCGGTGCCGTACCACTTGCTGAATGGCGAAGCCGCCTCGCTGGCTGCCGAGTATTGGCCGAACGCATGCAGGCTGCGGCCCTCGGACGATTGCGAACGCCATACCGCCTGATCAATCAGAAGGTAATGCCCGCCACGCCCGGAGACTTCTTTGTCGCTGCCGATGCGTTTCACGTCCGAGCTGTCGTAGTAGTAACCCAGCTTGTATTCGCCGGGCAATTGGCCCGCGTGCTTGTACACCAGCTCGATCGGCACCACGGTGCCGGTGGTGTGTTTCGGGCCCAGATGCCAGGCGCGGCTGGAGTTGCCGTTGCTTTCCGGATCGACGTTGAACGCGGCCACGCGCAGTTGCCAGGACGGCGACAAGTCGTATTTCACCCGCACGCCCAGGTGCGCGTTGGGGTAGTTGGTCCAGCCACTGCCGCCGGACATGTTCAGCGGATGGCCGCAGAAACCGGCGTTCATGAAGTTGCACAGAATGCCGCTGTCCAGACCACCGAGGTCGTTGCCCATGGCCATGTAGCCGAGTTTTACGTTGAGCGCCGGGGTGAACAGGCTGCGCTCATAGCTCAGCTCGGTCAGGCGGGTGTACAGGCCACCGTAGTTTTCCTGGATCGGCAGACGGTTGCCAACCAGGTCTTCGGAGGCGCTGTTGCCGCGTCGGTCGTTGATGGTCAACTGGACCTTGCCGGCGTTCTCCACGCCATACAACTTGCTCAGATCAAACTGGGCGCCGAGCTTGATGTTCTGCGAGTAACGGCCGGAGCGGTGCAGGCCGCCATCGGCGTTGTAAGCCATTTCACCGGTGTAATCGCCGGTGAACTTGATCCCGTCCTGGTCCATCTGGTGACGCAAGCCACCCCAGTCACCGGTCAGGGTGTTGCGGGTCAACAGGTTTGCATCGGTATCGGCGAAGGCGGGCAGGGTGGCGCTGCAGGTCAGGCCCAACAGCACGCCGTTGACCCAGCCGTTACGAGTAAAACCAAACATGGAGATCTTCCTGCTCAAAGCTGTAGCGATATCGGAAAGCGGCGCGGCACCCNTGCCGCGCGCAAAAAGAAAGCGCCCGTGTTCAACACGGGCACTGCGGTTTACGGCAAGGCGTAAGCCATCACGTAGTCGCCGCGGTCAGTCGACTGACGTGCACCACCGGCGGTGATGACGATGTACTGCTTGCCGGTCTTCGGCGAAACGTAGGTCATCGGGCCGCCCTGACTGCCGACTGGCAGACGCGCTTTCCACACCTCTTCACCGTTGCCGCTGTTGAAGGCGCGCAGGTAGAAGTCCTGAGTACCGGCGATGAAGATCAGGCCACCCTGGGTCGACAGGGTGCCGCCGAGGGTTGGCAGACCGATCTTGATCGGCAGGTGCATGCGGATACCCAGGGGACCGGTGTCTTCAACGGTGCCGACCGGAACCTGCCAGGCGACTTTCTGGGTCTTCATGTCGATCGCGGTCAGGGTGCCGAACGGTGGAGCCTGGCAAGGAATGCCGGCCACCGACAGGAAGCGGTTTTTGTTCACCGCATACGGCGTGCCTTTGAGCGGTACCGCGCCCATGCCGGTGTTCAACGCTTCGCCACCGGACGAGGCTTGAGCCTTGTTCTGCGACGGAATCATCTGGATCCACAGACCCAGACGCATGTCGTTGACGAAGATGAAACCGTGGACCGGGTCAGTGGAGAGGCTGCCCCAGTTCATGCCGCCCAGCGAACCCGGGAAACTCAGCGATTTGTCGGTACCCGGCGCGGTGTACAGGCCGTCGTAACGCATCGATTTGAAATCGATCCGGCACAGCAACTGGTCGTACGGGGTGGCGCCCCACATGTCCGACTCAGTCAGGTGCTGGGCACCGATCTGCGGCATGCCCACCGATTTCGGCTGGGTTGGCGAGTACGGTTCGTTCGGGATGTTCGCGGCTTTGACCGGGACTTCTTTAACGTCGGTCAACGGCTTGCCGGTGGCGCGGTCGAGCACATAGATCTGCCCGGCCTTGGTGCCGATGACCAGCGCCGGAACGGTTTTGCCGTCCTTGGTGAAGTCGATCAGGCTCGGCTGCATCGGCAGGTCGAAGTCCCAGAGATCGTTGTGCACGGTCTGGAATACCCAGCGTTCATCACCGGTGGTGGCGTCCAACGCGAGCACCGAGGCGCCGTAGGTGTGATCGAGTTTGCTGCGTTCGACACCATAGATGTCGGTGGACGAGCTGCCCATCGGCAAGAACACGGTGTTGGTCGCCGGGTCGTAGGACATCGGCGCCCAGCTGTTCGGCGTGCTGCGCACATACGTGCTGCCATCGGCCGGGGCCTTTTTATCCTGCGGATTGCCCGGGTCGAACGCCCAGCGCATGGCGCCGGTGATCACATCGAAACCACGGATTACGCCGCCCGGCATGTCGGTTTGCACGTTGTCGGCCACACGACCGCCGACCACCACGGTGGTACCGGCCATCAGCGGAGCGGAGGAGAGCTGATAGTAGCTGTCCGGCACATCGCCCAGACCGGCCTTCAGATCAACCTGACCGTTGTTACCGAAACCCTGGCAGAACTCGCCGGTGTCGGCATCGACCGCGATCAGGCGAGCGTCGATGGTGTTGGTCAGCAGACGGCGCTGGCAATTGGCGGCAGGCGCCGGTTTGGCTTCGATGATGCTCGAATTGCTTGGCTGCGCGATGGCCTTGGTGGCATCGAAATAGGCCGTGCCACGGCAACGCTGCCAGACTTTCGATTTGGCGTTGATCGCGTTCTTCCACAGCTCTTTGCCGGTGTCGGCATCCAGCGCAATCAGGTTGTTGTGCGGGGTGCAGATGAACACCTTGTTGCCGATCTGCAGCGGGGTGAGCTGGTCTTCGGCACCGTTGCCATCGCTCTCGGCGACGTCACCGGTGTGGTAGGTCCACGCCACTTTCAGTTTGTCGACGTTGTTGCGGTTGATCTGGTCCAGCGCAGCAAATCGGCTGCCGCCTTCGGTATTACCGTAATGCGCCCAGTCTTTTTGCGCCTTGTCTGGCTCAACCGGCGTCAGGCCCGGGCCCGTGCCGGTGGCAGCGACAGTCGGATGCGCGACGAACATGTTGCCGGCAGCCACCGCCAGCCCCACGGCCAGGACAGCGGCAACGCCGTAAGCGCCACGCCCCGGCACGCCACCGTTGGCACGCTTGAGCAGCGGGTAAACCAGCGCCACCACCAGGCCTACGGCGCTGAACATGAACAGGCGCGAGAACACCGGCCAGAACACCAGCCCGGCATCGCTCACCGCCCAGATCGCGGTCCCGACCAGAAATGCCGCGAACAGCCAGGCGCCGGCCGTCTTGAAGCGAGCGATCAGCAGACCGGAAACGGCCATCACCAGACCGCCCACGAGGAAGTACCACGACCCTCCCAGGCTGACCAGCTTCACTCCGCCAGCCGCAAGTGCCAGGCCGAGCAGGGCGATGATCACCCCCAGCCCGACCAGAATGAATTTTGATATGCCCGAGAGGCGTTGACTCTGCTTCACGTTGAATGTCCCGTTGAAATGAGGCGTGCATTATATAGTTAGGTAACTACCTAGTTAAATCACTAATTCAGAATGAAGCATAGATCAACGCCGCTACGCGGGTTTGCGGGCAGGCGTGAGCGCTCACGGGACCGGCAAGGGCTGGTGGAGCGTGAGGCAAAGTCGCAATTACGCCTGGTTAAATGGGATTTTTGACAGGTGTCAATCAACAGGAGGGAGAGTGAATCGATAAACGCCGATTCGACGTGTCAGGCATCAACCGACGTACGGCTGCTGCCGTTTCGACTCACGAGAACGAAGGCAAAGAAAGGACAACACGTCGGGCAGACACTGCGATCAGTGGGCGTGCAAAACTGTAGAAATGACGTCAGACGTCCTTGAATTCCTCTACGAGCAGCTCCGCAAATTTTTCTTTTGCTCGATGAGGTCCACTGTTTTTATTCCATATAAAATAATTCTGTATTGGGTGCAGGTCGTCAAATACATGGCCGCTTATGTCACCGATCCTGCGAAACTGTTCAAAAACGCCTCTGGGCACTAACGAAACACCCGCTCTAGAGCTGACACACCCAAGAATGGTGCCGTAACTGGCGATGCTTGTTACAGGACTAACAACACCATGCGCTTGCAGCCAGTTTTCCAGCGCCTTTCTATAAGGACAGCCTTCAGGCCACATGAATATATCTGTGCCACTCAAGTCCTGCGGATTATGCACGTGCCCCGCAGTTGAAGAGGCAATCAATACCAGTTCTTCCTTGTAGATTTCGATACTTTCAATATCAGGATGATCCTGATTGACAGCAATGATGGCACCGTCGAGTTTATGATCAACCACATCATTCAATAACTGCGACCAGTCACCTGTGCTGAACTGCATTTGCACAGACGGATAGAGTTGATGAAACTTTGAGAGCAACTTGGGCAGTCTGCCGGTGGCCGATGACTCTATTGCCCCGATTTTCAGGAGTCCTGATGGCGCCGCCGCAGGATCGAGCGCTCTTTGTGATTCCTGGCATAAAGACAGGATTTTGTTTGCATACCCAAGAAACAATCTACCGGAAGGGCTGATAACAAGCCCTCGACCTTTCCTGATAAACAAAGATACCCCAAGTTCTTTTTCCAGAAGTTTGATTCTGTTGGTAATGTTGGACGGCACACAGTGCAGTAATTCAGAGGCGCGAATGATACTTCCGTGATCCGCTACAGTTTTGAACATAGTAAGTTGAGAAAGCTCCATGCCATTGCTCACTTATAATGAAGGGTTTGATCATTATAAGTCACTTGTCGAAACCCTTCAAGTCACATATTGTTTAAAGCCTGATCTGATTGTGGAAGTTTAAATCAGCGGATTAACTCGGCATATCTTTAGGGAGAAGGATAAGCTCATGAACTCAACCATGTTGCAGAGTCGCGTTGACGCATTTAATAGTTACAGATCCATGCAAGAGTTTGGTGAAGCTTTTATAGACGCTCTGCCAAAGCACATCAGGAATTTGAAAATACCTGGTCGAGTGATATTGCAGAATCAGCGCAGACAGCCCGTATTGGCAAACGTCACGCATATCCCTGACATTCAGGATGCCATGCTGGAAGTGCTTAATCATCCCATTACCCAAGATGCCCAGCGCCATGCCGAGAACGCATTTGAAGCGTTTCTTGAAAAGGCCGCAATCGATTCGGCTGTTCTGAAATTCTTTAATGGATGGAATGAAACACATAAAACCACCAGCTTGGTCTCTGCAAAAATAATAATGCGACTCTCAGCAGACGCACTATCCGTATCTGCTGAAAGACACATCGAATATCTGAATGTCATGGCACACATGCATGAAGTTGCGAAAGACGACTTCGGGCTGGGGCACCCTGGGCATGATGGCATGTTCGAATACATGACTTCAGCTTTTAACGCGACTGCCTGGATTGAAAATCAACACAAAGTTCGAGAGTGCAATGAATTCTCAGATTTTCTTTACAGTACTGGAATCTCAGAGCACAAATCAGCTCTGAATTCGATAGAGCACAAGAGTTCAATCATGGATGCCATGATGGTTTCTATCGCTTCAGAACTTTGGAATGGTCGTGAATATAATTTCATCGCTCAGTACATTGAAGCAAAGTTGCTTGAAGTCAACCCTCTGCTAAAAATGGATGTTCAAGCTCTACGTAACGCTAAAGGTTACGTGATGGGGCACTCAGGCGAAGTCGAAAACAAACATGGTCTTCATGCGTTGGCCGCCGCGCAAGCGTACGGTCGAGCGATGGATATACCTTTCAAGCTCGGTCGCATGAAAGGCATCATGCTCAACTATAATGAGCGCGTAGGAAGAGCTTTCGAGGCCATGCATCGATATCTTACTGCGGAAAATTAACCTGGAGAATGTTGTGATACTTTGCGGAGAACTTCAGTCCCGAAAGGATCTCCTGAATGGATTTTGAACAAGCGTTGTTCGCTTTAGGCTTTTTTGCATTCTGTGGTGGTTTGATAGATGCAGCGGTAGGTGGTGGCGGGCTTGTACAGCTGCCAGCACTTTTGCATGCGCTTCCTCAATATAGTTTGGCAACCGTATTTGGAACCAATAAGCTGGCAGTTCTTGCGGGCAATCTTTCTTCGATATACAGCTATACCAAAAGAATAAAAATTGTCTGGAAACTGATGTTGCCCACCATGCTGTCGGCATTCGTTTTTGCGTTCATTGGCGCGTTTTCCGTGTCAATCGTTCCCAAAAAAATCATGGAGTTCGTTGTTTTTTTTGTTTTGATAGCGATGGCGATCTATACATTCGCGGAAAAAAGATTAGGCCTGATCAGCACTGAATTTCATTGCGGAACAAAGGAAATTGCGTGGGGCATTTTTTTTGGTGGCTTGATTGGTTTTTATGACGGCGTCTTCGGTCCGGGTAGCGGCAGCCTTCTGCTATTCATTTTCGTCAAATATTTTGGCTTTGATTTTTTAAATGCCTCCGCCTCCGCAAAGCTGGTGAATCTGGGCACGTTCTGCGCCGCGCTCATGTTTTTTGTACCAACGGGAAATGTTCTGTGGGCGGTAGGTGGCGTCGTAGCACTGTGCAATATTGCCGGCTCCCTGACTGGAGTTTTTCTGGCACTGCGGTATGGCAGTGGCTTTATTCGGATCTTTTTCCTGATTCTGCTGGTTTTCCTGATTGGCAGAATGGGGCTCTCTCTATTTTCATAGATGAAATCCAGCCCCTTCAGCACCCCAATGAACATTGGCTGTTGCGCTTGATCACCCACGGTTATTGCGCAGAATCGAGAAATTCAACGCCGCTGCCACACACAACCAGGCCAGATAAGGAAACAGGATCAGCCCGGTGATCACATCCAGGCGCAACGCCATAAACACCATCACCGCAACCACCAGCCACAACACCAACAGAATCACCATGGCGGCCAACACCTGATGCGCGCCGAAGAACACCGGCGTCCACAGTGTGTTCAAGGCGATCTGCGCGGCCCACAGTGCCAACACGGTCTGACTGCCGGGAATCAGGCTCAAGCGATAACCGGCCCAGGCCAGCAATAGATAGATAATCGTCCAGGCCACCGGAAACGCCCAATTGGGTGGGGTAAATCCGGGTTTATTCAGTCCTTCGTACCATGACCCGGGTTTGAAAATCACCCCGGTACTCGCTGCAGCACCGCACGCGATCAGGAAAATCAGAAACGTCACCATTTATTACTCCTTGGCCGCAGCCACTCTCTCTGGGATTACAGCGCCGCAACGGTCGCTCATTCGGATTTCATCGCCAGCAGGTCGCTGACCCGCGCCACCAGCGTGTCGACGGCGAAAGGCTTGGTCAGCACCTGCATGTCCGGGCCAAGCTGACCGGCACCAATCACCGCGTTTTCCGCGTACCCGGTAATGAACAGGGTCTTCAGGTTCTGGCGGATTTCCCGGCCGGCATCGGCCAGTTGCCGACCGTTCATGCCACCCGGCAAGCCGACGTCGGTGATCAGCAAGTCGATGTGAATGTCCGAGCGCAACATCTTCAGCCCGACCACGCTGTCAGCAGCCTCTATCAAGGTGTAGCCGAGATCGCCGAGCACGTCAGTCAGCAGCGCACGCACCGTAGGCTCGTCGTCCACCACCAGAATGGTCTCGCCAGCCTTGGGCAAGGCGGCCGGCGCGTTGTCCTTGTGATCCTGATTCGGCACCGGTTCGCCATGATAGCGAGGCAGATAAATGCACATTTCTGTGCCCCGGCCGACCTGCGAATGCACGCGCACCTGGCCGCCGGATTGCTTGGCGAAACCATAGATCATCGACAGTCCTAGCCCCGTGCCCTGGCCCAGCGGTTTGGTGGTGAAAAACGGGTCGAAGGCCTTGGCGATGACATCGGCGGTCATGCCGGTGCCGGTATCGGTCACGCACAGGCACAGGTATTCGCCCTCTGGCATGTCCAGGGTGCGCGCGGTCTCGCCGTCCAGCGTGCGGTTGGCGGTTTCGATGGTGATGCGCCCACCGTCTGGCATCGCATCGCGGGCGTTGATGCACAGGTTGAGCAGAGCATTCTCCAACTGACTGGCATCCACCAGCGTTGGCCAAAGCCCCGGCGCGGCGCGGGTTTCCAGGACGATGCTGGGGCCTACCGTACGCTGGATCAGTTCGGTCATGCCGGTCATCAGCGTGTTGACGTCGGTGGGACGCGGATCGAGGGTCTGGCGTCGGGAGAACGCCAGCAGCCGGTGGGTCAGGGCGGCCGCACGCTTGACCGCGCCCTGGGCGGTCATCATGTACTTGTCGACTTCGTTCAGTCGTCCCTGGCTGATGCGTGCGCCCATCAACTCCAGTGCGCCGGAAATGCCGGCCAACAGATTATTGAAGTCATGCGCCAGGCCCCCGGTCAGTTGGCCGACGGCTTCCATTTTCTGTGACTGACGGAGTTTCTCTTCGGCTTGCATCAATTCTGCGGTGCGCGATGAAACGCGCTGCTCCAACGTATCGTTGAGCGCGCGCAATGCAGCAATGGCGCGGTCGCGCTCCGCTTCGACATTGCGCCGTTCCTCGACATCGATCAGTACACCGGGAAAGCGCAGCGGCGTTCCATCATCGGCACACTCAACCCGGCCGTTGGCCTCGATCCACTGGTACTTGCCGTCCGTGCGACGCACGCGGTACTGATGGGAGTAAGCGCCACCGCGGCCGATGGCTTCGTTGATCGCGCTGGTCAGTCCATCGCGGTCTTCGGGATGCACGGTCACCATCACTTGTTCGAGGCTGAGCCCTTCGCGGCCCAGCGCCGGGTCAAGGTCGAACACCCGAGCAAAAGCTTCGTCCACGGCAAAGCGGTCGGTGAGCAAGTCCCAGTGCCAGGTGCCGATAATGGCCCCGGCGGCGAGCGCCAGTTGCACGCGCTCGACGTTCTCCCGCGCGATGGCCTCGCTGGCTCGCAAACGCTCCTCGGCGTCGCGCCGCTGGGTGACGTCGTTGAACAGAATGGCGATCTGCCGGTCGGCCGGATCGCCAACACGCACCGCGCGCACGTCGAACCAGCGCTCGAAGGTGTTGGCGTAATTCTCGAAGTTCGCCGGTTCCCCGGTCTTGGCCACATGGCCGTAGGTTTCAAACCAGAAGCTTTCCAGATTGGGCGCGAACTCGGTCACCCATTTGCCGCGCAGGTTGACGCCGCACTGATGTTCGAACGCCGGATTGGCTTCGACAAAGTAGTAATCGACCGGCTTGTCGTCAGCGTCGAATTTGACCTTGACGATGGCAAACGCCGATTCGATGGTTTCCAGAATGGTGATGAAGCGAGCCTCGCTGCGGGCGAGGGCGTCCCGACTGGCTTGCAGCTGCGCCGCCATGTCGCGCTCGAGGTCAACGTCCTGTGTGTCGACCTGAGTGCTTTGAAGCGCCGCACGCAATCGCCTGACTTCTGACTCGAGCGCTTCGCGACTAAGGTGTTCAAGGGTATCCATGTGACCTGCTTTGTTGAATGTTCAGGGGCTGGCTGCATAGAGCGCGTAAGCACAACA
This sequence comes from Pseudomonas sp. 22189, assembly GCF_052045635.1. Classification (NCBI taxonomy): domain Bacteria; kingdom Pseudomonadati; phylum Pseudomonadota; class Gammaproteobacteria; order Pseudomonadales; family Pseudomonadaceae; genus Pseudomonas; species Pseudomonas sp. 22189. The sequence continues at coordinate 90,830 of NZ_JBQEPG010000005.1, forward strand.
CGAGCAGTGGACATTGCGCTCGCGGAGGACTCGAGCGCCGATCATCCGTTGACCGGGCGGGTTGTGCTTAAGTTTCACCACCGGCGCAAGCGAACGTTCATTTCAGATCGATTCGCCGTTATCCAGACGCGCCAACAGGTTCTGCCCGCGTTGCCACAGCGCCTCCAGCTTGGCTGACGGCATGCGGTCGAGGTTCTTGTACATCATCGCCATGCGCTGATTGCCGCGCAGCTGTTCACCGTGGCGCATCAGAAAATGCCAGTACAACGCATTGAACGGGCAGGCATTGTCCGCCGTACTTTCGCTGACCTTGTAGGCGCAGCCGCGGCAGTAGTCAGACATGCGATTGATGTATTGGCCACTGGCGCAATAGGGTTTGGAACCGAGGTAACCGCTGTCGGCATGCATGACCATGCCCAACGTGTTGGGCAGTTCGACCCAGTCGAAGGCGTCCATGTAAATCGCCAGGTACCACTCACAGATCTGGCTCGGCGCAATGCCAGCGAGCAGGGCGAAATTGCCGGTGACCATCAGCCGCTGAATGTGGTGCGCGTAGGCATGCTGCAGACTCTGGCCGATGGCCTGGCGCATGCAGTTCATCTGCGTGGCACCGGTCCAGTAGAACTCCGGCAGTGCACGGCTGTTGCCGAAGGCGTTGCCCAGTGCGTAGTCCGGCATTTTCAGCCAGTACACGCCGCGCACGTATTCCCGCCAGCCGATCAGTTGCCGAATGAAGCCCTCGGCGGCATTCAGGGCAATCCTGCCGGCCCAATAGGCCGACTCGACGTCGCTGCACAACCGCCGCAAATCCAGCAGGCCGATATTTAGCGCGGCGCTGATGCGTGCATGAAACAGGAACGGCTCGTCACTGGCCATGGCGTCCTGATAGTCACCGAAACCCGCCAGGCCATAATCCAGAAAATAGTCCCACAGCGCCTGCGCGTCGGCATGGGTGACCGGGTAATTGAAATCATCGAGTGCACCGTAGTGCTGACTGAAGCGCGCCTGCACCAGATCCAGCACCTCGCCGGTGATGGCGTCGTTACTGAAACGGATCGGGTAGGGGGCTTTCACACCTTTGGGCAGGGACTTGCGATTCTCGGCATCGAAGTTCCAAGCACCGCCCACCGGCGTGCCATCGCCATTGAGCAGCAAGCGACTCTTGCGGCGCATCTCGCGATAAAAGAACTCCATGCGCAACTGTTTTTTCCCCGCAGCCCAGGCGGCGAACTCGGCGCGACTGCACAAAAAACGCGAATCGGCGTGCCAACAAACGGGCAGGCCACAATCCTTGATCGATTGTTCCAGGCGCCAGTCACCACACTCGGTGACGTGTACTTGCTCGACCTGCAAGCGCTGTTGCCAACGGCGTAATTCCCCCGGTACCGAACCGCTGTTGTGCGGATCATCCAGCGTCACGTATTCGACACGAATGCCTTGGTCTCGCAACGACTGGGCGAAATGGCGCATGGCGCTGAAGATCAGAGCAATCTTTTGCGGATGGTGCGGTACATGGCTGGCTTCTTCCATGACCTCGACCAGCAGCACGGTGTCGCGCTCGCTGTCGAGCGTCTGCAAGGAGGCCAGATCGAACGACAACTGATCGCCCAGCACCAGGCACAACCGACGATTCCGGTTCATTCAGTGCGGTCCGGCAGGATTCGTTTCATAACGGCGTGGCCAGCGAAAACGGAATGCGCAGCTCTTCGACCGGCCCGGTATCGCGGCCACACATTTCGTCGTGCACGCATTGCTGCACCAGCACGCACGGGAATGCCGGCACGGTCTGCAGCAAGTCACGCAGATGGGTGATTGAACGCAGGTGCATGGGTTTGGCCGCGTCGTCGAGCAAGGTGAACTGACCGTGATCCAGGCGAACCCGGGCCAGATAAAAACCACCTTCAAGCGACAGCAACTCCAGCTCACGAATTTCGCTGTTGGCCGCGCGCTCGGTCAGGGTTTGCAGATTCATGCTTCACTCCTTGCCTACCAGGGCAGGCGTTGTCCATCGTAGGCAAAGAACTGGCCACTGTCGGCCGGCGTCAACTGGTCAATCAGGTTCAGTAGCTGTTCAGCGGCAACGTCGGCGGGGCGGGCGCTGGATGCCCCGCGAAAAGGTTGCGACAACCCCGACACGACCGTGCCCGGGTGCAGACTCAGCAAGCGGCTTTGCGGGCGGGTGCGGGCCAGTTCGATCGCTGCGGTCTTGATCAGCATGTTCAGCGCCGCCTTGGAGGCGCGATAGGCGTACCAGCCGCCCAATCGGTTGTCGCCGATGCTTCCGACCTTGGCCGAGAGCAGCGCCATCGCCCCTTGGGGATCAAGCAGCGGCAGAAAATGCCGCAACACCATCGCCGGCCCCAGCGTGTTCACTTGAAACACGGCTTGCAGCGCATCGGCTTCGATCGCGCTGTAGCTCTTTTCCGGCTTGATCCGCTCACGATGCAGCAGGCCGGCAGCGTGCACGATCAACTGATAGGGCGCTTGCGCGGCCAGTTCGGCGGCGGCGCTGGCGATCGATTGCGGCTGCTCCAGATCCAGCGCCGGAACGGTATGGCGCCCCAGCTCACGAACGCCGGCACAGCGCGGGTCCTGACTGAGCTGCTGGCAAAATGCGCTACCGATAGCGCCACTGGCGCCAATCACCAGTGCGCGATAACCATCGCCCAGGGAGGCCATGCTGAACGGGCTGTTCATTGATTTTCTCCCGCGCTTTGGCGACGGAAGAACAAGGTCACCTGACCGACTTCAAAACCGAGTTTGGACATGCGGGTGCGATTGATCAGCGTGTCCTCGTCCATCTGGTACATCCAGTCGTCCATGCTCATTTCATAGGTCGAGCCATCAACCGGCAGGTTCAGGCGATACCGCCAGTGCAGCGCATTGCCGGCCACCTGACCTGTGGCGACGCCCACTACATCACCCGCCCGCCCGCTCCAGCGTCCCTGGCCCTCGGGCGTCAGGGCCCAGACGCGGCGCTGGCGCGTACCGTCGCTGTACAGGAAGTGCTCATCAAGAATCAGGTTGTCACCTTCACGATGGCTGACGATGTTGACCTCGAAGCGCTTGACCACTTCCCCGGAACGCTTCTGGAACATCCCCCAGGCTTTCACCGGCTGGCTGAAAAAGCGCTGCAGATCCAACGCTGGCTGCTGATCGGCGTAGTGACTGACATCCACGCTGCCGCAGCTCGCAACGCCGAGTATCAGAGCCAGCAAGAGCACAATTCGGGTCATTGACGTTCTCCCTGAAGGCACAGGCAGGAGGGTGAAATTGGAAAGATCGTGCTTGTACAGCCTACTTTCGCTGTACAGGTTTATCGTACCCATCGAGGGTCGAACATCAACTTCGCCGCCCGATCAATTGCAGGAACTCTTGACGCGTGGTGGTGCTGTCACGAAACGCCCCGAGCATCACCGAGGAGGTCATGACCGAATTCTGCTTTTCAACGCCGCGCATCATCATGCACATGTGCCTGGCCTCGATGACCACGGCCACGCCGGCGGCATCGGTGATCTGCTGGATGGCCTCGGCAATTTGCCGGGTGAGGTTTTCCTGGATCTGCAGTCGCCGGGCGAACATGTCCACCACGCGCGCCACTTTCGACAGCCCGAGCACCCTGCCGGTGGGGATGTACGCCACGTGCGCCTTGCCGATGAAAGGCAGCATGTGGTGCTCACACAAGGAATAGAGCTCGATGTCACTGACGATGACCATCTCATCGCTTTGCGATTCGAACAGTGCGCCGTTGGTGACGTCTTCCAGGCTCATCGTGTAGCCGTTGCACAGATACTGCATCGCTTTGGCCGCACGTTTGGGCGTGTCGAGCAGACCTTCACGCTCGGGGTTTTCTCCGACGCCGACGAGAATTTCACGGTAATGGCTGGCTAGTAGTGGGTTCATTCAGAGGACTCGCAGCAGTGCTGTGCGTGAGGGCCAATCCGTAGCGCAAGAGTTGTACGCAATTAAGTTCGTTGTATAGGTTTTACTCAAGATAGGCTGAAAAAATCCGCCTGACAATCAATCGGCAATCTTTTTTATGCAGATGCGAACACCTCACATCGCAGCGTGCGAGGTTGCGCGTTTGGCGCAGAGGGGAAAGCGCTCCCGGGCAGTGGGAGCGCTGGGCGAATTCGCGGAATTATTCGCTGTAGGTCGGGTAATCCACATAGCCTTCGGCATTGCCGCCGTAGACCGTGGCGGGGTTCAGCGGATTGAGCGGCCAGTCATTGGCGATGCGCGCCGGCAGGTCCGGGTTGGCCATGAACGGCCGACCGAACGCCACCAGGTCCGCCAGCCCCGATTCGAGCAATTGCGCGCCGGATTCAGCGTTGTAGCGTCCGGCGTAAATGATGGCGCCGCTGAAGGTGTCGCGCACTGCGCGGCGGAATGTTTGCGGCATCACGGGCGCGTCGTCCCAGTCCGCCTCGGCGATGGACAGGTAGGCAATCCCCACGTCCTCAAGCACCTTGATCGCTTCAATGTAAGTGGTGTGCGGGTCTTCCTCGACCATGCCCAGATAAGTGCGTGCTTCATCGGTGGTGGTGAACAGCGGCGCGAACCGCACGCCGACTTTTTCCTTGCCGATGCACTCGGCGACACCCGACACCACTTCGCGCAGAAAACGCAGGCGATTGTGCAGCGAGCCACCGTAATGATCGGTGCGCACATTGCTGTGCGCAGAAATGAACTGGTTCACCAGATAACCGTTGGCACAGTGCAGTTCGATCCCGTCAAAACCGGCATCCATCGCATTGCGCGCAGCCTGAATATAAAGCTGAACCAGTGCCTGGACTTCATCAGTGCTCAGCGCTCGCGGTGCGGATGGCTTGACCAGCTCTCCAGCGCCCGGCGTGGTTTCAATGAACACGCTGACCCGTTCAGTCGCGATGGCAGAAGCGGATACCGGGGCCGCGCCGTCGGGTTGCAATGCGGTGTGGGACACACGTCCGACGTGCCACAGCTGGGCGAATATCACGCCGTTCCGGGCATGAACCGCTTCGGTGACAATGCGCCATCCGGCAATTTGTTCAGGTGTGTGAATGCCGGGGGTCCAGGCGTAGCCCTGACCGCGAGGCTCGATCTGCGTGCCTTCGGTCACCAGCAGACCGGCGCCGGCGCGCTGCTGGTAGTACTCGGCCATCAATGCGTTGGCGACATTGCCCGGTTGCGTGCTGCGCTGGCGGGTGAGGGGCGGCAGGACGATGCGGTTTTTCAGGGTGTGCGGGCCCAGGGTGAAAGGCGTGAAGAAAGGGCTGTTTTTCATGGGATTCCTGTTTTGGCCTTATTAGACCAGTCGACTAGTAATGCGGCAAAAAAAACACCGTGCGTGATGCGCACGGTGTTCGGGAGGCCAGGTGGCTCAGGCCAACAGCTTCAACAACGTTTCAGCAACGGCTGCCGAGCTGGCAGGGTTTTGACCGGTCACCAATTGGCCATCGGTCACCACGTGAACCTGCCAGTTAACCACTTTGGAGTAGCGCCCGCCAAGACGCTGGAATTCGTCCTCGATCAGGAACGGCACGACATCGGTCAGGCCCACAGCGGCTTCTTCAGCGTTGGTGAAACCGGTGACGTCCCGGCCCTGAATCAACGGCTTGCCATCGGCAGCCGTAACGTGGCGCAGCACGCCCGGCGCATGGCAGACGAACCCGTGGGGTTTGTTGCTGCGGTCGAAGGCTTCGATCAGTGCGATCGAGTGTTTGTCCTCGGCCAGATCCCACAGCGGGCCATGGCCACCGGGATAAAACACAGCATCGAAATCCTCAGCGCTGACATCCGCCAGACGCCCGGTGTTGGCCAGTGCCTGCTGGGCAGCAGGGTCCTTGCGAAAGCGCTCGGTTTCAGCGGTTTGCGCATCGGGCTCATCGCTTTTCGGATCAAGCGGAGGCTGGCCGCCAGCCGGCGATACCAGGGTGATCTGTGCACCGGCATCCTTGAAGGCGTAGTAGGGGGCCGCGAACTCTTCGAGCCAGAAGCCGGTTTTCTTGCCGGTGTTGCCAAGCTGATCGTGGGAAGTCAGAACCATCAAGATTTTCATAGAGCGCCCTGTGGTGGTCGGGTGTCCTCGACGGGTTCGTCTGCGACACCTTGGAAGGAATGACGGGCACAGCATAGATTCATATTAGACCGGTCGTCTAGTAAATTTTCACGGCCGTGTTTCCGCGCGATCACTGTGGCAAACTCCTGCTCATCAGAAATATACGACTGGTCTAATGTTTGGTATTTTGCGCCCATGAAACCGACCTACGACGATACCCGCCAACACCTGCTCGACACCGGCCACCGCATGATGGCCGAAAAGGGCTTTACCAGCGTTGGCCTGAGCGAGATCCTGCAGACCGCCGGTGTGCCCAAGGGCTCGTTCTATCACTACTTCAAATCCAAGGAACTCTACGGCCAGGCGTTGCTGGAGGATTACTTCGTCGGCTACCTCGCAGATATGGAGCGACGCCTGACACTGCCGGGGCTCAGTGCCTATGAGCGGCTGATGGATTACTGGCAGGGCTGGCAGAACCGCTGCACCCTGGAAGGTCACGGCGATGAATGCCTGGTGGTCAAGTTGAGCGCGGAAGTCGCCGACCTGTCCGAGTCGATGCGCCTCACCTTGCGTGACGGCGCCGAGCGCATCGTTGCGCGGATCACGACGTGCCTGGAAGCAGGGCAGCTGGATAAAAGTGTGCCGGATGCTGATGCTCGTCAGCTGGCGGAAACCCTTTACCAGCTCTGGTTGGGCGCCAGTCTGCTGAACAAGCTGCAGCGCACCGGGCAGTCATTGCAGACCTCGATGGTGATGACGAAGCGGCTTTTGCAGCGGCCATCAAACTGAAGCGCCAGGCCTGTTGAGCGCCCCCGATTCTGGTGGCCTCGCCCTCAAGGTAGCGCGTAGATCTTGAACAGCTTCTTCGCCGCTTCGCCGGCGCCATCCAGGTATTTGTCGTACGCCTGCTCGATGTCGCCGGCGCGGTACATTTCACTCAGCGCAGTGTCGACCAGCAGACGGAAATCTTCGTCGTTTCGATCCAGTGCCATGGCCGTCGGCGCGTACTCGAAAATCCGCTCCAGCAGCACCAGGTGACCTTCCGGGTCATTCCTGCTCAACAGATGCTTGAGCACCATGCGCTCAGCAAAGAACGCACTGGCTTTGCCATCGGCAACCTGTTTGAGGCCTGCATCGGCATTCTCCACCGTGACCAGCGTGGCCACCACGCCGAGCAAACGCATCTGCTGGTGTATCCACGCCTCGGTCACACCGCCGGCGATGGCAGCATAGGTTTGATTGGACAGCCCAAGGTTCGCGGTGGCACGCCACGTTGGCCCGGTATGCGCCACCTTGCCATTGAGCACATTAAGCAACGGCTGGGAGGCGTCCTCGCGCACCACGGCCGAGAGACCGGCGGTGTAGACCGGCACCGAGTAGCTGACCTGCGAGCGCCGCGCCAGTGTCGGAGGGGTCGGTGTACAGAGAATGTCGATTTTCCCCGAATTGACGGCATTGATTTCATCGTTGAGAGACACAGGCTGGTACGCAATCTTCAGCGTGGGCAACGCCAGTTCGCTCTTGACCTTTTCGGCGATTTTCAAACAGAGGTCGATGGCATATCCGCTGGCCTTATCGGCGACCTGCTCGCTGAACGGCGCGAAGTCCGGCAAGTAACCGAGGGTGAACGTATGGCTCGTGCGAATGCGCTCAAGCGTGCTGCTGTGGGCCATGACTGGCAATAGCGTCAGTAGGCAGACGAGTAGCAGCGGGTGGGATTTGCTCAGTTTTACGTTCATGTGGGGGTTCCTCGAATTCAGATGTCTGAGCCGTCACGAAGACGGCGGTCAAGGATTGTCGGCCCGGGGGGGAACCGGCACAGGCACGTCGACAAAACGTTTGGCGAGGAAGCCGTAGAGCAGGTAGCCGAACACAAGAACCAGAATGCCGCCGAACACCGCATCTTTGCCGCAGGCATACAACGCGTAGAGGGAGTACGCCACGGCCACCACCAACAGCAAGGTATTGCGGGTGTACACGCTGGCACTGACCTTGGCTTTGTACATCATGACCAGCAGCCCGGTGGCCGCTGTTACATAGGGAATCAGGTTGGTCACTGCGGCGAGGCTGACCAGTTTGCCGAACTGCGCACTGGCGTTCGGCGAAATGGTCGACAGCGCCATCAAGGTCTGCAGCACGCCGCAGACCAGCATCCCGACGATGGGGGCATTGCGGGCGCTGACCTTGCAGAACAGTTTGGGAAACATGCCCTGGTCAGCCGTCATCTTGGCGGTTTGCGCCAGGGTGAACTGCCAGCCCAATAGCGAGCCGACACATGCCATCACCGCCAACGCCATGATGATGTGACCGACCGTCGGGTTGAACATGTGGGCATAAACCAGCGCGAACGGCGCGGACGAATTAGCCAGCTCGGCATTCGGAATGATCCCCTGAATGACGGTCGTCGAGAGCACGTAGACAACCGCCGCTCCCAGTGTGCCGAACAGGCAGGCCAGCGGCACCGTGCGCGTGGGGTTCTCCACCGCGTCAGAGGCCTGCGCGGCCGATTCCATGCCGAGAAAGGCCCAGAGTGTCAGCGGAATTGCTTTGCTGATCGCTTCGGAAATGGGCAGGTGGTAAGGGTTCCAGGCGGCGATCAGCAGATCGGGTTTGAACCAGAACCATCCGATAAGGCTCAAGCCGGCAACCGGGATGATCACGCCCCAGACCGTAATCGCACCGATCTTGCCGGTAACGCCGGGGCCGCCGAAATTTGCCACGGTGGTTATCCAGAGCAAGCCGACCGTTCCGATGAACAAAGGAATGGCGCCGCTTCCCAGCCAAGGCATGAACGACGTCATGTATCCCACTGCGGAGATGGCCACCGCCACGTTGGCGATGGCCAGTGACAGGAAATACAGATATGAGCAGAGGAAAAATCCCGACTTTGCGTGCGCCTCTTCGGTGTAGGCGGATAACCCGCCCGAGCGCAGACAGAAGATGCCGCACTGGGAAAAACAATATGCAATGGCCATGGAACCGACAGCGGTGACGATCCATGACAACAACGAGACCGCCCCGAGTTGCGCCATGCTGGTCGGCAACATGATGATGCCCGAGCCCATCATGTTGACGGTCACCAAAGTGGTGAGTCCCGTCAGGCTCATTTTCTTGTTGGTGTCGGTCATCGAAAACCCCTCGATCGGCGAAGTACATCAGCGCCCAGCCCTTGAACGCACTGCAGCGTGGTCATGGTCAATGTTCGCCGACGGTTGAGGTCAACGTGTCTGCCTTGCTTATCCAGCCTCCGCCCGTTGCCTTGTAAACATCGATCATGGCGGTGAACACCGAACCCCGGGTCCGGGTGTAGGTCAGCTCGGCATCGAACAGACTGCGCTCGGCATCCAGCACTTCTATGTAGCTGGTATAGCCGTTGTCGTAGCGCAGCCGGGCAAACCGGGTGTAGGTGCGCAACGCTTCGACCTGATTGCCTTGAGAAGTCATTTGCTCGCGGGATTTGCTCGCGGCAACCAAGGCGTTTTCAACATCCCTGAAGGCTGACTGGATCGACTGTTGGTAAGCCAGCAAGGTTTGTTTTTGAACGGCCTCGGCCTGTTGCACCTGGCCGGCGATCCCGCCAGCGGTGAAGAGCGGCATGCTGGCGGCGACTCCGTAAGACCAGGTGGCGGCCGGCCCGGTGAACAGGTTGGACAGTTGGTTACTGACCGAGCCCAACAATCCGGTCAGGGATATCGTCGGGAAATACAGTGCCTTGGCCGCACCGATTCGGGCGTTGGCGGAAACCAGATTCAACTCGGCTTGCCGCAGATCGGGGCGGCGCTCAAGCAAGTCCGAAGGCAACCCGGCGGGCACCAATGGCAGCGACAGTTGTGTCAGCTCACGGCCTCTGATGATCGGCCCTGGATTGCGCCCAAGCAGCACCGCCAGATTGTTTTCCTGTTGCGCCACCAGTGACTCGAATTGCGCAACGGATGCCTGGGTGCGCTGGAATTCCGAAAGGTTTTGCGCCAATTCCATTTCAGAAATGGTCCCGGCACCGAAACGCAGCTTGAAGATTTCGTAGGAGTCGCCACGGGCCTTGGCCGTGGTGCGGGCGATTTCCAGTTGGCGGTCAAGATCGCGCAGCGCGATGTAACTCGATGCCACCGACGAGACCAGGCTGAGTATCACCGTCCGCCGACCTTCTTCCGAGGCCAGCAAGTCAGCCCGTGCCGATTCATTGAGTCGCCGCAAGCGTCCCCAGACGTCAAGCTCCCAGCTCACACTCAGGGTGGCCTGATAATTCTGATAAATCGGGTCGACGCTGGAATCCAGCGGTACCGGGCCATTGTCGCGTGGCGCCCGGGAGCGACTGCCTTGCGCGGCGGCGCCGATTTGCGGAAAAAGCTGCGAACGCGCCACACCGTAACGGCCCTGAAACTCCTCGACCCGGGCGGCGGCGATCTTGATGTCTTTGTTCTGCGCCAGCGCGCTGCGGATCAAGTCATTGAGCACCGGATCGTTGAACTGTTCCCACCACAACGCGTTGGACAGGTCGTTGGCCTCTTGCTCTGCGTAGCGATAGGCCGGCGGGGTGTCGGTGGCCGGGCGCTGGTAATCCGGGCCGAGCATGCAGCCGCTGAGCCCCAGACAAATCAACCACGACAAATGGCATGTGCGCATTCATTCCCCCTCATGTCTGTGCAGGGGAGCGCCACCGGGGATCTCTCCGGGCGATGTGAGCGAAGGCGGCGGGGTGGTCTGTTGCGGCGCGCCTTTTTTCTCGGTCAAGCGTTCAACCAGGTAGTAGAACAGCGGGATGAAGAAAATGGCGATGACTGTTGCCGCCAACATCCCGCCGATGACACCTGTGCCGATCGAGTGTCGGCTGTTTTCCGATGCGCCGACGGCAATGGCCAATGGGACACACCCCAGAATGAACGCCAGGGACGTCATCACGATAGGCCGCAGCCGCTCCCTGGCGGCGGTCATTGCCGCATCGTAGGCAGACATGCCGCTTTCCCGGTTCAGTACCGCAAATTCGAAAATCAGGATCGCATTCTTCGCGGCCAGGGCGACCAGCATGGTCAAGCCGATCTGGAAGTAAACATCGTTACTCAACCCGCGAATCAGTACCGCGAGCAGGGCACCGAACAACGCAAAGGGCACCGCCAGCAATACCCCGACGGGCAGGGACCATTTTTCGTACTGCGCGGCCAGGATCAGGAACACCATGACCAGGCCGAAGATGAACACCTGAGAGGAAGCGCCCCCGCTTTTTTTCTCCTCGAAGGCCTCGCCACTCAGGGCCAAGGCATAGTCATTGGTCATGATTTCAGCGCTGATCTCTTCCAGCGCCTTGAGTGCCTGACCGGAGCTGTAGCCGGGCGCGGCGTTGGCGGTGAGCTTGACGGCCGGGAAGTTGTTGAAGCGCGTCAGCAGGTCGGGGCCGGTGACGTAGCGGGTGGTCAGCAGCGCTTTTAGCGGCACCATCCCCAGGTTCTTGCTGCGCACATAAATCTGCTGCAAGTCATCAGCCTTGAGTCGGTAGCTCGGTTCAGCCTGCAGAATCACCTGCCACAGACGGCTGAACTTGTTGAATTGAGACACATACAGAGAACCGAACATGGTTTGCATGGTGCTGTACACGTCTTCCACCGGCACTCCCAGCGTCTCGGCCTTTTCGCGGTCGACATCGACCAGCAATTGCCGGGAAAACACATTGAAGGTCGAGGTAATGGCGCCGAGTTCCGGACGCTGCCTGGCCTTTGCGACAAGCATGCCGACCGTCTCGGCCAGTTGCCCGACGCTGGCGTCGCCCTTGCTTTGAACCCACACCTCCATGCCGCCCGTGGTGCCCAGACCCGGTATGGATGGCGGGTTCACCGGCAAAATGATCCCGCCCTGCACTGTGGAAAAGGCCCGGGCCGCTTTCTGGATGAGCGCTGGAGCACTCTGTTCCTTGATGGTTTGCGAGTCCTTGTAACGCTCTTCGAAATCCTTGAACCCGACGAAAAAGGCACCGGCATTGTTCTTGTTCTGGCCATCGAGCAGGCTGTAGCCGTTAACGATTGCGACACCCTCGACGGCCTCGTCATGCATGAAGAAATCACTGGCGACCTTGCCCACTTCAGCTGTGCGATCCAGGCTGGCGGCATCGGGCATGATCAGCGCGCCCAGCAGATACCCCTGATCCTCCGGGGGCAGAAAGGCACTGGGAATGCGCTGCGCCATCAGCGCAATCAAAACGATCATGCCGGCGAACAGCAGCAACGCCAGCACAAAGCGTTTGATCATGAACGCCACGGCACGCGAATAGCCCTCGGTCATGCGTTCGAAGCTACGTTCGAACCAGCGGAAAAAAGCGTTTTTTTCGCCTTGGTGAGGTTTGAGCAGCAGGGCGGCCAAGGCCGGTGAAAGCGTCAACGCCACCAGGCCGGAGATCACCACGGAGATGGCAATGGTGATCGCAAACTGTTTGTAGAGCTGCCCGGTGATGCCCCCCATGAAAGCCACCGGGACGAACACTGCACACAACACCAGCACGATCGCGACCACCGGCCCGGCCACTTCATCCATGGCGCGTTTGGCCGCGTCCTTGGGGTTCATCTTGTGTACGTGCATATTGCGTTCGACGTTTTCAATCACCACGATCGCGTCGTCGACCACGATGCCGATCGCCAGCACCATGCCGAACAGCGTGAGCATGTTCACCGAAAATCCCAAGGCAGACATGCCGATAAAGGTGCCGACAATCGACACCGGTACGGCGAGTACCGGGATCAGCGTGGCGCGCAGACTCTGCAGAAAAATGAACACCACCACGACCACCAGCACCAACGCTTCGAAAAAGGTGTGAATCACCTCGGAAATCGACGCGCGGGTAAACGCGGTAGTGTCCATCACGATCTTGTATTCGATCCCTTCGGGAAATGTCGTTTTCATTTGTGCCAGGGTCGACGTCACCGCTGCCGAGACATCGAGGGCGTTTGCCCCCGGTTGCTGATACACCGCAATCAGCGTGGCGGGACGTCCCTGATAGGTGCTGCGCAGCGAATAGTCCTTCTGCCCGAGTTCGGCGCGCCCTACATCCTTCAGGCGGACGATGGCCGCGCCGTCGTTGCTGGCGCGCAAGATGATGTTCTCGAATTCCGCAGGCTCCGTCAGGCGGCCCTTGGTGGTCACCGCGAACGATTGCTCCACGGCCTGGCCGGTCGGCGATTGCCCGACACGGCCGACGGCGAATTGCTGATTCTGGTTGGCGACCGCTGTCTGTACGTCAGCGGCGGTGATGCCCAGTTGCGCCATGCGATCGGGTTTGAGCCAGATCCGCATGGCGTAGTCCGGCGTGCCGAAAATGCTCGCCTGGTTGGCCCCCGGAATGCGCTTGATTGCATCCAGAATGTAGAGGTTCGCGTAGTTGGCGACGTAGGTGCTGTCATAGCGCTCGCCGGCGGAATACACGGCAAGCACCATCATGAACGCGGAAGATTTTTTCTGTACCTGAATGCCTTGGCTCTGGACGGCGGAGGGCAGTTGCGGCAAGGCCAGATTAACGCGGTTTTGCACATCGACCTGGGCAAGGGAGGGGTCGGTGCCAATCTCGAAGAATACGTTGAGGGTCATGTTCCCCGTCGCCGAGCTCGACGAGTTCATGTAGATCATGTTGTCGGCGCCGTTGACCTGTTGCTCGATCGGCGCTGCCACATTATTGGCCACCACCTGGGCATCGGCGCCGGGGTAGGTTGCCGAAACGGTAATTTGCGGCGGGGTAATATCCGGGTACTGGGCCACCGGCAATTTGGCCATGGCCACCGCGCCGGCCAGGGTGATGATGATTGAGATCACCGAAGCGAAAATGGGGCGATCAATGCAGTAGTGGGAAATACTCATGGGCTGCGCCCGGTGTCTTGCTGCGTGCTGGCAGCCATCGGTTTTGTCGGCGTCTGGCTTGCTGGCGGGGCAGGAGGGGCAATGATGTTCAGCGGACCTCCGGGCGTGACTCTGATCGCACCGTCGACCACGATCCGTTCACCGGCCTGCAACCCTTGGGTAATGAACCAGTCATCGTCGTGCCAGTCACCCACTTCGACCACCCGTTGCTCGGGCTTGCCCGCAGCATTAATCACCCACACGAAGTGGCTCTTGGCCCCCTCCAGAACGGCTTTTTGCGGTACGACGATGGCGTTCGGCCTGGTAGCGCCGATGGCCCGCGCCCGCACGAACTGGCCGGGACGCAATTGGCCGTTGGGATTGGCGACCACGGCGCGGACCAGAAAGGTGCCGGTGTCCTGGCTGTAGGAGGGCGCGGCAAAATTCAGTCGCCCCTGTTCAGGCAACACCGAGCCGTCGGCCAATACCACTTCCACGACAAATTCACTGCGCAGCGGGAATATGAGGTGTCCGGAAGCAATCTCTTCGCGGAACTTGAGCGTCTCGTTTTCCGAAAGACTGAAGTTGACGTAGATCGGGTCCATCTGCGAGACGGTGGTCAGCAGTCCGGACTCGCCGGGTGTGACGTAACTGCCTTCCTGCTTTTTGGCAAAGCTTGAAAGACCGGTAAGCGGGGAGGCGATGGTGGTGTAACTGAGGTTCAGCTGTTCGGTTCGCACCGACCCTTCGGCGGCCAGCACGGCGGCTCTGGTCTGACGCTCATCGCCGACGGCATTGTCCAGGTCCATTTTGCTGACAGCATTCTGCGCCGCCAGCGGCCGGACGCGGGCGAGGGTGGCTTTGGCCACCTCCCAACGTGCCTGCTGTTGAGCCAGTTGCCCCTGGGCCGAAAGCAATGAAGCTTCAAAGGGCTTGCGGTCCATCTGAAACAGCGTCTGCCCGGTTTTTACCAGGTCGCCTTCGGTGTACAGCCGCTTTTCCAGGAACCCGGCAACCCGGGCGCGGATCTCCACTTCGCGGGAGCTTTGGGTTTGCGCAACGAACTCGAAGGTCACCGGTGTAGTGCGTGCGGTGACCGTCATGATCGTGACATCAGGCGCTTGACGGGCGAGGGTCGGGGGTTCTTTGCCGCAGCCGGCGAGCAGGCTCAGGCTGCCGACGATAATGGCGACGGGCAGGCCGAGTTGCCTGCCAACACTCATGTTCCTGCCCATATTCTGCTCCGTGAAGGTTTCTCGGACAGACGCTTAGCCATTCGTTGGTCACAACGCTAGCACCGGCACTCAGTGGCATTTCTGACAATTATCAAAGAACACGATTTGCCAGCCGCGAGACCCATGGGTTGGCACTCAAACCATGGAGCAGCACACTCAGTAAAACGGTGCAGGCCGCTACAGCCACCAACGTACGACCGACTTGCAGAGGGTAGTCCAGAATCATCACGGCGAAGACAATACTTGCAAGGCCGCGCGGGCCGAACCAGCCGATGAATAGCCGGGTTTCGAAGTCGAAGTCGGTCCCTGCCAGACTGATAAGCACAGGCAGTACGCGAACCACGGTGAGGCTGAGCACTGCATACAACCAGATATTCAGCGTGAAACTGCTCCAGGCCCAAGGGATTACCTGCGCGCCAAATACCACCCAGGTAATGACGGAAAGCAGGCTGGCGAACTCTTCACTGGCCTTGAGCAGATCATGCTTTTGTTCAGCAAACAGATAACTGGCGAGCAGGCCGCCAACGAACGCCGCGATAAACCCGCTACCGCCTGATGCTTGCGCGGTGGCAAAGCAAACCAGCGCCAGTCCGGGTAGCGTCAGCTGCGACCACATGGGTGTTTGCCAATGGCGTTTCCCGGCGTAACGCTGCAACAACCAGGCGATCAACGTCAGGGCTACGCCGACGAGCGCGCCAATGCCAAGCTCCTCGGCAACCAGCTCCACCGCCAGCGAGACGGGCGACCGCGTCTGTTCTTCGATCAACAGGGCCAGGAACATCAACAGCACCGGCACGCAGATGCCGTCATTGAGCCCGCTCTCCACGTTCAATCCTTCACGCACGGATGCCGCCACCTTCGGGTTGCTCACGACAGCCTTGCCCAGTGCGGCATCAGTGGGCGCCAGAAGAGTCGCCAAGATGGCCAGTTCGATCGAGGGAATCTGCGGAAACAGCCAGATGCCGACCAGCCAACCCCCGAGCATGGTCAGCGGCAGCCCGATCAACAACAATCGTAGCGGTAATCCTTCGTGGGCTTTCAGCACCTTGAGATCAGCGTTGGCGGCATCGCTGAAGAGCACAATTGCCAAGGTCAGTTCGGCCAGGATCCGGAGGCCGTCCTTGTCGATCCGGGGCAGCAGCAGGCCCAGGAATGCCGGGCCAAGAATCAGCCCGGCGAGCATGAACATCAGAGGCCCATTGAGCAGGCGCGACTCGAAACGTCCGGCAAACAGGCTATAGACAAGAAGGAAGGCGGCAAGCAGTGCCAGGTTCTGATACATCGGTCACCTGCCTGTCCGGGTTTAGATAGAAGGGATAAGGCAGGTTTAATTCATTGCTCGTAGCGTCTTCTGATAAAAATCAATGGATGTGAGGATTCCCCAATCGACTACCTGATCAGCTCCTGCGTCTCAGCTCCTGCGTCGACGTTCCAATAGAGAGAACAGGTACATGCCGGCCAGCATGGCCAACACGAATACGATGATCTGCCCGTGCCCGGTAAGCAGAATAGCAACGGCTGGCCCAGGGCAGATTCCCGCCATCCCCCAACCGATGCCGAACAGCAGGCTGCCGCCAATCAGGCGGGCATCCAGCTCCCGTTTCATCGGTAACTGCATAGGGGCTCCCAACAAGGATTGCTTGTTGTTCCGCGCCCAATTCAGGGGGATAACCGCCACGGCGATGGCGCCTCCCATCACTAGAGCAAGTGACGGATCCCAGGCCCCGGCCACATCCAGGAAAGCCAGTACCTTGGCGGGGTTCGCCATGCCTGCCAGGAGCAGCCCAAGGCCGAAGATCAGTCCTGCGAAAAAAGCGCTCAGCTTGATCATTTTCAAGCCCCCACGACATGACGAATGACGTACACCGTTGCAAAACCGGCGAGCATAAAGCACATCGTTGCCGTGACGGATCGGGCGGACAGTCGAGAGATCCCGCAAACCCCATGACCACTTGTGCAGCCAGAGCCGTAACGGGTGCCCACGCCGACGAACAATCCCGCAATGATCAGCGTCGGCCATTCTGCCTTGATCTCGATCTGCGGCAGTACGGCAAACACTCCCCACAACAGTGGCGCGAGCATCAAGCCAAGAAGAAACAGTGCCTTCTCGCTCCAGCCTTCACTGCCAAATTGCATCACGCTGCCAATCAAGCCACTGATGCCGGCGATGCGACCATTGGCGAGCACGAATACCCCGACCGCCAGGCCTATCAAGGCCCCTCCGCCCAAGGCAGTCCAAGGCGTAAAGTTCAGCCAATCAATGCTCATTTTGTAGCTCCTGCACAGAAGTGCTGATTAAAAGCCATACATCACCGCGCGTGCCGTGGAGCTGTTGATTCGCTAGCCGGCGTGTTTTGCGTCATTAAAAACCGCTCGATCTCCTCAACGGTACTTCGCGCCGTTCGGGTGATGCCGATCAGTGTCGCGGAAGCGGCACCTGTCCAGTCGCCATACCCCACCAGCCATAAGCGCGGCTCCTTGATCGAACGTGTACCTTCAACGATCACACGTCCATCGGCGGTACACACCCCCAGTGATGCCAGATAACCGAGGGCAGGGCGGAAGCCGGTGCACCAGATCACTACGTCGACCGGCGTTTGCGAGCCATCGGCCCACGTCACCCCGGTTTCGGTGAAACGCAGGAACGGCCGAACCGCATGGAGCACGCCACGCTCCCGAGCCTCGACGACTGGCGGGACCATCACGATATCGCCCAGGCCTCCGACCGGTTGTTCAATGACGGTCCCGGCGAGCTGGGCTTTCCAGCGTTCGGTGGCGCGCTCGAACAGCACGCGGCCATCGACCTCATCGGCGAGAAATTCTGGCGGCTGCGGAGTAACCCAGGTGGCGTCGGCCACTTTTGAGACTTCAGCGAGGATCTGTGCACCGGAGTTGCCACCGCCCACCACCAGGACTTTTTTCCCCGCAAAAGGCTTCGCATTGACGTAATGGGCCGAATGCAAATGCTGGCCGGTAAAGGTTTCACTGCCGGGGTAATGTGGCAGGTAAGGATGACGCCAGGTGCCGGTCGCACTGACCACTGCGCGGGCCAGCCAGCAACGGCCCTGGGCTTTGACCTGAAGTCGATCGCCCTGGCGCTCAACAGCATTGACCCAATAAGGCCGTTCTACAGGAAACTGATAGCGTTGCTCATACTGGCGCAGGTAATCGATCACGTTGTCACGACTGGGATAGCCGTCGGTGACCGGCGGCATCATCCAGCCGGCGATGGAGCTCCAGGTCGAAGGTGAAAACAATCGCAGGGAGTCCCAGCCATGCCGCCACGCACCACCTGGTGCGGCTTCGGCATCAATGATCACAAACGAGCGCCCGGTGCGACGCAGGAAATAAGCCACGGCGAGTGCGGACTGACCGCCGCCAATAATCGCGACATCCACTTCGGTACAGTTGGCAGGCATTGGGAGAGTCCTTGAGGCAGCGCAAGTCAGGCCAGATTAGCGCATCCGAATCGGGCGTTTGTTGATGATCCTCAAATGGCTGTATCTAGATCGCCGCCCAATCGGTTCGGTGCTGCAGCAGGAAATCGACAAAAGCCCGGACCCGCTGAGGAACGTAGCGGCCATGAGGGTAGAGCAGGGTGTAAGGCCGGGAGCGCCCATTGTAGGGCTGGAGTACCTCGACGAGGCGCCCATCGGCCAATTCGTTCTCGACAATGAATCGATAAGTCTGGAACAGGCCAGCGCTGTGTTTGGCCAGAGTGACGCCGCCCAGCACATCGTCCGAGCAGCAATAGCGGCCCTCTGTGAAGATCTCCCGATGTTTGCCATCGACCTCGAACAGCCATGAGATGCGACGGCCGCTGCTGGGCAGTTCAAATTGAATGCACTCGTGAGTGACAAGGTCATCCAGTGTCGTTGGCGTGCCGGCCTTGGTCAGGTATTCAGGTGTCGCGACCACGACCAGTTGTGCGTCCTCCAGCAAGCGGGCGATCAGGGTCGAGTCCGGTTGAGCCCGGACCCGAATCGCCAGATCGTAGCCTTCCGCCACAAAGTCGATATTTCGGTTACCCAAATGGATATCCACGCTGACGTCTGGATAAAGCGCCCGAAACTTCGGCAGAAGCGGCAGGATCCGGTGATGCCCATAGGTGGTCGGAAGACTGATGCGCAGTCGCCCTGAAGGCGTCGATTGAGCGCCCATGACTTCTTGCTGTGCTTCCACCAGTTGCGTCAGGGCCTGTCGGCATTGTTCATAGAACACCCGGCCGGGTTCAGTCATCCGGATGCTGCGTGTGGTTCTGACGAAGAGACGTGATCCCAAACGCTCCTCTAGACGCAAAATCGAGCGGCTTACTGCAGCAGGCGTCACACCGGCTACCTGCGCGGCTGCCGTAAAACTGCCCGTTTCCGAGGCCAGGCAAAATAGCTCGATGCTTCCTAGCTGCAGGTCATCAAAATGACGCTTCATATTCATCACACCGAGTATTCGCGAAGTGCCCAAAGCATACCGATGTCGATGACGCAGTGGCGAGTGCCGCGGCTTTTATTCATTACACAGCGTCATAAATGAAGTAACCGAGCCCGCATTTATTCATTCAAGGCCAGCTTATAGAGTTCATTCCACTTGCCGTCTCATCATGCCGATGAGACGCGAACTGGAGACTTTCCCGTGCCTTTCATCAACGTTCGTATCACCCGCGACGGCGTTACCAAAGACCAAAAAGCACAGGTGATCGCCGAGATCACCCAGACCATGCAGACGGTGCTCAACAAAGACCCGCACCTGACGCACATCGTGATCGAGGAAGTCGATACCGATAACTGGGGCTACGCAGGAATAACCACGACCGAGTACCGCCAGTCGCTGGTGGAGCCCAGGTAATGCTGAGGCACCTGAAACCGCTTTTTTAAACTATCGAGGCATTATCATGAGCCATTCAAAAAAAGTCGTTGTGGTCACTGGCGCATCCCAGGGTCTGGGCGCGGGCATCGTCGAAGGTTTTCGTAAACTCGGTTATCAAGTGGTGGCGACTTCACGCTCCATCCAGCCGTCATCGGATCCGGACATCCTGACCGTCGCCGGTGACATTGCCGATCCGGCGACGTCCGAGAAAATCATCCGCGAAGGCGTAGCGCGTTTTGGCCGCATCGACACATTGGTGAACAACGCCGGGATCTTCCTCGCCAAGCCGTTCACGGCCTATACCCGCGAAGAGTATGTAAATACCGTGGCCACCAACATGGGCAGCTTCTTCCATATGTCGCAGCAGGCGATTGCCCAGATGGAGAAGCAAGGCGAGGGCGGTCATGTGGTCAGTATCACCACGTCGCTGGTCGATCACGCTATCGAGGGCGTGCCATCGGTGCTGGCGTCGCTGACTAAAGGTGGGATGAACGCCGCGACCAAATCCCTGGCGATTGAGTACGCCAAGCGCGGCATCCGCGTTAACGCGGTGTCGCCGGGCATCATCAAGACCCCAATGCATGGCGAGGAAAGCCACGCCGCACTGGGCCGCCTGCATCCGGTCGGCCACATGGGCGACGTGCAAGACATCGTCGCAGCGGTGTTGTATCTGGACAGCGCCCACTTCGTCACGGGCGAAATCCTGCACGTTGATGGTGGCCAAAGCGCCGGCCACTGATGGAGACGGCGGTCTGGCCAACCAGGCGACCGGCAATCTGAAGCAAGAAGCCGCCATCGGCGGCTTCTCCCATCACATTTGAGGGGCGTTGCGCGCAGCGATCGCGACGGTGGTCGGCGAATCTGCAAGTGGGACGAATTGCCGTGTCGCGCCATCAAGTGCATCGATGCATCCGGCTTCGATGTCATACACCCAGCCGTGCAGATTCAGCCGCCCTTGCTCGAGCGCGAGGGCCACTGATGGATGCGTACGCAGATTCGCCAGTTGCGCGATCACGTTTTCACGCACAAGGCCATCGAGCTTGGCGCCGGGCGTATCGAACTCATGCGCCGCGTTAATCGCTTTCGCGGCGTCCGCGTGACGGAGCCAGTTAGCAACCGCTGGCAGGTGGTCCAGACAAGTGCAGCGAGAAATCGCGCCCATCGCGCCGCAGTCCGAATGGCCGCAGATCACGATGTCCTGGACGCCCAGCACCGCGACCGCATATTCGACGGTGGCCGAAACGCCGCCGGGCTCGGGGCCGTAAGACGGCACAATATTGCCGGCGTTACGAATCACGAACAGTTCGCCCGGTTCACGCTGCGTAAGGAGTTCCGGCACAACACGACTGTCCGAGCAGGTGACAAACAGCGCCTTGGGATTTTGTGCCGTCGCGAGCTGCTTGAACAGCTCGACACGCTGAGGATAAACCTCGCGCTGAAAGCGCAGAAAGCCGTCAATGATGTCACGCATGAAGTTCTCCAAACCCGATTAACAGATGTGGGCACAAGCACTCAGTGTGCTATCGCGCCGCGGTGGCGGGTATTATCGCAAACGTTGCGCGGGTTAGCTGTACTTGACTTGATGCCTGCAATCTACAGGCATTGGTGCAGGAGGGACGTAACGTAATACGTTGTTTAACATAATATACATTACACGTAACAAGATGTTTCCGAATCAGCCCGGTTGCACGCCACATTCAATCCAGAGGCTCACCTGAACCGTGTTTTCCAAAACCTCGGTCTGGCCTGAAGTTTGTGAGCATCAATCAGCATCCCGCGTCAGCTTTTCTATCAACATCCGATGCTGTGGAAATTGCGCAGTCAGTCTGCGTCTGTCACCCATCTCCATGTCCGCGAAATCAAATCCCGGCGACACGGTTTCACTGATCAAACCAAACCCGTGTTCACCCTCAAGCAGTCGCGATGCTTTCCAGATGCCACCAGGCACGTGCATTTGCAAAAGCTGTCCCGCCAGAATATCGCTACCCATTACCAATGTTTGAAGCGAACCGTCACCTGCGATCATGCTGTACTCGATGGGATCGCCCAAATGGTAGAAATGCAGGATGTCCGATTGGTTGAAATGAAACTGGCCCACCTGCGAATCTTCCGTCAGCAATTAATAGATCGAAGTCACCAGATAACGTGGGCCACGGGTGGTTTGCAGCATGGCGCGATGATCTGCTTGAAAAGTCCTGCGAAAATAGCCGCCTTCAACATGAGGCTGCAGATCCAGTGCAGCAATCACGTCCACGCTCTTTGTTTTCCCTCGATTCATGGCCTGCTCCATTGATTGAAAGGCAGATAGGCTGATAGCTCTACTAAACGGCTATTTAGTGGAGTTAACAGTATTTCGACGAATATCGAAGACAATTGCCTCCAATTCAACGATGTAACGCATGCCCACGTCAGGGACAATCGCTAGCGCTTCAGCGTCTCGCTCGGCAGCTCTTTGAACAGCGCCCGATAACTGTTGGAAAACCGCCCCAGATGCCAAAACGACCAGTTCATCGCCACTTCGGCCACGGTGGTTTCCGTGGGCCGGCGATTGAGCAATTCGCGGTGTGCACTGTTAAGCCGGCGCAGGCGCAGCCAGTGGCTCGGGGTCATACCGGTGTAAGCCTTGAACGCCTGCTGTAATTGACGCAACGGCACCCCTGCCACCTTCGAAAGCTCAAGCAGATTGACAGTCTCTTCCGGCGAATCCGCTGCCCATTCCCCTACTCGCTTCATGATCGTCCGCTCTTCAGTACGACGCTGCAAACCGCCTCGATCAAGACGGGTGTGAGCGTTGTCGAGAATGAACAGACAGTCTTCGAGCAGCTGCTGAGTCAATGAGTTTTTATCAAACGGATCAACAGCTTGCGACAACTTCGTGAGCGTTGAGCTTAACCAGCGACTGAACAAGGCGTTCTGCCCGCAGTTAAGCGGCGCCATGAACAGTCCCTCGAGTTTCGCCACATCCAGACCGTGTTCCCGGACGAATTGCGGGCCGAACACCACGGCGATTTCCTGGTAGTTCTCCGGGGTGATCCAGATGTTGCGGCTGTCTTCGTTAAGCAGGTAAAGCGCGTTGTCACTGCGATCAAAACAGAACGCCAAGGCACCCGATGGCGCACTGAATGCCTGCTCGACGCGGGTGTTCATCTGTTCTTCGTAGACCTGCACACCTTCCAGATCCAGATAGCGGATCTGCCCGGCGAAATGCCCAGGCGACATCTGCTGGTAATGCTGGACCCAACCCGGTGTGGCGCGGATTTGTTCGGTGACATCAGCGGTATTGAACGCCTGAACCTGAAGCGGATTACACGTTGTCATGGGAGACCTTGCGCACTCTTTTGGTGCGCTTTGGTGCTGCTTAAAGTGGATAGATGGAACGGCAAGGCACGCCCAAGATAGTCGTCAACGCGCCACAGGGGAAGGGGCGGAAGATGAAACCCGCCCTCCCCGGCGTCTATAAAACCAATAACGAGGTCTTTATGAATGCCCCTTTCGATCAGCTGTTCACATGGCTGAAAGATCACAAGATTACCGAAGTTGAATGTGTGGTCAGCGACCTGACCGGCATTGCCCGCGGCAAGATCGCACCGACCAACAAGTTCCTGCATGAGCGAGGCATGCGCCTGCCGGAAAGTGTGCTGCTGCAAACGGTAACCGGGGATTTTGTCGACGACGACATCTATTACGACCTGCTCGACCCGGCCGACATCGACATGGTCTGCAAACCGGTGAGCGACGCCGTGTATGTGATTCCATGGGCCATCGAGCCGACCGCCATCGTCATCCACGACACCTTCGACAAATTCGGCAATCCAATCGAACTGTCGCCGCGCAACGTGCTGAAAAAAGTCCTGCAGCTGTACACCGACAAGGGCTGGAAGCCGATCGTTGCACCGGAAATGGAGTTCTACCTGACCCAGCGCTGCGAAGATCCGGACCTGCCACTCAAGGCACCACTGGGGCGTTCGGGCCGTGCCGAAAGCGGTCGGCAGTCATTCTCCATCGACGCCGCCAACGAGTTCGATCCATTGTTCGAAGACGTCTACGACTGGTGCGAGCTGCAAGGTCTGGATCTGGACACGCTGATCCACGAAGACGGCCCGGCGCAGATGGAAATCAACTTCCGTCACGGCGATGCCCTGGATCTGGCCGATCAGATCACCGTGTTCAAACGCACCCTGCGCGAAGCGGCGCTCAAGCACAACGTCACCGCGACGTTCATGGCCAAACCGATTGGCGACGAACCCGGCAGTGCCATGCACCTGCACCAGAGCGTGGTGGAAATCGCCACGGGCAAGCCGATTTTCGCTGATGCCGACGGCAAGATGAGCGATCTGTTCCGCCATCACATCGGCGGCCTGCAAAAGTACATTCCTAAAGTACTGCCGATGTTTGCGCCCAACGTGAACTCGTTCCGCCGCTTCCTGCCGGACACCTCGGCACCGGTCAACGTCGAGTGGGGCGAAGAAAACCGCACTGTCGGTTTGCGTGTACCAACCTCCGGGCCGGAAGCCATGCGCGTGGAAAACCGTTTGCCGGGCGCCGACGCCAACCCGTATCTGGCGATTGCCGCGAGCCTGCTGTGTGGCTACATCGGCATGGTCGAAGGCATCGAACCGAGTGCCGCCGTCGAAGGCCGCGCCTACGAACGCCGCAACCTGCGCCTGCCGATCACCATCGAAGACGCGCTGACGCAAATGGAAGAGTGCGACACCGTTGCCCAATACCTTGGCAACAAGTTTGTGCGCGGCTACGTCGCGGTCAAACGCGCCGAGCATGAAAACTTCAAGCGCGTAATCAGCTCCTGGGAGCGCGAGTTCCTGCTACTGAGCGTCTGAGCAACACCCACAAACCCTGTGGGAGCTGGCTTGCCAGNGTCGGCACAGTCGACATCATTATCGACTGACCCACCGCTATCGCTGGCAAGCCAGCTCCCACAAGGGGCCGTGCTCACCCGAAAAACTCCAATAACTCCAAGAGGTGTCGATATGCGTCTATTGAAATCCATGGTTCCCGCCGCACTGGCGCTGTTGTGCAGCACCGCAGCCCTGGCCCAGCCCCAGGTCAGCGTCTACAACTGGACCGACTACATCGGTGAAACCACCCTCGCCGACTTCCAGGCCAAGACCGGGATCAAGGTGATCTACGACGTTTTCGACTCCAACGAAACCCTGGAAGGCAAGCTGCTCGCCGGCCGTACTGGGTACGACGTGGTGGTGCCATCCAACCACTTTCTCGCCCGTCAGGTAAAAGCCGGCGCGTTCCTCAAACTGGATCGCGAGCAGTTACCGAACTGGAAAAATCTCGACCCGAAATTGCTCGAATTGCTCGAAAAGAACGACCCGGGCAACCAGCACTCGGTACCGTACCTGTGGGGCACCAACGGCATCGGCTACAACGTCGACAAGGTCAAGGCAGTGCTTGGCATCGATCACATCGATTCCTGGGCCGTGCTGTTCGAGCCGGAGAACCTGAAGAAGCTCACCCAATGTGGCGTGTCGATGATGGACTCGGCGGACGAAGTGTTCCCGGCGATCCTCAACTACATGGGCATGGACCCACGCAGCGAGAACCCGGAAGACTACAAAAAAGCCGAAGCCAAACTGCTGAGCATCCGCCCGTACATCACTTACTTCCATTCCTCGAAATACGTTTCCGATCTGGCCAATGGCGACATCTGCGTAGCCTTCGGTTACTCCGGCGACGTGTTCCAGGCGGCCAACCGCGCCAAGGAAGCCAAGAATGGGGTGAACATCGCCTATGCGATTCCAAAAGAAGGCGCCAACCTGTGGTTCGATCTGCTTGCGATCCCGGCCGACGCCAGCAACACCAAGGAGGCCCACGCCTTCATCAATTACCTGCTTGATCCGCAAGTGATTGCCAAGGTCAGCGCTTCGGTCGGTTACGCCAACCCGAACCCGGCCGCCAAGCAGTACATGGACCAGGCGCTGGTGAACAATCCCGAGGTGTACCCGTCCCAGGCAGTGCTGGACAAGCTCTACATCTCCTCTACCCCGCCCCAGTCGATCATGCGTCTGATGACCCGGTCCTGGAGCAAAGTGAAGTCGAACAAATGAATCAGTACACGCAAGAACACGCCCGCTCCTATTACGCGGCTTCGGCCCGGGCCAGTACGCCCTGGCCGGCACTCGACGGTGACCTCACCGCCGATGTCTGCGTGATCGGCGGCGGCTTCACCGGGGTCAACACCGCGATTGAACTGGCGCAGCGCGGGCTGTCGGTGGTGTTGATCGAAGCCCGGCGCATCGGCTGGGGCGCCAGCGGACGCAACGGCGGCCAGTTGATTCGTGGCATCGGTCACGAGGTCGAAGGCTTTGCCCGTTACGTCGGCAACGACGGCGTGCGTTATCTGCAACGCGCCGGTATCGACTCCGTGGAACTGGTGCGCCAGCGCATCACCGAGCATGCCATCGAGTGTGACCTGCGTTGGGGCTTCTGCGAACTGGCCAACACTCCGGCGCAGTTCGCGACGTTCAAGGACGAACAGGTCAGCCTCGACGAACTCGGCTACCGCCATCAGACCCGACTGGTCGGCCCCGAGCAAATCCGTCAGCAAGTGGTCAACGCCAATGTGTATGCTGGCGGTCTGATCGACATGGGCTCCGGCCATCTGCACCCGCTGGATCTGGTGCAGGGCGAAGCGCGTCTGGCGGCGTCCCTAGGTGTACGCATTTTCGAGCAGAGCCCGGTGCAGCAGATCATCCACGGCGAAACGGTTGAAGTGCGCTGCGCCACCGGCAGCGTCCGCGCCGGCAGTCTGGTGCTGGGTTGCAACGCGCATCTGGATGAACTCGAGCAGCAACTCAGCGGCAAGGTCCTGCCCGCCGGCAGTTACATCATCGCCACCGAGCCGCTGTCCGAGGAACGTGCCGCGCAATTGATCCCGCACAACCTCGCGTTGTGCGACCAGAAAGTCGGCCTCGACTATTACCGGCTCTCGGCGGACCGACGCCTGCTGTTTGGCGGCGCCTGTCACTATTCCGGTCGCGATCCGGCGGACATTGCCGCCTACATGCGCCCGAAAATGCTCAAGGTCTTCCCGCAACTGGCGGACGTGCGCATCGACTATCAATGGGGCGGCAAGATTGGCATTACCGCCAACCGCTTTCCGCAGGTCGGGCGGCTCAAGCAACAGCCGAACGTGTTCTACGCTCAGGGTTATTCCGGTCACGGTCTGAATGTCACGCATTGGTGCGCCAGGCTGCTGGGCGAGGCCATTCACGCCGGCCACAGTCAGGGCATGGACGTGTTCAGCGCGGTACCGCACATGACCTTCCCCGGCGGCCCGGCCTTGCGCTCACCGCTGCTGGCACTGGGCATGTTCTGGTATCGCCTGCGCGAAATCCTCGGCTAACGCTCGCCCCTGTAGAAGCTGCCGAGGGCTGCGATCTTTTGATCTTTAAAATCAAGAGATCGCAGCCTGCGGCAGCGCCTGCACAAATCCGCATCAGCCCGTGAATTTGCTCTATCGCCAAGCACTTCTATATTGATGAAGTGCTTTTGCGTTCCTGACGCTCAGCATCCACAAAACCGAGGAGGACATGGATGAAGTCGTCAGCCGCCGATGAACCACGAGCACCGGGCCACGCGCCGATCAAGACCCGGCGTTTCAGCATCTCCCTGGTGTGGATCGTCCCGGTCGTCGCGGTGCTGGTCGGCATATCGCTGGTGGTGCACAACCTGCTGCAGGAAGGCCCGACCATCGTCGTCAACTTCAAGACTGGCAGCGGCCTGGTTGCCAACAAGACCGAGGTCAAATACCGCAGTGTGGTGATCGGTCAGGTGACGGATGTCGAATTGAGCGGCGATCAGAAGAGCGTCGACGCCACAATCAAACTGGCCAAACAGGCCGAAACCTTCACCCGCGAAGACTCGGAGTTCTGGGTTGTGCGCCCACGCATCGGTGCCGGCGGCGTTTCGGGCATCGATACCTTGCTTTCCGGCGACTATATCGGCGCCGACATCGGTCAGGCCAACAACCGCGCCAAGCATTTCAAGGGGCTGGAGAATCCGCCGCCGATCACTTACGGCGAACCGGGCAAGCGCTTCATGCTGCACGCCTCGGATCTCGGCTCGCTGGATATCGGTTCCCCGGTTTACTACCGCAAGATTCCGGTGGGCCAGGTCGTGACCTACACCCTCAATCCCGAGGGCAAAGGCGTGGACATCGAAGTGTTCATTCACGCACCGAACGACGCGTTCGTCACCGAAAACACGCGCTTCTGGAATGCCAGCGGCATCGACATCAATGTCGGCGCCAATGGCTTCGCGGTGAAGACCGAATCGCTGTCCACCATGCTGGTTGGCGGCATTGCCTTCCGCGCGCCGGATTACAGCCCCAACGATGTGGCCGCCAGCGAAGACAAGGATTTCGAACTGTTCGCCGATCAGCAGACCGCCCTCGCCCCGCCCAACGGCAAGGCGCAATACATGGTGTTGCGTTTCGAGCAGTCGTTGCGCGGGCTCAAGGTCGATGCGCCCGTTGAGTTTCTCGGCATGGAGATTGGCCGGGTCGTCGGAATCAACCTCGACTTCGACGCGAAAAAACGTACCTTCCCGCTTAACGTCGGGATCGTGATTTATCCGCAGCGCCTCGGCCAGGCTTACAAAAAGATGCTGACCGAATTCAAGCACGATCCCAACGACGAAGCGGCCGGTATTCGTCTTCTCGGCACCTTCGTCGACAACGGTCTGCGCGCTCAGGCCCGCAGCGGCAACCTGCTGACCGGGCAGTTGTATATCGCGCTGGATTTCTTCCCGAAAGCCGAGAAAGTTGCATTCGACGCAACGGCCCGACCGGTCGCCTTGCCCACCGTGCCCGGCAGCCTCGAACAATTGCAGGAAAAACTCGAAGCGGTGGTCGACAAGCTCAACAAACTGCCGGTCGAGCGGATTGCCGGCAACCTCGACAGCAACCTCGTCGAGCTGCGCAAAGGCCTGCAACAGTTCAATGCGAAAACCCTGCCGGGCGTGCAGACCACACTGGCCGACGTCAGCAAGACCTTGCAGTCCGCCAGTTCGACCCTGGCCGAGGATTCACCGCAGCGCGAGAAACTCACCGAGACCCTCGACGAACTCGGGCGCATGTCGCGTTCGCTGCGTGAGCTGTCGGACTATCTCGGTCGCCATCCGGAATCGCTGATTCGCGGTCGTCCCGACAACGCAGCGCCGCTGGATCTGAAAGGACCGCCACGCAATTGAGCCCAGGAGCTATCCCATGGCTGTACCGCTGAAGATCACCGTGCTCGCTGCGTTCATGCTCCTTGGCGCCTGCCGCAGCGAGCCGATCAATTTTCACACCCTGACGCCGGTGGAGCTGTCGGCGTCCCGGGCCGGCGCGCAGATTCCCATTGAGGGGATCAGCGTGCCGCCGCAAGTCGACCGCCCGCAGATCGTCATCCGTCAGGGCAACAATGGCCTGGCGATTCTGGAAACCCAGTGGTGGGGAGCGAGTCTGGCGGATGAGTTGCGCAGTGCCTTGAGCGATCAACTGAGCAATACCGGCAGTCGCGGCAATGTTTCGGTGCGTATCGATGTGCAGCGTTTCGACTCGATCCCCGGACACTATGGGCTGATCGACGTCAAATGGCGCCTGCGCCCGAGCGGTGCGGCGGACAACGCTCTGCTGAGCTGCCATTCAACCTTGCAAACACCCTCCGGCCCGAGCATCGACGAACTGGTGGCCGCGCAACAGAACAACGTCAAACGCCTGGCAGCCCTGATCAATCAGGCAGCGGGCAACGCTCGCTGCCCGTCAGCCTCCTGAGCCGCCGACAGCGTGACCGTGAAACGGCAGCCATTAGGCTCGCGAGTGACCAACTGAACCTGCCAGCGTTGATGGCTGCAGATCCGCTGCACCAGCGACAACCCCAGCCCAAGGCCTTCACCGCGCTGTTCGTCACCGCGCACGAACGGCTGGAACATCGCGTGACGTTTTTCTTCCGGAATACCGATGCCGCTGTCCTCGACCACAAAGCTGTCGTTGAGCAGGGTCAACCGAACAAAGCCCTGATCGGTGTAATGCCAGGCATTGCGCAGCAGATTGCCCATGACCGACTGCAAGAACGTCAGGTCATAACGCGCGCTGCCCGCCAGTTGCGGCTCGTAGATAAACTCCAGACCCTTTTCGCCAATCAATCGCCCCCAGATTTCTACCTGGGCGTCGGCGATAGATTTGAGTGTGCAAGTGGATTCGGTGCCGAGCTCCTCCGGCTTGCGCGCCAGCATCAAGAAGGTCTCAACCAGCTGGCGCATTTCTGCGCTGGCCCGGGCGATGCGTTTGACTTGTTGGGTGGAGCGCGAATCCAGCGAGGGGTTGGCCAGCAACAGCTCGCAGGAACTGGCCAGAATCATCAGCGGTGTGCGCAGTTCATGGCTCACGTCACTGGTGAAAAGCTTTTCCCGGTTCAGGGTTTCGCGTAACCGGCCGAGTGTCTGGTCGAAAGACAGCGCCAGCGCCCCAACCTCGTCATCGGCGTAATCCGGATGCAGCGCCGGTGCCAGTGCGATCAACTGGTCACGATGACGCACCTGCCCCGCCAGGCGAATCACTGGCGCCATGACTTGCCGCGCCAGCAGCCTGCCGAGCGCGACCGCCAGCATGACGCTGAGGATGAACCCGACTATCACCACCACGAACAGCAGGTGCTCGCGTTGTTCGAAGCTTTCCTGATTGCGCAACAGCACATATTTGCGACCGCCGACCGCCTCGACCATCGCGTAGAAGTCATCACCGTTGAACGTGATCTCTTGAAACCCCACGGGCAGTTCCGCCAGTTGCGGCGTCAGCGCCATGGGCCCGGGGCCGTTCTCGAAAAAAAACAGTTCGCTCTTTTCCGGCTCGTGGCGCCACTGGTTGATGTCGTCCATCGCCAACAACCGGCGCAAGCCACCGCTGAGGGCGGTCATGGTCAACTTGTGCTCCACGACATGCACGGTAGCCACAATGCCCATTGCGAAGACACCGGCCACCACCGCGCTCATCAAGGCGAACACAATCACAATCCGATTGGCGAGGCTTTGCTTGAGGTCCATCCGGTTCAACGACTCCAGTGCTGAGGTGAGGCGGCAAGGGCCCGCGCGACGCCGTTGCCCAAAGCTCGCAGCTTCGCCTTGCCCGGCGCTCTTGTTAAGTAGTTAAAAAAACAAAACGCTTATTTGAGTTTAGTTATCAAATAGGCTTTTCCGTTAATACCTGCTCTTGCCTCGCAAATTTTTCACATGTTCTTCACTGCTCCGCCACGACTCTGAACGTAGTGTTCAGCAGCCATTCAAGCAAACCGCCGTAAAGTAACTAACCTCCTGGAGCTTACGTTGCACTTTGCGTGTGAACTGAATGGAACTCGGGAATGACAAGGGGCAACGTCGTGGTTGAATTAGCACAAGTACAATCAGCACCCAAGAGGTCGTACCTCTCGCGTCCGCGTGCCTGGGCAGCCATCGCAGTCGGCGTGCTGGTGATCAGTCTGATTTGTGGCTTTGTCTGGCTGCAGCGTTCACCGGCCAACCTGCGCTATGTCAGCGCATCTGCCACCCAGGAGTGGATCAAAGCCTGGCAGGCTGGCGAGGTCGTCGCGCTGGTCCGCCATGCCGAACGTTGTGACCGTTCGAGCAATGTTTGCCTGGGGCCGGCCGACGGTATCACTCAGCTGGGCAGTGTCTCTGCAGCCTCCGTGGGCCGGGCCTTTACGCAACTGGGAATGCAGCAGACTCAGGTGTTCACCAGTCCGCTGACGCGCACCGCACAAACGGCTCACTACATGTTCGGTCGCGACGCAGTGGCCGCGGAATGGCTGGAAACCTGTGGCCCGACGATGCGCAATGAGGTGGTGGCGCACAAGACCGCAGGACAGAACATGATCCTGGTGACCCACAGCGGCTGCATCGCCGATTTCGAACGGCAAACCGGTTACCCACGCGCGGTCGCCGCCGAATATGGCAGCACGGTTTTAGCTCGAATAGATGCGCAAGGCAAACTTGAAGTAATCGGCATCATGAACCCTGAAGGCTGGCAACGATTAGCCAAGTAATCTTCCGACTTGATCAAGTAAAAAACACTCGGGCAATGCTCTGGCACAGGCTATTGGTGCTTATGAAATTGTAATAAGAAATTTTTTTCACTTTGAAAAACTGGAAATATTTCATTTTAAAGCTTGTCTTTTCGAGGAGAACTTAACGCTGGAAGCAGACCCGTTCTCTGAATACAGGACACGCCCTTCGGGCGTGCTCGCCTCTGCATTCATTCAACCCAGTGCCGCGCCTGCAACGGATATCGCCAGGCGCAACACTGAAACGCACACTTTGTACTGCACCAAGGTCCAGTCATGACGTCTGAGAACAAACCGTTGCACCATGCAGCGTTGAATTTGCCGCGCCTCCACCAGAGCACTCTGATCGAACGCTTTGCGATACCCGGGCTGGTGCTGGCATTCGTGATGTTTTATCTGCTGCCGCTGATGACCCACGGCCTGTGGATTCCCGATGAAACCCGCTATGGGCAGATCAGCCAGGAAATGCTGCAGAGCGGCAACTGGGTGGCGCCGCACTTCATGGGCATTCGCTATTTCGAAAAACCGATTGCCGGCTACTGGATGATTGCCATCGGCCAAGCCATTTTCGGTGAAAACCTGTTTGGCGTACGCATCGCCTCGGCGCTCAGCACGGGCGTGAGCGTCTGGCTGGCCTATCTGCTGGCCCGTCGCCTGTGGAACAACCCGCGCATCAGTGCCGCTTGTGCCCTCCTTTATATGAGCTTCGGCCTGATCGCAGGGCAGGCTGGCTATGCCAACCTCGATCCGCAATTCACCTTGTGGGTCAACCTCAGCCTGGTGGCGATCTGGTTTGCCATCGACAGCAATACCCCGCGCGCGCGTCTGGGCGGCTGGGCATTGTTGGGATTCGCTTGTGGCATGGGTCTGATGACCAAAGGTTTCCTCGCTCTGATGCTGCCGGTGCTGATTGCCCTGCCCTACATGATCTGGCAGCGACGCTTTGGCGAGCTGGTGCGTTATGGCCTGGTCGCCGTTGCGGTGGCCGCGCTGGTCAGCGTGCCATGGGCACTGGCCGTGCATTACCGTGAACCGGATTTCTGGCGATTCTTCTTCTGGCACGAACACATCCGTCGTTTTGCCGCCGGCGAAGATGCACAGCACGCACGGCCATGGTGGTTCTACCTGCCGTTGCTGTTTGCTTCTACCTTGCCATGGGCCCTGCTGTTGCCTTCGACGCTGCTGCGCACCTGGCGCGAAAAACGCGATCCGAAAATCGCATTCCTCGCCTTGTGGTTCCTGCTGCCGCTGGCATTTTTCAGCGCGAGCAGCGGCAAACTGCCGACCTACATCATGCCGTGCCTGCTGCCGTTGGCCCTGTTGATGGGCTACACGGTAATGAACTGGATAGCTGACCAGAACGGGCGCGTCTTGCGCATCAACGGTGTGGTCAACGTGGTGCTGGCCATTGCTGCGCTGGTTGCACTGATCTACCTGCAAGCGACCCGTGAAATTTACGAACACACCGAAATGTTCAGCCTGTCGCTGGGATATATCGTGTTGCTCGGCTGGCTCATTGCCGGCGCGCTGCAAACCGTGCGCCCACTGACGCTGTGGGCGATGCCGGCGCTGGGCATCGGCCTCCTCGTCGCATTGCTGCCGGCCGCGATGCCGGCGACCATCGTCAACAGCAAGATGCCGGATCAGTTCATTGCCGAACATCAGCAGGAACTGAGCGAAACCAGCTCGTTGCTGAGTAACGACCTCGGAGCCGCTTCCGCATTGTCATGGCGTTTGCGCCGCCCGCAAGTCGACCTGTTCAACACCGTTGGCGAGCTCAAGTACGGCCTCGATGACCCGGCCATGGCGTCACGCAAGGTCAGCCTCGACGGTGTAGGCGAATGGATGACCGAAGCGCGCAAAAAAGGCTCGGTGGGTGTGGTGATGCGCGTCAACAGCACCTCCGACGAACAACAACTCGAGCTGCTGCCAATAGACGGCAAGCACTACCGCCGTGGGCAAATCGAAATCCTCATTTTCAGCCAGAGCCAGCCATGACCCAGACCAGGACTGAACGCAGGCAGTTGCTGCTTCTGCTGGCCGCGACTGCCCTGCTGTTACTGCTCGGTCTGGGCAGTCGTGAGCTGTGGGGGGCGGAAACCCGCTGGGCCAACATCGCGTTGCAGATGTTGCAGAGCGGCGACTATTTCGACCCCTATCTCAAGGGCAGCCCCTATTACGACAAGCCGCTGCTGTCGTACTGGCTGATCACCGCCACCGCCTGGTTCACGGGTGGACTGGGGCATTGGTCGTTGCGCCTGTCATCGGTGATTTCCGCGTGGTTCAGCGTGTGGCTGGTGTACCTCATCGGCGAGCAACTGTTTCGCAAAGGCACCGGGCTGATTGCCGGATGGATGCTGGCGACCACGTTCTACTTCGTGTTCTGGGCGCGAGTCGCCACTGCCGACATCCTCACCGTTTGCGGTGTACTGGCGGCCGTCTGGTGGTACTGGCGCGGCCCGGATGACACCCGCTTCTGGCGCTACGTAGTGTTCTTCGGCCTGCTGTCGCTGACCTCGCTGTTCAAGGGCCTGATCGGTTTCATCCTGCCGGGGCTGGTGCTGCTGCCACACCTGCTCAGTGAGCACCGCTGGAAACGTCACCTGAACCTGCGACTGTTCGCGGCGATATTGATCGCCGGGGCGTTTTACATGACGCCGTTCGTGCTCTCGCACTTCTACGGCGCGCCCAACTATGAACAAAGTGGCCTGGGGCTGGTACTGCGTGAAAACGTTGTGCGGTTTTTCCAGCCGTTCGATCAGTTCGGGCCGATTTACACCTACTTGATCTACCTGCCGGTCTACACCCTGCCCTGGGCGCCGTGCTGGTTGATCGCCTTGTGGGTTGCCGCGCGCAACTGGAAGCACATCGAACCGGATACCCGCTGGCTGATTCAAGGGCTCGCGCTGCTGATGCTGTTCTTCACCGCCAGTGGCAGTCGCCGCAGCTATTACGTCTTGCCGCTGGTGCCCTTCGCGCAACTGCTGGGTGCCTGGTGGGTGACCCGGCGCATGGCCGCTCGCCACAGCGAAGGCCGCGGGCTGAAGATCGGTTTCGCTGTCACCACCGTGTTGCTTGCCGCGATCCTGGGTGTGCTTTACCCGTGGACCAACAGCGGCGGCGGTGTCATCCGCTTCGGCGAACAGGTTCGCGAGCAGGCCAGTCAGCAGGCACCGTTGAATCAATGGCGCATGGTCATGGTCGAGGTCGACAACAAAGTGCCGATGTACCTGCAAACCGGTGGTGCACCGTTCTACTACGTGCCGGAAACGATCCAGGACTTTCCGCACAATGGCGACACAGCAACGCTGATCGCCTGGCTGGAACGCACCAGCGGGGAACGGTGGGACCCGCAACGCACGATTTTCGTGGCGCAATACCGTTCCGGTGATGCCGTGCCGCTCGATGCATTGAAGGCTGACCATCAAGTCATTACCACCACGCCCACCCGTGGCGAGCAGGTCTTTCACGGGCGGGAAGACCAGAGCGTGGCTTACATCCCCCACTCCTGAGCGATGACGTTAAGACAAAAGCAGAGAGTCGCGGTAAATTTGAATGGCAATGACAACTATTAACGGCTTCTTTGACGTTTTTTTCTCATTTGCCACCCTACATTGCCGCGACTCGACACTTGCAAATCGTTCGCATTGTTTCCTGCGAGGGTTTGCTCATAACGTCTGAAAATAGGAGCTGCCCGAATGAATCCACGCTTTCCATCCTTCTTCAAGCGCGCATTGCTGGCCACCGCGTTGCTCGGCACCGGGCATGCTGTTGCCGCCGACTCGGTGGGTCTGGTGGTTTACAACGCGCAGCATGAAACGCTGACCAAGGCCTGGGTGGCCGGTTTCACCGAGGAAACCGGGATCCCGGTGACCATTCGCAACGGCGATGACACCGAAATGGGCAACCAGCTCGTGCAGGAAGGCGCCGCCTCGCCGGCAGACGTATTCCTCACCGAGAACTCCCCGGCGATGGTGCTGGTGGACAACGCCAAACTGTTTACCCCGCTGGCGCCCGCGACCCTTGAGCAAGTCGACGCTGCCTACCGTCCGGCCCACGGCAATTGGGTCGGCATCGCTGCCCGTTCCACCGTGTTCGTCTACAACCCGGACAAGCTGACTGAAAAAGACCTGCCGAAATCCCTGCTCGACCTCGCCATCCCGGCCTGGAAAGGCCGATGGGCCGCCTCCCCGGCTGGCGCGGACTTCCAGGCGATCGTCGCCGCTGTGCTGCAACAGAAAGGCGAAGCTGCCACGCTGGAATGGCTCAAGGGCATGAAGACCAACGCCACGATCTATCGCGGCAACAGCGCGGTGCTAAAAGCGGTGAACGCCGGACAGATCGACAGCGGCGTGATCTACCACTATTACAGCTTCGTCGATCAATCCAAGACCGGCGAGAACAGCAAAAACACCCAGTTGTACTACTTCAAACATCAGGATCCGGGCGCGTTCGTCAGCACCTCCGGCGCCGGTGTGCTGGCATCGAGCAAGCATCAGGATGAAGCGCAGAAGTTCGTCAAATACATCACCAGCAAGGAAGGTCAGGAAGTACTCGAAACCGGCAACTCCTTCGAATACGCCGTGGGTAAAGACGCGCCGTCCAATCCGAAGCTGACCCCGCTGAAAACCCTCGATGCGCCGAAAGTCGATGCGTCGACCCTCGACAGCAAAAAAGCCGTCGAGCTGATGACCCAGGCCGGGTTGCTCTAAGTGATGCCCAAAACCTTGCCTGCACCGGCCGTGGTGACGGCCCCCGCCAACCTCCTCCACCCGCCCCGCACGCTGGCCGGGCGCGGCAGTTCGTGGGTGGTGAGCTCGGCGGTGCTGGTGTCGTTGCTGTCACTGCTGCCGATTGCCTTCGTGATCGGCGTGGCGTGGTACACCGGTTGGGCGACCCTCGAAGCCCTGGTGTTTCGCCCGCGGGTCGGCGAGTTGCTGATCAACACCGTGCTGCTGGTGCTGATCACCTTGCCGCTGTGCATTGTGCTCGGGACAACCCTGGCCTGGCTGACCGAACGCAGCAATCTGCCCGGCCGGCGTCTGTGGTCGCTGCTGGCGGTAGCGCCACTGGCCGTGCCGGCGTTCGTCCACAGTTATGCGTGGGTCAGTTTGATTCCGTCGATCCACGGTCTGCCGGCCGGCGTGCTGGTGTCGGTGATCGCCTATTTCCCGTTTCTGTATTTGCCGATTGCCGCGACCTTGCGCCGTCTCGATCCGGCGATTGAAGATGTCGCTCAGTCCCTCGGGCTGAAGCCGTGGGCGGTGTTTTTCCGGGTGGTGTTGCCGCAACTGCGCCTGGCAATCTGCGGTGGCGCGTTGTTGGTCGGCCTGCATTTGCTGGCCGAATACGGCTTGTACGCGATGATCCGTTTCGACACTTTCACCACGGCGATCTTCGATCAGTTCAAATCGACCTTCAACGGCCCGGCCGCCAACATGCTCGCCGGGGTTCTGGCGCTGTGCTGTCTGGCGATGCTCACGGCGGAATCCGCTGCTCGTGGCCAGGCGCGTTATGCGCGGGTCGGTTCCGGCAGCGCCCGGGATCAGCGCAGCGTTCAACTGGGGCGCGGCGCGACAACCTTGGCTTTATTGCTGCAAACCTTAACCTGCCTGCTGGCACTCGGTGTGCCGTTGCTCACGCTGGGCCGCTGGCTGGTGGCCGGTGGTGCGCAGGTCTGGCAAGGCGACGAGCTGTTGCCAGCCTTGCTGCAAACCCTGTCGTATGGCGTGGCCGGCGCATTGTTGACCAGTGTCGCGGCGATTCCCATTGCGTGGCTGTCGATCCGCTCTCCGGGCAAGCTCCAGCGCTTGCTGGAAGGCTGCAACTACATCACCAGTTCACTGCCCGGCATTGTCGTTGCTTTGGCGCTGGTCACCGTGACCATTCATTTCGCCCGGCCGATCTACCAGACCACCATCACGGTGCTCTTGGCCTATCTGCTGATGTTCCTGCCGCGGGCGCTGGTCAGTCTGCGCGCCGGTTTCGCGCA
Organism: Pseudomonas sp. 22189; assembly: GCF_052045635.1. Classification (NCBI taxonomy): domain Bacteria; kingdom Pseudomonadati; phylum Pseudomonadota; class Gammaproteobacteria; order Pseudomonadales; family Pseudomonadaceae; genus Pseudomonas; species Pseudomonas sp. 22189. Next base: position 128,840 of record NZ_JBQEPG010000005.1, read on the forward strand.
AGCCCCGGTCGAGCTGGAAAACATCGCACAAAGCCTTGGCCGCTCGCCGTTGCGCGCATTGTGGCTGATCACTGTGCGCCTGGCGGCTCCCGGCGCGGCGGCAGGTGCGGCGCTGGTGTTCCTGGCAATCACCAATGAGCTGACCGCAACCCTGCTGCTCGCGCCCAACGGCACGCGCACCCTCGCTACCGGTTTCTGGGCGATGACCAGCGAAATCGATTACGCCGCCGCAGCGCCTTACGCGTTTTTGATGATCCTGCTTTCACTGCCGCTGACGGCCATTCTCTATCACCAATCCAGGCGTACCGCTGGCCGATGAACGCTCTCGAACTGCACAACCTCAGTAAAACCTTCGGCGCGCAGAAGGCGCTCGACGACGTCAGCCTCAACGTGCCGACCGGCAGCCGCACGGTGATCGTCGGCCCCTCCGGTTCCGGCAAAACCACGCTGTTGCGGATGATCGCCGGGTTCGAATTCCCCGACAGCGGCAGCCTTACGCTCAACGGCCAGACGCTGGTCGATCGCAGCCACGCGGTGCCGGCCTATCAGCGGCAGATCGGCTACGTGCCGCAGGACGGTGCGTTGTTCCCGCACATGACGGTGGCGGCGAACATCGGCTTCGGTCTGGCCCTGACCGGGGCGGCCCGCACCCAGCGCATCCTTGAGTTGATGGACAGCGTGGCCCTCGACGCCAACATGGCCCACCGTTGGCCGCATGAGCTGTCGGGCGGCCAGCAACAGCGGGTCTCGCTGGCCCGCGCTCTGGCGCAACAACCACGACTGATGCTGCTGGATGAGCCGTTCTCCGCCCTCGACACCGGTTTGCGCAGTGCCATGCGCAAAATGGTCGCGCGCCTGCTCGAAGACGCCGGCGTCACCACCATTCTGGTGACTCACGATCAGAGCGAGGCGTTGTCGTTTGCCGATCAATTGGCCGTGATGCGCAGTGGCCGGCTGGTGCAGTCCGGGCATCCGATGGATCTCTACCGCTATCCGGAGGATGAACAGACCGCGCACTTTCTCGGCGAAGCGGTGGTCCTGCCCGCGCAGATCGAGGCGGGTTGGGCGCATTGCGATCTGGGTCAGGTGGCGGTGAACAGCAACGGTTTCAGTGGCGCCGCGCAAATCATGCTGCGCCCAGAACAACTGCAGATCGCCGAGGTGGCCTCTGACAGTTACGGCTGCCACGCACTGGTCACCGACCGTGATTTTGCCGGCAACACCTGCACTTTGACGGTTGAACTGAGTTCATCCGCGACTCAGGATCCGGCCCGTTCGATTCTGGTGCGCAGCACCGGTATGCACGCACCGCCCGCCGGCAGCGCGGTGCAGCTGTCGGTGCTCGGTGCGGCGCATGTGTTTGGCCTGAACTGATCAGAGATCGAAGCGATCCACCGCCCGCCGCCGCTCGTTGTCATCGCGCACATCGTAGTTGGCGGTGGTCTGGATGTTGCTGTGATGCGCCAGTTTCTGCGCAATCGACAGGTCGTGCTCCTCGATCACCCGAGTGATGAACGAGCGACGGAAGTCGTGGGGCATGATCTTCACCCCGACCTGCGTACCCCGCTGACGGGCAATGTAGTAGATCGCATGCTTGGTAATGCGCTCGCGGGTGATGTGGCTGCCACGGCGAATGCGGTTGAACAGAAAGGCATCATCGCTCTCACCTTCCTTGAGCTGCGAACGGCGCAGTTCGAGCCACGCATCGAGCTTGCTGAATGCCCACGCCGGCGCGTACTTGATCAACTGCTTGTTGCCCTTGGCGGTGACGCACAGGCTGCGCTCTGTGAAGTCGACCTGATTCAGGTCCAGGTCCACCGATTCCGACTTGCGCATACCCGTGCCGTACAGCAACGCGATGATCGCCGCATCGCGCAGGCCCTGCGGACGCGGGTCGGCGGCGCAGACTTCCATCAATTCGTGAATCAACGTGCGCTTGAGATTGCGTCCCTGGGACAACCGTGTGCCGGCAATGCCCTTGACCGAGCGCATCTTCAAAAGATGTTCCTGGCTGATCAGGCTCATGCGCCAGGCCTCGTTCATGACGCCGCGCACCGCATTCACATACAACGAAGAAGTGTTCGGTGCGTAGTTGTCTGCGCGTAATGCAGCAACCAGTGCAACAACACCTTCTGGTTGCAAGGCATGCCAGGGAATCTCTTCGACATTCATGTCTTCAAAGCCCAGGCGATCGGCCGCATCTTGCAGCACGTAACGCATGGTCAATTGGCTGGAGGGCGCCAAACGCGCGAGGTACAGGCTCATCGGGTTGGTTTTTGGAGCGTCGGGGGTTGCAGCAACTAAATCAATCAAACGTTAAACCTTGAGTAAAAAACGTACAGCACTACAACAACTAACAAATGCAATGTACTTGAAGTAAAGAAGGTACTTGAGCTGCACTGTCGGACAAAAAACCGCGATGGACGGCAGAAGCCTGAACAGCGGCTGTATAAGTGACAGATAAACGATTCGCCAACCGGTTTTTCATGTTCCTTTCACAAAAACCGGCATAACCTTAATTCCCATAGGTTCGGTAGTGGCTATGCCCCAACCTGCCGGGCAAATCGTGAAAAGTCAATCTATCCCCGACGTCATGCTTTTTTTGCCAAGTTATTGATGCAGGAGCGCTTTTCTGCGTCTACGCTGTGGTTGGATCCAACAGTTGCGTGAGTCCATCCTTTTATTTTTTGCAATGAGGTGCCCATGAGTCAGGCGTTTCTCCCCTTCTCTCGCCCCAGTATCGGCGATGAGGAAATTGCCGCTGTCGAGCAGGTGTTGCGCTCGGGCTGGATCACCACGGGGCCGAAAAACCAGGCACTCGAAGAGCAATTTGCGCAGTACGTGGGTTGCAAGCACGCGGTGGCCTTGTCTTCGGCCACCGGCGGGATGCACATCACGCTGCTGGCCCTGGGCATCGGCCCGGGCGACGAAGTCATCACCCCGTCGCAGACCTGGGTCTCGACCGCCAACATGATCTCCCTGCTGGGCGTCAAACCGGTGTTCGTCGATGTCGACCGCGACACGCTGATGACCGACGCTGCGCGCATCGAAGCGGCCATCACTCCGCGAACCAAAGCGATCATCCCGGTGCACTATGCCGGCGCGGCATTCGATCTCGATCCGCTGTATGCCCTGGCCGACAAACACGGCATCCCGGTCATCGAAGACGCCGCCCACGCTGCCGGCACGCGTTACAAGGGCCGGCACGTCGGTTCGCAAGGCACGGCGATCTTCTCGTTCCACGCGATCAAGAACATGACCTGTGCCGAAGGCGCAATGTTCGTCACCGACGACGAAGCCCTCGCCAGCCGCGTGCGCATGCTCAAATTCCACGGCCTGGGCGTCGACGCCTATGACCGTCTGACCGGTGGCCGCAAGCCGCAGGCACAAGTGATGGAGCCGGGCTTCAAGTACAACCTGGCCGACATCAACGCCGCGATTGCCCTGGTGCAGTTGCAGCGCCTGGACGAAATCAACGCCCGCCGCACCGAACTGGCCACGACCTATTTGCAAAAGTTCGAAGGCCTGCCAGTGCAACCGCTGGCCCTGCCCGACTATGCCCAGCAACACGCCTGGCACCTGTTCATCCTGCGCATCGACAGCGAGCGTTGCGGCATGGACCGCGAAGCCTTCATGAAGGCGTTGCAGGATCAGGGCATCGGCACCGGTATCCATTTCATCGCCACCCACTTGCACACCTGGTATCGCCAGCGTGACCCCGACCTCTACCTGCCCAACACCGAATGGAACTCGGCGCGGCTGTGCTCGATTCCGCTGTTCCCCGACATGACCGGTCAAGACCTTGACCGTGTGGTCGGTGCCATCGCACACATCATGGAAAAACGCCTGTGAAACCTTATCCAATCCGTAGCGTGTCGATCGTCATCCCGGTCTACAACGAACAGGAAAGCCTGCCCGAGCTGCTGCGTCGTACCGAGGCGGCCTGCCGCCAGTTGCATCACGATTTCGAAATCGTGCTGGTCGACGACGGCAGCCGCGACGAATCGGCAAACATGCTTGAAGAAGCCGCCGGGCGTGAAAACAGCCCGTTCGTGGCGGTCATTCTCAACCGCAACTATGGTCAGCACGCCGCGATCATGGCCGGTTTTGAACAGTGCAAGGGCGACGTGGTGATCACCCTCGACGCCGACCTGCAGAACCCGCCGGAAGAAATCCCGCGGCTAGTGGCCGAGGCCGAAAAAGGTTACGACGTGGTCGGCACCGTGCGCGGCAATCGTCAGGACTCGGCGCTGCGCCGTTATCCGTCGAAGCTGATCAACCTTGCCGTGCAGCGCTCCACTGGCGTTGCCATGAGCGACTACGGCTGCATGCTGCGCGCCTACCGCCGCACCATCATCGACGCGATGCTCGCCTGCCGCGAACGCAGCACGTTCATCCCGATCCTGGCCAACAGCTTCGCCCGTCACACCACCGAAATCGTCGTGGCCCACGCCGAGCGTGAACACGGCGACTCGAAATACAGCCCGATGCGCCTGATCAACCTGATGTTCGATCTGGTGACCTGCATGACCACCACGCCGCTGCGCCTGCTCAGCATCGTCGGCTTCGCCATGGCCGGTCTGGGTGTGCTGTTCGCCGTCGCGCTGATCGTTCTGCGTCTGGCCTTCGGTGCCGGCTGGGCCGGTGACGGTACGTTCGTGCTGTTCGCCGTGCTGTTCGTGTTCACCGGTGGCCAGTTCATCGGCATGGGCCTGCTGGGTGAATACCTGGGCCGCATGTACAGCGATGTCCGCGCCCGTCCGCGTTTCTTCATCGAAAAGGTGTTGCGCAGCCAGCCGGCCGATCCGGCCCCTGCCGTCACCGTTGATGGTCTTTCTTCTACCGCTACTTCTTCCACTTCCGATCAGGTTCTCTCATGAGTGCAAAAACTGTTGTCTTCGCCTACCACGATATTGGCTGCGCCGGCATTGAAGCCCTGCTCAACAGCGGCTTTGACATTGCAGCAGTGTTCACTCACGCCGATGATCCGAAAGAAAACGCGTTCTATGCGTCGGTGGCCCAGCTGTGCGCCAACAAAGGCATCCCGGTGCACGCGCCGGAAGACGCCAACCACCCACTGTGGATCGAGCGCATCGCCAAGCTGGACCCGGAATACATCTTCTCCTTCTACTACCGCAACCTGCTGAGCGAGCCACTGCTGGCCCTGGCCAAAAAAGGTGCATTCAACCTGCACGGTTCGCTGTTGCCGCGCTACCGCGGTCGCGCTCCGGCGAACTGGGTGCTGGTCAACGGCGAAACCGAAACCGGCGTGACCCTGCACCGCATGGTCAAGCGCGCCGATGCCGGCGCCATCGTTGCTCAACAGCGTGTTGCCATCGAACGCAGCGACACCGGCCTGACCCTGCACGCCAAACTGCGCACCGCCGCCAGCGACCTGCTGCGCGACACCCTGCCGAACATGCTGCAAGGCAAGATCACTGAAACCCCACAGGACGAATCGAAAGCCACCGTGTTCGGTCGTCGTACCCCGGCGGACGGCAAACTGGTCTGGGCCAAACCGGCCGAAGAACTGTTCAACCTGGTGCGCGCCGTGACCCGTCCTTACCCAGGTGCGTTCTGCGCCGTGGGCGAGCACAAACTGATCGTCTGGAGCGCCGAAGTCGTCAAAGGCAACGAAGGCCAGGCGCCAGGCCGCGTGATCAGCGTCGATCCGCTGCGCATTGCCTGCGGTCAGGACTCGCTGGTGATCAACGCCGGTCAGCGCAACGACAACGGTCTGTACCTCAGCGGCCCGCAACTGGCCAACGAACTGGGTCTGGTGGATGGCTCGCTGCTGCGCGGCGCCGAATCCGGGCGTGCGCCACGTCGTACCCGCGTACTGATTCTGGGCGTCAACGGCTTCATCGGTAACCACCTGTCCGAGCGCCTGCTGCGTGACGACCGCTACGAAGTCTACGGTCTGGACATCGGCTCCGACGCCATCGACCGTCTGCGCAGCCACCCGAACTTCCACTTCGTCGAAGGCGACATCAGCATTCACTCCGAGTGGATCGAGTACCACATCAAGAAGTGCGACGTGGTCCTGCCGCTGGTGGCCATCGCCACCCCGATCGAATACACCCGCAACCCACTGCGCGTATTCGAGCTGGACTTCGAAGAAAACCTGAAACTGGTTCGCTACTGCGTCAAGTACAACAAGCGCGTGATCTTCCCGTCGACTTCGGAAGTCTATGGCATGTGCCAGGACAAGAACTTCGACGAAGACAGCTCGAACCTGATCGTCGGCCCGATCAACAAGCAGCGCTGGATCTACTCGGTCTCCAAGCAACTGCTGGACCGCGTGATCTGGGCTTACGGCGCCAAGGGCCTGAACTTCACCCTGTTCCGTCCGTTCAACTGGATGGGTCCGCGTCTGGACCGACTGGATTCGGCGCGTATCGGCAGCTCCCGCGCCATCACCCAGTTGATCCTCAACCTGGTGGAAGGCACGCCAATCCGCCTGTTCGACGGTGGCGAGCAGAAGCGTTGCTTCACCGACATCGCTGACGGCGTTGAAGCACTGGCGCGCATCATCGACAACGACAACGATGTCTGCAACGGTCAGATCATCAACATCGGCAACCCGGACAACGAAGCCAGCATCCGTCAACTGGGCGAGGAGCTGCTGCGTCAGTTCGAAGCACACCCGCTGCGTCACAACTTCCCGCCGTTCGCCGGTTTCCGCGACGTGGAAAGCAAGGCGTTCTACGGTGCCGGTTACCAGGACGTGGAACACCGCAAACCAAGCATTGCCAACGCCAAGCGCCTGCTGAACTGGGAGCCGACCGTGGAAATGCGCGAGACCATCGGCAACACCCTGGACTTCTTCCTGCGTGAAGCCATGCTCGAAATCGCGGACAAGAAGTAATGCAGGCAGGTCTTCGTATCGATGTCGACACCTACCGCGGCACCCGAGAAGGTGTGCCGCGTCTGTTGGAGATGCTCGACGAGGCACAGGTCAAGGCAACGTTTTTCTTCAGTGTCGGCCCGGACAACATGGGCCGGCATCTGTGGCGCCTGATTCGCCCGCAGTTCCTCTGGAAAATGCTGCGTTCCAACGCTGCCGGCCTGTACGGCTGGGACATTCTGCTGGCCGGCACCGCCTGGCCCGGCAAACCGATTGGCCGTGATCTCGGGCACCTGATGCGTCAGGCCCGGGACGCCGGTCACGAGGTTGGCCTGCACGCCTGGGATCACCATGGCTGGCAGGCCAATGCCGGTCGCTGGAGTGACGCGCAACTGATCGAACAGATCCGTCGCGGCGTCGACACCTTGAGCGACATCCTCGGCGAAAAGATCCAGTGTTCGGCCGCCGCCGGTTGGCGTGCGGACGAGCGCGTGATCGAGGCCAAGCAGACTTTCGGCTTTCGCTACAACAGCGATTGCCGTGGGCAGAGCCTGTTCCGTCCGCTGCTGGCGGACGGCACACCGGGCACGCCGCAGATTCCAGTGGACCTGCCGACCTTCGACGAAGTCGTCGGCCCGCACGTGGCGGCGAAGGACTTCAACGCCTTCATCCTCGACCGGTTCCAGTCGCAAGCACTCAACGTCTACACCATTCATGCCGAAGTAGAAGGGATTCTGATGGCTCAGGACTTTCGTCAATTGCTGGCCGATGCACGCCAGCGCCACATTGACTTCCAACCCTTGGGCAACTTGCTGCCCGAGTATTTCAACACCTTGCCCGTGGGCCGCGTGCAACGCGGTGCGCTCGAAGGCCGCGAAGGCTGGCTGGGAGTGCAAGGCGCATGACCAGACGCTGGGCACTGCCGCTGTTGGTCGGCCTTTGTCTGCTGGCCTATCTGTTGCCGTTGAGCACCCATGGCCTGTGGATCCCCGACGAAACCCGTTACGCACAGATCAGCCAGGACATGCTACTCAGTGGCAACTGGGTGTCGCCGCATTTCATGGGCCTGCGTTATTTCGAGAAGCCGATTGCCGGCTACTGGATGATCGCCATCGGCCAGGAACTGTTCGGGCAGAACCTGTTCGGCGTGCGCTTCGCGTCGGCCCTCAGCACGGCTTTGAGTGTGTTGCTGGCCTACCTGGTCGCGCGCAGGCTATGGAACGATCCGCGCAAGAGCTTCGTCTGCGCCCTGCTCTACATGAGTTTCACAGTCGTCGCCGGTCAGGCAGGGTACGCCAACCTCGATCCGCAATTCACCTTCTGGGTCAACCTGAGTCTGGTGGCGCTGTGGTTTGCGCTCGACAGCAAAAGCACCGGGCACCGTCTGGGTGCCTGGGCGGTGCTGGGGCTTGCCTGCGGCATGGGTTTCATGACCAAGGGCTTTCTTGCCTGGTTGCTGCCGGTACTGATCGCGTTGCCGTGGATGCTTTGGCAAAAACGCTGGCGTGAACTGCTGGTGTTCGGTCCGGTGGCCATCGCCATCGCGATCGTCGTCAGCTTGCCGTGGGCACTGGCGGTGCACGCACAGGAACCGGATTACTGGCGGTTTTTCTTCTGGCACGAACACATCCGCCGCTTCGCCGGTGACGATGCGCAGCACGATGCGCCATGGTGGTTTTACCTGCCGCTGCTGGTGGCGTTCAGTCTGCCGTGGGTTGGCCTGTTGCCGACCGCGTTCAAGCAAGCCTGGCAAACCCGGGCCCAGCCGAACATGGTCTTTCTGTTGCTGTGGCTGTGGTTGCCGCTGGGCTTTTTCAGCCTGAGCAACGGCAAGCTGCCGACCTACATCCTGCCATGTCTGCTGCCATTGGCACTGCTGCTGGGCAATGCGCTGGCTGATCGTCTGCGTCTGGAACAAGGTCAGGCGCTGGGGATCAACGGTCTGCTGAACCTGCTGCTGGGTGTGGTCACCCTGATCGCACTGGTTTACCTGCAACTGAACAAACCGGTGTACGACCACGAACTGCACAGTATGGTGCTGGTGTTCATTGCCTTGATCGGCTGGATCATCGCCAACCTGGCGCAAGCGTTCCTGCCGCTGCAATGCTGGGCGGCACCGGCGCTGGGCAGCCTGTTGCTGGCCGGGATCCTGCCGGCGGCGTTGCCCAAATCGGTGGTGGCCAACAAAACCCCGGATCAGTTCATCCGCCATCACGTCACTGAACTGTCCGGTGCCACGCACTTGCTGAGCAACGATCTGGGCGCCGCAGCGGCACTGGCCTGGCGCATGAAACAACCGCAGGTCGCGCTGTACAACACGGTCGGCGAACTCAAATACGGTCTGTCCTACCCGGAAGGTGCTGAACGCCGACTCACCAAAGACAACGTTCAGCAATGGGTCCGTGAAGCGCGCCGCAGCGGCTCGGTCGGCGTGCTGATGCGCGTCAAGGGTCAGGACGAACTTGAAGAACTCGATCTGCTGCCTAAAGACGGTACCCGTTACGAATCGGGCAATCTGGTGATCATGGTGCTGCCCAAGGATCCGTCATGAGTTGGTTGCTGTTACTGACGGCGTGTCTGCTGACGTGTCTGGGGCAAGTCGCACAGAAATTCGCCGTGGAGAGCTGGCGCGGCGTTGAGTCGTCGTGGGCTGACAAACTGCGTTCGCCGTGGTTGTGGCTGGCGCTGTTTTCACTCGGCAGCGGGCTGCTGGTCTGGCTGCTGGTGCTGCAACGTCTTGAAGTAGGCATCGCTTACCCGATGCTCAGCCTCAACTTCGTGCTGATCACCCTGATCGCCCGCTTCGTCTTTCGCGAGCCCATCGACCGCCAGCATTGGCTGGGCGTGGCGCTGGTGATCGGTGGCGTGGTTTTGCTGGGGCAACAGTCATGAACCAGGCACGAGGTATCGGTTTTGCGCTGGCCAGCGTGGGTCTGGTCAGTGCTGCCCAGTTGGGGATGCGCTGGAGCATGACGCGCCTGCCACAACCGGAACAATGGCTGGCGGCGTTGAGCACTGGCAGTGTCGATCTGTCGGCACTGGCCGTGGTGGTGGCGGCAATTTTCGCCTACGCCCTGTCGATGCTCTGCTGGCTCGCGGCCTTGCGCGATCTGCCGCTGGGGCGGGCCTATTCACTGTTGAGCATCAGCTATGCGCTGGTGTACCTGCTGGCGGCCAGTCTGCCGCTGTTCAACGAATCGTTCAGTTTCACTAAATCGCTGGGCGTGGCACTGGTCATGCTCGGGGTCATCACTATTAACACTCGTCCGTCTCGTGCGCCCGAATTCAGGAGTGCTCCATGAAAATCACAGTATTTGGTAGCGGTTATGTCGGTCTGGTGCAGGCCGCCGTGTTGGCCGAAGTCGGTCACGACGTCGTGTGCATGGACATCGATCAGAAGAAAGTCGAACTGCTGCGCCAGGGTCACGTCAGCATCTTCGAACCGGGCCTGTCGAGCCTGGTGCGCGAAGGTCTGGACTCCAGCCGCCTGCATTTCACCTCGGATGAAAAACTCGCCGTGCAGCACGGTCGTGTCGCATTCATCGCCGTGGGTACACCGTCCAGCGACGACGGCTCGGCTGATCTGAAATACGTGCTGTCGGTGGGTGACGCGGTGGCGCGCCACCGTGAGCAGCCGCTGATTCTGGTGGAGAAATCCACCGTACCGGTTGGCACCGGCGACACCCTGCGTGCGCACATTCAAGCCGCGCTGGACAAGGCCGGTCGTGAGCTGCAGTTCGATATCGTCTCCAACCCGGAATTCCTCAAGGAAGGTTCGGCGGTGTCCGACTGCCGTCGTCCGGACCGCATCGTCATTGGCTGCGAAGGTGACGACGTGCGCGATGTGATGCGCGACCTGTACTCGCCATTCAACCGCAACCACGACCGCATCATGTTCATGGACCTGCGCAGCGCCGAGCTGACCAAATACGCCGCCAACTGCATGCTGGCGACCAAGATCAGCTTCATCAACCAGATCGCCGAACTGGCCGAACACCTGGGCGCCGACATCGAATCGGTCCGTCAGGGCATCGGTGCCGACACGCGCATCGGTTACCACTTCATCTACCCGGGCTGTGGTTATGGCGGCTCGTGCTTCCCCAAAGACATGCGCGCGCTGATTCACAGCGCCGAGCAGGCGCATTGCTCCAGCGACCTGCTGCAAGCGGTCGAAGCGATCAACGAGCGGCAGAAGCACAAGCTGTTCGACCGCATCAACGCGTTCTATAAAGGTGACCTGCGCGGCAAGACCTTCGCCCTGTGGGGCCTGGCGTTCAAGCCGAACACCGACGACATGCGTGACGCGCCCAGCCGCGTGCTGCTCGATTCGCTGTTCGCCGCCGGCGCCAGTGTGCGCGCGTTCGACCCGGAAGCGATGCAGGAAACCCAGCACCTGTACCCGAACGAAGAAAAACTGATGCTGATGGGCACCCCGGAATCGGTGCTGGCGGGTTCCGACGCGCTGATCATCTGCACCGAATGGCAGCAATTCAAGGCGCCGGATTTCGACCTGATCGAGCAACGCCTGAAAGCCCCGGTGATCTTCGACGGCCGCAACCTGTACGACGCCGAGCGTCTGGCGCGCAATGGCTTCAAGTACTTCCCGATCGGCCGAGGCGATTCGCGCAAACTGCCGATGCCACTGCAGCAGTGGCCTCACAAAGCGGACGTCGCTTGACCACGTTGTCGCCTGTCATCCGCCGGCAGTCCCTGATCGCAGGGCTGCTGGCACTGCTGTTGTTTATCGCCGGGGTTTACGGACAGGCTCCCATTGGCTTCGATTCACGTTTTGTGCTGTTTGCCCAAGAGATGCTCAGGCACGGGCCAACGGTATTCCCGACGACCTACGGGCAGCCGTACGCCGATTATTCGGCGCTTTCGACGCTGTTCATCTGGCTGTTGTCGCTGCCCTTCGGCGCGATCAATACCCTGACGGCGTGGCTGCCCAGCGCCATTGCCGGCGGCGTGATCGTGACGTTGATGTACCGCTTGCTGGCGGTGCATTCGCAACGCTGGGCGTTGATCAGCATTGCGCTGCTGATGCTCACCAGCACCTTCGTCACCGAAGTGCGCGCGGTGTCGCAAGACCTGATGCTGGCAGCCGTGGCGCTGTCGGTGTTTTATCTGGGTTACGCGCACGACCACTTCGGCTCGCGCCGACGCTGGCCGCTGATCTTTGTCCTGTTGCTGCTGGGTTTTGGTATCCGTGGGCCGATCGGCCTGGTGGTGCCGACCGGCATGCTCTGCAGTTACTACCTGCTCAATCGTGAGTGGAAACGCCTGTTGGTGTTCGGTGTGCTGGCGTCGATCCTGCTCGCCGCGTGCGTGGGGCTGCTGTTGTGGCTGGCCAGACTCAGTGGCGGCGAAGCGTTCCTGCAAGACGTGATCCGCATGCAGTTCATGGGGCGCATGGACGGCAGTGAAGGCGTCAGCGGTTCGCTGTATTACTTCACCAGTTCCATGGGCAACTACGCACTGGCGTATCCGCTGGCGATCCTGGCGTTGGCGGCGACCTGGCTGAGCAAACCGCATCAGCGCGGGCCGGCCTTGCGTCTGGTGCAATACTGCGCGGCTGCCGGGCTGATCGTCATGGTTGGCCTGTCGATTCCGCAAGCGAAGAAGGCGCGTTACCTGCTGCCGATGTTGCCGATGGCGGCGATCATCGCGGCGTACCCGTTTCAGGTGCTGCACGGTCGGGTGTTCCGCGTATTGCGTGGGGTGATCCAAGGCATTTGGCTGGTGACGCCGGGACTGTTGATGGTGGCCCTGCTGGTTGCCAAACGCCGCTTCCCCGAGCAGCTCGACGGTCTGACCCTGGTGCTGATCGTGCTTGGTGCTCTGCAATTGCTCGCGTTGTCGCGCCTGTTGATGCCGCGTTGGCGTGCCGAAGTGCTGGCGCTGTGCTCGGTACTCGCGTTGTGGATGGTGTATGCCGCGGTGTTCGAACCGGTGGAGCGACGCTTGTACGACACGCAGGCGTTCAGTCGCGCCGCGTTCGCGCAGGTGCAGCAGAACCCGGCACTGCTGGTGCTGCACGGCATGGGCAAAGACGCCAAGGCGATCAAGTTCATGGTCAACGTCGAGCAGGACCTGCAACCGCAGTTCACCGAAACGGTGCAGCAACTCGAAGCCCTCAAAGGCCCGGCCTGGCTGATGATGGACAGCAAGGACCTGCAATCGCTGCAGGGCACCTCGCTGGCGGGTCTGCAACCGGTACTGACCGGCCGTTTCGACAAGAACGATTACGTGCTGCTGTACCTGAAACCCTTGTAGGAACTGATTGAGGCTGCGATCTTTTGCGCTTTCGGGAAAAAGATCGCAGCCAGCGACAGCGCCTACAGGGATTTCTTGACCATGAGTTTTGTTGTACGCCGGGCGCGGCAGAATGATGCCGCCGCCCTCCCCGCCATCGAACGCTCGGCCGCCGAGCTGTTTCGCACAGATCCGACCCTCGCCTGGCTGGCCGACACCGACGTGGCCAGCGCCGCGCAACATCGCCAATTCATCGACCATGCCCACGTCTGGGTCGCCGAAAACACCTCGGCGCAGCTCGCAGGGTTTATCCGCGCGCTGGATGTCGGCAACCAACTGCACATTGAGGAACTGTCCGTCGGCCTGGTGTTTCAGGGTCAGGGCGTGGGCCGTCAACTGCTGCTGGCCGCGATTGAACATGCCCGCCGCGAACAGATGCGCGCCGTGACCCTGACCACGTTCCGCGACGTGCCGTGGAATGCGCCGTTTTATCAGCGGATGGGGTTTGTGGTAGTTGCACCCGGTGAGCACGAAGCGCATTTGCGCGATGCCCTGCAGAACGAAATCGAACAGGGTTTTACCGCCGAGCGACGCTGCGCCATGCAACTGAGATTGCCCTGACAGGACAAATCCCTTGTAGGAACGAGCCTGCTCGCGATAGCGTCCTGTCAGTCAACTGCGTTGGCGCCTGACACTCGGTATTGGCGAGCAGGCTCGCTGCCACGCGGGTTTTCATCATAAAAATAAGGATATTTGCACTGCCGTGGCCACCTACTCCCGCCTGATACGCCGACTGATGATCACCTCGCTGAGCATCGTCATCAGCCGTGCCCTGATAAGTCCGCTACTGACCCTGTTCCTCAGTAACAAACTGGGCCTCAACCCGCAGGACGTCGGTCTGCTGTTGGGCATCGCCGTGTTCAGTGCCACGCTGTTGTCGCTGTACGGCGGCTACATCATCGATCGCCTCGACAAGCGTCAGCTGTTGATCCTGACCATGCTCTCCAGCGGTGTCGGCCTGATGCTGCTGACGTTCGCGCAGAATCTGTACCTGGTCACGCTGGTGCTGATCATCAGTGAAACGGCGTCGGCACTGTTCCTGATCTGCTCCAAAGCGATGCTCAGTGAAAACCTGCCGGTCGGCCAGCGGGTCAAGGCGTTTTCACTGAACTACACGCTGACCAATATTGGCTACGCCGTTGGCCCCATGATCGGTGTTGTGATTGCCGGGGTTCAGCCTTCAGCGCCGTTTATCGTCGCCGGGCTGATTGCCGCCGGCAGCGTTTTCCTGCTGCTGGGCGTGTCCCGCGAGACCAATACGCTGTCGCAGGCCAGCCCACCACAGAGTTTCCTGAACACCCTGATCATCCTGAAAAACGACCGCACGATGATCCTGTTCACCCTCGGTTGTCTGCTCAGCACCCTGGTTCACGGGCGCTTTACCCTGTACCTGTCGCAATACCTGCTGGTGACCCATACCCAAGAACAGACACTCGACACCATGGCCGCCCTGCTGGCCTGCAACGCGATCACGGTGATCCTGCTGCAATACCAGATCGGGCGCTTTCTCAAGCGCGAGCACCTGCGGTTCTGGATTGCCGGCGGCACGGCGTTGTTCATCGTCGGTCTGATCGGTTTCAGCCTGGCGGACAGCCTCGTCGGCTGGTGCGTGGCGATGTTCATCTTCACCCTCGGCGAGATGATCATTTACCCGGCGGATTTCCTCTTCGTCGACACCCTCGCTCCCGAGGAGCTGCGCGGCAGTTATTACGGCGCGCAAAACCTCGCGGCACTGGGCGGTGCGCTGAGTCCGGTGATGTGCGGGTTCCTGCTGATGCACACGCCAGCGCCGAGCATGTTCTACGCCCTGAGCGCTTTGGCCGCGCTGGGGGGTTATTGGTGTTTTGTCAGTGGACGTCGCGTGGCCACAATTCAAAAATAATGCACTGAAGCAGCATTTATATGAATTTGTCAGCATCGAATTTGCACGGCACACTGTGCGCGTTCCTCCCCCAATAGTTGGAACGCTTAGAGGACTTTCCGAAACGGACAAGTCCTTTTTTTTGCCTCGATTTTACTGCCAAGGACCCGATTCACATGCTCGCTCGCTGGTTCCCCGCCGCCATCAACACCCGCCCCACCGAATGGAGCCGCGCCGCCATCGGTATGGCGCTGGGCACCTTGTTCAGTGTCTGGGCGTGCAGTCAGGTATTCGGCCATGAAGTGGCGTATCACCTGATCGGGCCATTGGGCGCTTCGGCGGTGCTGTTGTTCGCCGTGTCCTCCGGTGCGCTGGCGCAGCCTTGGTCGATCATCGGCGGCTATCTGTGCGCCAGTGTGATTGCGTTGCTGGTGGCTCATGTCCTGGGGCGAACCCTGGGCAGTGCTTGTCTGGCGGCAGGCATGGCGCTGATTCTGATGTGCTGGTTGCGTTGTCTGCACCCACCGGCCGGCGCACTGGCGCTGACACTGGTGCTGGCCGATCCCGCCACCATCGCCCTGGACTGGAAAGCCATGGAACCGGTGATGCTCGCCGCCGCCTGCATGCTGCTCAGTGCGCTGGCCTACAACAACCTGACGCGCATCCGCTACCCGAAACGCCCGGCCGAACCCGCGCCGCTGCAGACTCCCGTCGACAGTCAGTCAATTACCGCCGAGGATTTGAAACGGGCACTGGCTGAGATGGAAGCCTTTATCGACGTCACTCCCGAAGACCTCGAACAACTGATCCACGCCAGCGAACTGCACGCCAAACGCCGCAGCATCGGCGAAGTCTTCACCTGACACCTCACTCTCCCTGTAGGAGCTGTCGAGTGCAACGAGGCTGCGATCTTTTCAAGATCAAAAGATCGCAGCCTTCGGCAGCTCCTGCACAAGCACATCCGATTTTTACCTAAGGCAAAAACGCAAACTCCCCCTGCACATATCCCCGTTGTACACGGCAAATTTGCACTGTTACGATCCGTCAACGCTCGCGCGCGAGCTTCTCGAATAAAGACAATAAAAGCAGGGAGTTAGTGATGACTGCTCAGGCTTCATCCCCGCGGACGCCGTCCATGGATGCCACGCAAAACGACGTGCTGGCCGAGGTTCGCAACCACATCGGTCACCTGACCCTCAACCGCCCCGCCGGTCTCAACGCCATCACCCTCGACATGGTTCGGCAGTTGCAGCAGCAACTCGATGCCTGGGCCGCTGATGCCAATGTGCACGCGGTGGTGCTGCGCGGTGCCGGTGAAAAAGCTTTCTGCGCCGGTGGCGATATTCGTTCCCTGTACGACAGTTTCAAAAGCGGCGCCACGCTGCACGAAGATTTCTTCGTCGAGGAATACGCCCTCGACCTGACGATTCATCACTACCGCAAACCGGTACTAGCGTTGATGGACGGCTTCGTCCTCGGCGGCGGCATGGGCCTGGTGCAAGGTGCGGACCTGCGGGTGGTCACCGAGAAGAGCCGTCTGGCGATGCCGGAAGTGGCCATTGGTTATTTCCCCGATGTCGGCGGCAGCTATTTCCTCTCGCGCATTCCCGGTGAACTGGGGATCTATCTGGGCGTCAGCGGTGTGCAGATTCGTGCGGCGGATGCGCTGTATTGCGGGCTGGCCGACTGGTTTGTCGACAGCAGCAAATTGCCGAGCCTCGACGAACAACTCGATCATCTGGAATGGCGCGACACGCCGCTCAAGGATCTGCAGGGCCTGCTGGCGAAAAACGGCGTGCAAACCCTGAGCGATGCACCGCTGGAGAAGTTGCGCCCGGCCATCGACCATTTCTTCGCCCTGCCGGACGTGCCGAGCATTGTCGAGCAACTGCGCGCCGTCACCGTCGCCGACAGCCATGAGTGGGCGACGACCACCGCT
Source organism: Pseudomonas sp. 22189 (assembly GCF_052045635.1). Lineage (NCBI taxonomy): Bacteria > Pseudomonadati > Pseudomonadota > Gammaproteobacteria > Pseudomonadales > Pseudomonadaceae > Pseudomonas > Pseudomonas sp. 22189. The sequence continues at coordinate 145,799 of NZ_JBQEPG010000005.1, forward strand.
GACCTGCTGGAGACCCGCTCGCCACTGGCGATGGCCGTGACCCTGGAGATGCTCCGTCGCGGTCGGCAACTGAGCCTGGAACACTGCTTCGTCCTCGAACTGCATCTGGATCGTCAGTGGTTCGAACGCGGCGACCTGATCGAGGGCGTGCGCGCCCTGCTGATCGACAAAGACAAGACACCACGCTGGAACCCGCCGACCCTCACTGCGCTGGACGCCGGGCATGTCGCGAGTTTCTTTAACGGTTTTGATGAGAGCGGGAGCTGAGCCATGCACGATCTCGAACTGACTGAAGAACAAGTAATGATCCGCGACATGGCCCGGGATTTTGCCCGTGGCGAAATCGCACCTCACGCACAAGCCTGGGAAAAAGCTGGCTGGATCGACGACGCGCTGGTGGCGAAGATGGGCGAACTCGGTTTGCTCGGTATGGTGGTGCCCGAGGAATGGGGTGGCACTTACGTAGATTACGTCGCCTATGCGCTGGCCGTCGAAGAAATTTCAGCCGGTGACGGCGCGACTGGCGCGTTCATGAGCATCCACAACTCGGTGGGTTGTGGGCCGGTCATGAATTACGGCAGCGAAGAACAGAAAAAGACCTGGCTGGCGGATCTCGCCAGTGGTCAGACGATTGGCTGCTTCTGCCTCACTGAACCGCAGGCCGGCTCCGAAGCGCACAACCTGCGCACCCGCGCCGAACTGCGCGACGGCCAGTGGGTGATCAACGGCGCCAAACAATTCGTCAGCAACGGCAAACGGGCGAAACTGGCGATCGTGTTTGCGGTGACCGACCCGGATCTGGGCAAGAAAGGCATTTCTGCGTTCCTGGTGCCCACCGATACGCCGGGTTTCATCGTTGATCGCACCGAACACAAGATGGGCATCCGCGCCTCCGACACCTGCGCAGTGACCCTGAACAACTGCAGCATTCCCGAGGCCAATCTGCTCGGCGAGCGCGGCAAAGGCCTGGCGATTGCCCTGTCCAACCTCGAAGGCGGGCGCATCGGCATTGCTGCGCAAGCCTTGGGCATCGCCCGGGCGGCGTTTGAAGCGGCGCTTGTGTACTCCCGTGATCGCATCCAGTTCGGCAAGCCGATCAACGAACACCAGAGCATCGCCAACCTGTTGGCCGACATGCACATGCAAATCAACGCGGCGCGCTTGATGATCCTGCACGCGGCGCGCCTGCGCTCGGCGGGCAAACCGTGTCTGTCAGAGGCGTCGCAGGCCAAACTGTTCGCCTCGGAAATGGCCGAAAAGGTCTGCTCGTCGGCGATTCAGATTCATGGCGGGTACGGGTATCTGGAGGATTATCCGGTCGAGAAGTACTACCGCGATGCGCGGATCACCCAGATCTATGAGGGGTCGAGCGAGATTCAGCGGATGGTAATTGCGCGTGAGCTGAAGAACTATCCACTGTAAAAGCCAAAAGATCGCAGCCTTCGGCAGCTCCTACAGGAAACCGGTGTAGGAGCTGCCGAAGGCTGCGATCTTTTGATGTTGCCTCAAAAGCTTCGCGAGCAGGCTGGCTCCCACACTGGATCTGTGTCGTACACAAATCCAGTGTGGGAGCGGGCTTGCCCGCAATAGCGTCAGTGAGGACGCAACATTACTTACCGGTAAACTCCGGCGCACGCTTCGCCACAAACGCCGCCATCCCTTCCTTCTGATCCTGCGTCGCAAACGCCGCGTGGAACACCCGGCGCTCGAAGCGCACGCCTTCAGTCAGGTTGACCTCAAACGCACGGTTGACGCTTTCTTTGACCATCATCGCAATCGGCAGCGACTTGCTGGCGATCACGGCGGCGACTTTCAATGCCTCGTCGAGCAACTCATCGCTCGGTACGATCCGCGCAACAATGCCGCAACGTTCGGCCTCCACCGCATCGATCATCCGCCCGCTGAGGCACATTTCCATGGCCTTGGCTTTGCCCACGGCGCGGGTCAGGCGCTGGGTGCCGCCCATGCCCGGGAGCACGCCGAGGTTGATTTCCGGTTGACCGAATTTGGCGTTGTCGCCTGCCAGAATGAAGTCGCACATCAACGCCAGTTCACAGCCGCCACCAAGGGCGAAACCGTTGACCGCAGCGATGATCGGCTTGCGGCGGTTGGCCACGCGGTCGCTGTCGCTGAACAGGTCGTCCATGTAGATTTGCGGGTAGGTCAGCTCGGCCATTTCCTTGATATCCGCGCCGGCGGCGAAGGCTTTCTTCGATCCGGTGATGACGATGCAACCGATGTTCGCATCCGCTTCCAGAGCATCAAGGGCGTGGTTCACTTCGCTGACCAGTTGCGCATTCAACGCATTCAGCGCCTGCGGACGGTTCAGGGTGATCAGGCCGACGCGGCCATGGTTTTCCAGCAGAATCGTTTCGTAGCTCATACATGACTCCTGAATTTGTACCCTGTAGGAGCTGCCGCAGGCTGCGATCTTTTGATNTGATCTTGTTTTTAACAATCAAAAGCAAAAGATCGCAGCCTGCGGCAGCTCCTGCAAAGGGTTGGGGTTAAAGGTTGCGCGAAATAACCATGCGCTGAATGTCGCTGGTGCCTTCGTAGATCTGGCAGACGCGCACGTCGCGGTAAATGCGTTCCAGCGGGAAGTCGTTGAGGTAACCGTAACCGCCCAGCGTCTGCAACGCCATCGAGCAGACTTTCTCGGCCATTTCCGAGGCGAACAGTTTCGCCATCGAAGCCTCGACCAGCGCCGGCTGACCGCTATCGCGCAGGGCCGCGGCGTAATGCACCATCTGCCGGGCGACGGCGATCTGCGTGGCCATATCGGCGAGGCGGAATGCGACGGCCTGGTGTTCGATGATCGGTTTGCCAAAGGTGTCGCGCTCGCGGGCGTAGTCGCGGGCCGCTTCGAACGCGGCACGGGCCATGCCCACCGCTTGCGAAGCGATACCGACACGTCCGCCTTCAAGGTTGGCCAGGGCGATTTTGTAGCCTTCGCCCTCCTCACCCAAGCGATTGGCCACCGGCACCTTCACGTCTTCAAACAGAATCTGGCAGGTGTCTGACGCGTGCTGGCCGAGCTTGTCTTCGACCCGGGCGACTTTGTAACCCGGCGAATCGGTGGGCACGATGAACGCCGTGATGCCGCGCTTGCCGGCACTCGGATCGGTCACCGCAAACACGATCACGATCCCGGCGTTCTGCCCGGAAGTGATGAATTGTTTGCAGCCGTTGAGCACGTAGTGATCGCCCTCCAGACGGGCGCGGGTTTTCAGGCTGCTGGCATCGGAGCCGGCCTGCGGCTCAGTCAAGGCGAAGGCTCCGAGCATGGCGCCGCTGGCCAGCGGTTTGAGGAAGCGCTCGCGCTGGTCGTCGTTGCCGAACTTGAGGATCGGCACGCAGCCGACCGAGTTGTGCACGCTCATGATGGTCGAGCAGGCGCCGTCGCCGGCGGCGATTTCTTCCAGGGCCATGGCGTAAGCCAGGTAACCGGTGTCACAACCGCCCCACTGTTCCGGCACGAGCATGCCAAAGAAGCCCAGTTCGGCCATTTCGCCGATGGCTTCCTTGGGGAAACGATGTTCGCGATCCCACTCGGCGGCGAACGGTTTCAGCCGTTCCTCGGCGAACTGCCGGGCCATGTCGCGGATCTGGGTTTGGTCTTCGTTGGGAATCATGGTGAATCCTTAACTTAAATCCGGGTTACACACCGCCCCCTGTAGGAGCTGCCGCAGGCTGCGATTTTTTGATTTTGATTTTAAAAACAAGATCAAAAGATCGCAGCCTCGTTGCACTCGACAGCTCCTACAGAGAGAGGGTGCTCAGTAGACGCATTCCACGGCCATCGCCGTGGCTTCACCGCCGCCGATGCAGATCGCCGCAATCCCGCGTTTCAGGTTTTTCTGGCGCAGGGCCGAGAGCAAGGTCACCAGAATCCGCGCGCCCGAGGCACCGATCGGATGGCCCAGCGCGCAGGCGCCGCCGTGCACGTTGAGCTTGTCGTGGGGGATTTCCAGGTGAGTCATCGCCGCCATCGCTACCACGGCGAACGCTTCGTTGATTTCGAACAGATCGACCTCGTTCAACGCCCAACCGGTCTTCTTCACCAGCTTCTTGATCGCGCCAATCGGTGCCACCGGGAACAGGCCCGGCGTGTCGGCAAACGCCGCGTGACCGTGAATCACCGCCAGCGGTTTCAACCCGAGTTTCTGCGCTTGCGACTGACGCATCAGCACCAGGGCCGCTGCGCCGTCGGAGATCGAGCTGGAGTTGGCCGCCGTCACCGTGCCGCCCTCGCGGAACGCCGGTTTCAGTGAGGCGACCTTGTCCAGTTTGGCTTTCGGCGGCTGCTCGTCGTTGCTGATCAGCAGTTGTTCTTTGCCGACGGTCACTGTGAGCGGAACGATCTCGGCTTTGAAGCTGCCGTCCTTGATCGCCTGCTGGGCGCGGGTGGTCGAGGCGATGGCAAAGGCATCCTGGGCTTCGCGGCTGAATTCGTTGGTTTCGGCGCAGTCTTCGGCGAAGGTGCCCATCAGACGGCCCTTGTCGTAGGCGTCTTCAAGGCCGTCGAGGAACATCGAATCGAGCACGCGGCCATGGCCCATGCGGTAACCGGCACGGGCGCGGTCCAGCAGGTACGGCGAGTTGGACATGCTTTCCATGCCGCCGGCGATCACCACGTCGGCGCTGCCGGCCAGCAGCATGTCATGGGCGAGGATGGTGGTTTCCATGCCCGAACCGCACATCTTGTTGACCGTGGTGCAACGGGTGGATTTATCCAGCCCGGCACCCAGAGCCGCCTGACGGGCCGGTGCCTGACCGAGGCCGGCGGGCAATACGCAACCGAACAACACTTCGTCGACCGCGTCGTTGGCGACGCCGGCGCGTTCCACTGCGGCCTTGATCGCGGCGGCACCGAGTTGCGGTGCGGTGAGGCTTTTCAGTTCGCCCTGAAAACCGCCCATCGGGGTACGGACGGCACTGACGATAACAATCGGATCGTTGGCAAGAGTCATGACAAATCCTCCTTACTTGGCGGCCATGCGCAAGGCGCCGTCGAGACGGATCACCTCACCGTTGAGCATGCTGTTTTCGATGATATGCCGAACCAGCGCGGCGTACTCGGCAGGTTTCCCGAGGCGCGGCGGAAAAGGTACGCCAGCGGCCAGCGACTCGCGCACTTCCGGGGTCATGCCGGCCATCATCGGCGTTTCGAAAATGCCCGGAGCGATGGTCATCACGCGGATGCCGAAACGCGCCAGTTCACGCGCGGCCGGCAGGGTCAGGCTGGCAATCGCGCCTTTGGAAGCAGAATACGCCGCCTGGCCGATCTGGCCGTCGAACGCTGCGACCGAGGCGGTATTGATGATCACCCCACGCTCGCCATCAGCATTGGCTTCGCTCTCGGCAATGGCCGCTGCGGCCAGTCGCAGCATGTTGAAGCTGCCGATCAGATTGACGTTGATCACTTGGGCAAAACTCGACAGCGCATGCGGGCCGTTCTTGCCGAGGATCTTTTCGCCACGGACGATACCGGCGCAGTTGACCAGACCGTTGAGGCTGCCAAAGGCTTTCACCGTGGCCTGCACCGCAGCTTCGGCAGCGGCTTCATTGCTGATATCGGCCACCACAATTTGCGCGCCAAGGCGCTGGGCCTGCGCGGCGACGGCTTCGGCATTCATGTCCACCAACATCACTTTGGCGCCGGCGTTGACCAGCAATTCGGCGGTGGCGGCACCCAGGCCGGACGCGCCGCCGGTGACGATAAAAACCTTGTTCTCGATCTGCATGACGGACTTCCTGATTCAAGCTGAAACGTTGTGCGCCGCGGCCTCTTGAGCCTTGGCGATTTCCTGGTTGCGCAAGATAAAGCGCTGCAATTTGCCGCTTGGGGTTTTCGGCAATTCGCTGACAAATTCGATTTCACGGGGGTACGAATGCGCGGCCAGACGCTTGCGCACGTGTTGGCGCAACTCTTCGGCCAGCGCCGGTTCGGCGCGGTATTGCGGGTTGAGCACGACGAACGCCTTGACCAGTTCGGTGCGCTCCGGATCGGGCTTGCCGACCACGGCCGCTTCGACCACTGCCGGGTGCTCGATCAGCGCGCTCTCGACGTCGAACGGGCCGACGCGGTAGCCGGAGGTGGTGATCACATCATCACTGCGCCCGACGAAGCTGATGCTGCCGTCCGGGTTCCATTCCACGGTGTCGCCGCTGAGGTAGTAATCGCCGACGAAGGCTTTGGTCGGCACGCCCTCGTAGCCGCCGAACCAGCACATCGGCGACTGGGTGCGGTCGATCGCGAGGATGCCCGGCTGGCCGACGCCGAGTTCGTTGTGGTGCTCGTCGAGCACCACGATGCGGTGGCCCGGTGAGGCGAAACCGGCGGCGCCGAGGTGGATCGGATGCTGCAGACCGTGGTGGTTGCACAGGACCATGCCCAGTTCGGTCTGGCCGTAATGGTCGTGAATCACTACGCCGAGGTTGTCGGCGAACCAGCGAATCACTTCCGGATTGAGCGGTTCGCCGGCGCTGCTGACAATGCGCAGCTTGCCCTTGATCGACTTGGCGAATTCGTTGCCACCGGCAATCAGCAAGCGGTACGCGGTCGGCGAACCGGTAAGGTTGGTGATGGCGTATTTGTTGATTACCCGGCAGGTGCTTTCGAGGGTGAACGGGCCATCGTAAAAGGTGATCGGATGCCCCATCGACAGCGGGCCGGTGACGCCGAAATAGATGCCGTAGGCCCAGCCCGGATCGGCGACGTTCCAGAACGAATCTTCAGGGCGCAGATCCACCGCGTCGCGGGTGTAGCTCTGGAACGCGACGATGGCCTTGAGCGGCACCGACAGCGCTTTCGACGGGCCGGTGGTGCCCGAGGTGAACATCAGCAGGAACGGATCTTCGCCGCTCAGCAGCACCGGCTCGCAGACATTGGAATAGTTGGCCAGCTCGGCCCAGAAACTGAAATCGCCACGGACGATGCCCTGACCTTTGGCGCCGCCGACGCTGACGATGGTCGGGCATTCGCTGACTTCAGCGAGTTTCGGCCGGTTGACCGCGTCGGTGACCACCACTTTGGCGCCGGAACTGTTCAGGCGATGCTCGATGGCCTTGGGGCCGAACGCGGTGAACAGCGGCTGATACACCGCGCCGATGCGCCAGGTGGCGAACACGGTGATGAGCAATTCGATGTTGCGTGGCAGCAGGCCGGCGACCTTGTCGCCCTTCTGCACGCCTTGTTCGAGAAGGAAATTGGCGAAGCGCGCGGCTTTGTCTTGCAGTTCGCTGAAGGTGTACGTGGCACTGGCACCGTCGCGGCCTTCCCAGAACAGCGCGATGCGCCCCGGCAAGGCATGGCGGTCGCAACATTCGACGCAGGCGTTGAGCGCCTCCAGCGTGCCGCTGAGCGCAGCGTCCACGGTGTGCTGATAGTTGAACTGTTTGGTGGCAGACAAGTAATCGCGCATTGCCAGAATCCCTCGGTGTTTTTATTAGGCTGGGAACCGTAAACAACACAGGGATAGTCGCGCTGCGGCGCGGAGGCGGCAATGGTCAAAGCCATCAAAGTGGCTGACTGGTTTGGCCATGCTTGCAGAATGACAAACAACCCCCTGTAGGAGCTGCCGCAGGCTGCGATCTTTTGANTTGATCTTGTTTTTTAGAACATCAAAGGCAAAAGATCGCAGCCTGCGGCAGCTCCTACAGGGGAAGCGCATTCCAAATGTGCGTCGGATCAGACCGCTTCGTTAAGGATCAACGTACGGTAATGCCCCGGATTGGACCCCGACCACTTGCGAAACGCCTTGTAGAACGAACTCGCATCGGCAAACCCCAGCCGCGTGGCGATCTCGACGAAGCTGATCGACGGTTCCGCCAGCCAACTGATCGCCAATTCCTTGCGCACGCTGTCCTTGAGACCCTGATAGGTCTGCCCTTCCTCGGACAAACGCCGGCGCAGAGTCGAAGCGGACATGCACAGTTGCTGCGCCAGCGCCTCGGTCTCCGGCCAATGTTCGGCGGGCAACTGCCGCAGATCCTGCTTGATCCGGCTGGCAAGGCTCTCAGGATCGCGGTACTTCACCAGAATGTTCGCTGGCGCATGGGCCAGAAAGCGTTTCAATTCTTCGGCCGTGCGCTTGATCGGCAGATCAAGGCAGTCAGCGGCGAAAATCATCCGCGTACGCGGACGCTCGAAGCGCAGGTTTTCCGAGAACATCACCCGATAGTCGTCGCAGAAATCCGGCTCGGCGCAGCGCAATTCGATCGCCAGAATCGGAATTCGCCGCCCCGCCAGCCAGCAGGCCACGCCGTGGACGATCATCCAATAGGTGAAATAGGTGAACGCGCGGCGCGGCTCCGGGTCGTCTTCGAGCAGGACGATTTCCGCCAGGCTCTGCTGATGCACCAGTTGCGCGGGCATTTTTTCAAGCATCAGCGAGAGAAAACTCAGGCCCATGTTCAGGCCGGCGGCCAGCGTCGATTGCGCCATGGCGCTGCGGCAGAGGAATTCGAGGCTGCCGGACCTGAGCCGGCGCGGATCCATGCCAAAGAACTCGTCATCGCCGCGCCGGGCCAGCAGACGCCAGAGTCTGGCGTATTGCGAGGCGGGCACCCTGCCCTGTTCGCTGTGCAGCAGGGTCGGCGCAATCCCGACCTTGTTCAAGACCTCATCCGTGGCCACGCCCGGGGCACAACTTTGCAGCAGCGCTTCACGCACCAGCTGCACGGCGATGGTGTCTTTTTCCGACATGGAGCGAGGCAGACCTTGTGGTTTTCGAGTGACGGGCATCTTAACGCAGGATGCGAATTCAGCACGAATCCCCTGTAGGAGCTGCCGCAGGCTGCGATCTTTTGACTTTGATTTTTAAAAAAAAGATCAAAAGATCGCAGCCTTCGGCAGCTCCTACAGGGGGGGGCTGTGCGGGGGACGAAAAACATGCCGTTCAGCGAATGTTCAGGTAAATGTCAACCATCCCCATTTGGGAATGAGTGTCATTATGTTACAACTTAGCCACCTATCTAAATTACTCGTGGTTGCCTGAATGCTCGTTCCCTTTCTGATCATGCTGCGCGAAGGCATTGAAGCCGCGCTGATCGTTGGCATCATCGCCAGCTACCTGCAACAGACCGGTCGTGGCCAATGGATGCCGGCGGTGTGGATCGGTGTCTTCCTCGCCGCTGCGCTGGCGCTGCTGGTCGGTGGTGGCCTGGAACTGGTCAGTGCCGAATTCCCGCAGAAACAGCAGGAATTGTTCGAAGGCATTGTCGGACTGGTCGCGGTGGGCATCCTCAGTTCAATGGTGTTCTGGATGCGCAAGGTCGCGCGTTCGATCAAGCATTCATTACAGGCCTCGCTGGATCACGCCTTGACCTCGTCAAAGCATCAAGTAATCGCACTGATCGCCATGGTGTTTTTCGCCGTGGCTCGCGAAGGACTGGAAACCGTGTTCTTTCTGCTCGCGGTATTCCAGCAGAGCGAGGGCCCAGGCGCGCCGATCGGTGCCCTGCTCGGCCTGGTGCTGGCAATCGTCGTCGGTTTCCTGATCTACAGCGGCAGCATGCGCCTGAACCTGTCGGCGTTCTTCAAGTGGACCGGGTTGTTCATTCTGGTGGTCGCCGCCGGAATCCTCGCCAACTCGGTGCAAGCCCTGCATGAAGCCGGTGTGTGGAATCACCTGCAAAGCGTGCTGTTCGATTTCAGCGCGACGCTGCCGATGGACGGCCCGCTGGGTTCGGTGCTGGCCGGCATGTTCGGGTATCAGGATGCGCCGACCGTCAGCACCCTCGGTGCGTACCTGATCTATCTGGTGCTGGCGCTGGTGATGTTTTTCTACCCCGCCGCGCCGGCCTCAAGCGCAGACACAGCCGGCAAATCGTCTTCCGTTTCCAGCCAATAAGGGCACCCATGTCAACGCCTAATACTCCTCAGGCCTCGCCTCCCCGCGCCTTGCGCTGGGCGGTGGCCGGTTCGGTGGTCGTGATGATCGCCGCCGGCGGCTTGTTCTACTACGCCTCGAAAATGGCCGCGGCCAAGCGTCAGCACAACCATGATGAAGTCGTGGTCAACATCAATGCGCACAGCTGTGATCCGAACGAGTTGACGGTTCCCGCCGGTCGCGCCAGTTTCCGCATCGTCAACCGCTCCGACCGCGCGGTGGAATGGGAAATCCTCGACGGCGTGCTGGTGATCGAAGAGCGCGAGAACATTGCCCCGGGCCTCAGTCAGGTAATCAACGCCAACCTGCAACCCGGCGACTACGCGATCACTTGCGGTCTGCTGAGCAACCCTCGCGGCGTGCTGCACGTGACGCCGACAGCGGCCTCCGATGCTGCCGCCAAGGCCAAGCCGTCGATGGTCGCTTTCGTCGGGCCTTTATCGGAGTTCCGCGTGTATCTGGCCACTCAGGGCAGCGCGCTGATCAAAGCCGTGACCGCGCTGAATCAGGCAGTTGCCAGCGGCGACCTGGCGCAGGCGCAAGCGCTGTACCTGCCGGCCCGTGCCGCTTACCAGCGTCTGGCACCTGCCGCGCAACGGCTGGCGGAACTGGACAACAGCATCAATGCCCGCGCCGATTACTTCGAAAAACGCGAACAGGATCCGGCCTTCGTCGGCTTCCACCGCGTCGAATATGCACTGTTCCAGCAACGCAGCCTCGACGGCTTGAACCCGGTCGCCGAGCGTCTGCTGGTCGACGTCACCACGCTCAAACAGCAACTGCTGGCCCAATCGCTGCCGCCGGAACAGCTGGTGAGCATCGTGGTGCGCAACCTCAACACCCTGGCCGACGTGCGCGCCGCCAGCGGTGAAGAGGAACGCTACAGCCACGCCGACCTCAGTGGCTTCGCCAGCAATCTGGAAACCGCGCACAAAGTGGTCGAGCTGCTGCGGCCGATGCTGAGCAAGTCGGCGCCGGAGCTGCTGTCGAAAATTGACGCGGCGCTGAGTGATTTCGACAGCGTACTGAACAGCTTCAAGGTCAAGGACGGCTACGCCACATACGACACGGTCAGTGGCGTACAACGCAAACAGATCGCCGACAAGGCCAAGGCACTTGCCGACGCTCTGGATGGCATCGACCCCGCCCTCGGCCTCTCCGGCCTGTAAGCAGAAGACGAATACCGATGAAAGAATTGCAAAACCTCGATGTGCAACGTCGCCGCCTGCTGATGGGCATGGGTGTCGCCGGTGTCGCCCTGGCCGGGTCGGCCCTGAGCTGTCCAGCCATGGCTGCAGCCCCGGCGCAAGTCACCGAAGCGCCGAGCAGCGACAAGACCGAAGACCGCCACGACTTCCACGGCGTGCACCAGACCGGCATCGTCACCCCGCGCCCGGCGTCCGGCATGCTGGTTTCGTTCGACGTACTGGCCAGCGATCGCGAAGACCTTGAGCGGCTGTTCCGTACCCTCAACGAGCGCATCGCGTTCCTGATGAAGGGCGGCCCGGTGGCGCAGATCGACCCGAAACTGCCACCGCCGGATTCCGGCATCCTCGGCCCGGTGGTGACCCCGGACAACCTGACCATCACCGTCTCGGTCGGCGAATCGCTGTTCGACGAACGCTTCGGTCTGGCCGCCGCCAAACCGAAGCGCCTGCAACGCATGGTCGGCTTCCCCAACGATGCGCTGGAAGCCGATTGCTGCCACGGCGACTTGAGCCTGCAGTTCTGCTCGAACACCGCCGACACCAACATTCACGCCCTGCGCGACATCGTCAAGAACCTGCCGGACCTGCTGCTGGTGCGCTGGAAACAGGAAGGCAGCGTGCCGCCGCAAGCCCCGGCCAAACCGGGTGTGCCGGCGCAATCGGCGCGTAACTTCCTCGGTTTCCGCGACGGCTCGGCCAACCCCGACTCCAACGACGCCAAGGCCATGGACAAGATTGTCTGGGTGCAACCGGGCAGCGATGAGCCGGCCTGGGCGGCGCACGGCAGCTATCAAGCGGTGCGGATCATCCGCAATTTCGTCGAGCGCTGGGACCGTACGCCGTTGCAGGAACAGGAAAGCATCATCGGTCGGGTCAAGACCACGGGCGCGCCGATGGGCGCCCACCATGAAACCGAGGTCCCGGATTACAGCAAAGACCCGCAAGGCAAGCTGACCAAGCTCGACGCGCACATCCGCCTGGCCAACCCGCGCACCGCCGCGAGCCAGGCCAACCTGATCCTGCGCCGGCCGTTCAACTACTCCAACGGCGTGAATAAGAACGGCCAGCTCGACATGGGCCTGCTGTTCATCTGCTACCAGGCCGATCTGGAAAAAGGCTTCATCACCGTGCAGACCCGCCTCAACGGCGAGCCGCTTGAGGAATACCTCAAACCGGTCGGCGGCGGTTACTTCTTCACCCTCCCGGGTGTCACCGGCGACAAGGATTTCATCGGTCGCTCGCTGCTTGACGCCACCCAACCCAAAACAGCTGCCTAACCACAAAAAAACCTCGGAGCCGCTCCATGAAAAAGTCGCCACTCGCGTTATTGCTGACCCTCGGTTTGCTCAACACCCCGCTGTCGGCGTTCGCCGCAACAGCACCGCTGGATCTGGTCGGCCCGGTGTCGGACTACAAGATCTACGTCACCGAGCAACTGGATGAACTGGGCAGCCACACCAAGCAGTTCACCGATGCGGTGAAGAAAGGCGATCTGGCCACCGCGCAAAAGCTCTACGCGCCGACTCGCGTCTACTACGAGTCGATCGAGCCGATTGCCGAGCTGTTCAGTGACCTTGATGCATCCATCGACTCGCGCGTCGACGACCACGAAAAAGGCGTGAAGGCTGAAGATTTCACCGGATTCCATCGCCTTGAATATTCGCTGTTCTCGGAGAAGAGCACCGAAGGCCTGACGGCGCTGGCTGACAAGCTGGACAGCGACGTCAAAGACCTGCAGACCCGCGTCGCCGGCCTGACCTTCCCGCCGGAGAAAGTCGTCGGCGGTGCGGCCGCGCTGTTAGAAGAAGTTGCCGCGACCAAGATCTCCGGTGAAGAAGATCGCTACAGCCACACCGACCTGTATGACTTCCAGGGCAATATCGACGGCGCTAAGAAGATCGTCGACCTGTTCCGTCCGCAGATCGAAAAGCAGGACAAGGCGTTCGTTGCCAAAGTCGACAAGAACTTCGCCACCGTCGACAAGATCCTCGCCAAGTACAAGACCAAGGACGGTGGTTTCGAGACGTATGACAAGGTGAAGGACAACGATCGCAAGGCGCTGGTTGGCCCGGTCAATACGTTGGCGGAAGACCTGTCCACGTTGCGTGGCAAGTTGGGGCTGAACTGACGGATTTGAGTCGCCAGTAAAAAAGATCGCAGCCTTCGGCAGCTCCTACAGGGTGTTCACGTACCCAATGTAGGAGCTGCCGGAGGCTGCGATCTTTTGCTTTTAACGGTTACAAAATCCGGTAAAGCAACCGCTCAATCCGCACCCGGCTCACCCGCTTGAGAAACTTCGCCACTCCCGCCGGATACTCCGGCAGAGTCTCAAGGTTCTGGAAGCTGGCAATCCGTGTGGTGTTGCGGAAAATCTCTGCCTGCTCCTTCGCCCGTGGCTCAAGCCACTCGCCTTGCGGATCATCGATCAGCAGCGCGTTTTCCAGGTCGAGACGAAACGCCCGCGGGTTGAGGTTGTTGCCGGTCAGCAGCGTATAGCGCTGATCCACCCACATGCCTTTGAGGTGATAGCTGTTGTCGCCGTCACGCCACAGGTGCAGGTTCAACTGGCCGCTGTCGATGTTGCGCTGATGACGCTTGGCGAAGCGGCGCAGGCTGATTTCGTACAGGTACGGCAGCGCCGCAATCACCTTGAACGGCTCGCTCGGCGGAATGTAGAAATCGTTGGCGGTTTTGTCGCCGACCACGATGTCGATCGTCACCCCACGGGCCAGCGCGCGGTTGATCTCGCGGATGATCGGCAGCGGCAGATTGAAATACGGGGTGCAAATCGTCAGCTGCTGTTGCGCACTGGCGATCAGTTCGACAATCACCCGGTTCAACGGGTTGTTCTTGCCCACGCCCAGCAGCGGACTCACCGACAGGCCGCTATGCGCGGTACTGCCGGCGCTGGTGTCGTACGCCGCGTATTTGAGACGGCTGCGCAGGTCGCCGATGTCGTTGCGCAGGCTGCGGGTGGTCGGCAGGTTCGGCAGGTCGAGGCGATGCACAGCCTTGGATTCGATCAGGCCGTGCTTGACCAGGTGATGCATTGAATCCGCCAGTTCGCGGCTGTGCAGCACGTGGTAGCGGTCGAAACGGTACTTGTCGAACTTGTGCAGGTAGACGTTGTTCAGGCTTGCACCGCTGTAAACCACGCAATCGTCGATCACGAAGCCTTTCAGATGCAGGACGCCGAACAGTTCGCGGGTCTGCACCGGGACACCGTAGACCGGCACTTCACTCTGATGCGTGCGGGTCATTTCCTGATACCACGCCGAGTTGCCCGGCTGCTTGCCGGCACCGATCAACCCGCGCTGGGCGCGCAGCCAGTCGACCACCACGACGATCTCCAGCTCCGGGCGCTTGAGCTTGGCGGCGTGCAAGGCATCGAGGATTTCCTGACCGGCCTCGTCGTGCTGCAAATACAGCGCAACGATGTAGATGCGCCGGGTCGCCTCGGCGATTTTCTCCAGCAGGCAACGACGGAACTCGGCGGCGCCGGACAGAATGGTCACGGCCTCGGCAGTCAGGGGAAAGCTGCGCAGTTTGGGCAGCAAAGAGCGTTTGAAAAGCAACGGCATAGGGCTCGCAATGGGTCGAATCCGAAGAACCCGAGAGCTTACACCATCAACCGGTTCGGGTCTTGTGAGTGTCTGTAAAGAGATCAAAAGATCGCAGCCTTCGGCAGCTCCAACAGGGATCATTGTAGGAGCTGCCGAAGGCTGCGATCTTTTGATCTTAAAAATAGCTTGCGAAAGGAGAACGATCGTTCTACTGTTCGCCACATGAACGAAATCAATGACACCTCGACCCGCGACATCATTCTGGATGTCACCGAAAAGTTGATCTACAAAAGTGGCATTGCGGCCACCGGCATGGATCTTCTGGTGAAAACCGCCGGCGTCTCCAGAAAAAGCATTTACCGCTACTTCGCCAACAAGGAGGAGCTGACCGTCGCTGCCCTGCAACGCCGCGACGTGCGCTGGATGCACTGGTACCGCAGCGCTGTCGATCAGGCCGAAACCCCGGCCGACCGCCTGCTCAACCTGTTTACCGTACTCAAGAGCTGGTTCGCCTCGGAAGGCTTCCGCGGCTGCGCCTTCATCAATACCAGTGGCGAGACCGGTGACCCCGAGGACCCGGTGCGCCAGGTCGCCAAAGACCACAAACAGAAGCTGCTCGACTACCTGTGCGAGCTGTGCACCGAACATGGCGTCGAAGATCCGCAACGTCTGGCCAGGCAGTTGCTGATCCTGATTGACGGCGCCATTACCGTAGCGCTTGTGATGGGTGATCACAGTGCCGCTGATAATGCGCAATGCATGGCGCGTAAGTTATTGGACCTGTAACGCCTTAAATAAGCCTGAACCGTTGTTTAATCGTTTATTAGATCGGGAGACTGACAATGTCGACTGCTGCCCAAGTGCGTCCACCGCTACCGCCGTTCAATCGTGAATCGGCTATCGAAAAAGTTCGACTGGCCGAAGATGGCTGGAACTCCCGCGACCCCGAGAAGGTGTCGCTGGCCTACACACTCGACACGAAATGGCGCAACCGCGCCGAGTTCGCCAACAACCGCGAAGAAGCCAAGGCGTTCCTGACCCGTAAATGGGCCAAGGAACTCGATTACCGCCTGATCAAGGAACTTTGGGCCTATTCGGATACGCGGATTGCCGTGCGCTACGCCTATGAATGGCGCGACGATTCGGGCAACTGGTTCCGTTCCTACGGCAATGAAAACTGGGAGTTCGATGAGCACGGCCTGATGTTCCAGCGCTATGCCTGCATCAACGACATGCCGATCAAGGAAAGCGAACGCAAGTTCCATTGGCCACTGGGTCGGCGTCCGGATGATCATCCTGGGCTGTCGGACCTGGGTCTATAAGCTCACGACAATCCCTGTCGCAGTATGCGGAGGCTGCGAGATATTGGCCTGTTCGAAAACAACAAGGTCAATCGATCGCAGCCTTCTTCCCGTTTCAAGATGATCGCCATCGATTTATCGCGAAAATGTCTAACTGACTGTCATTTATGACAGTAGTCACAAGTCTTGATTGACTGAATGATCGGAGCGTACCGCCAACTTCATGATCGTTGAGGACTCTCTATGAAACAGACCAATCGCATCAAAAATGGTGATTTCAGCAGCGGCAACTTCGACTACTGGCGTCCCAAGGGATATGACACGCCAATAACCGTAGAACTTCGCGAAGGCAACTTTGCCGCTCGAATGGTCGGCGGCAGAAATCAAGGACAAAATCTGGCTGCTGAAATTTTCAGCGTCAAGCCCGGAGCTTTCAAGTTCGATTTCGACATCGAGGCACCCGATGCCGTGCCTCTTGAAGACACCCAGCATAGAACCTTTCACATCCAGGGCCGCGAGACGGCAGACAACCCGCTGATTAATGCATTCGTCGTTTATACCATCTGGATGACCAATGCTCAGGGCGAATCAACTATCTGGACCAGCTGGCGATACGTCGATCGGCAATCACAGACAATTACGGTGGAAGGCATTACGCCAGAGGGTTACGGCCGGGTGGATATTCAGGTCGCCATACCCAGTGATCCGTTCGGCAACAAGGGCTGTTATTTTCTCGACAATTTTCAGTTTTTAACCCTCGACTAAAGTGAAATCCCGACGCCCATGACGAGCACTGATCCGTGTCGCAGGAGGCCTGTGTTACGGGCTATGATGACGCCCCGTTCCTTCCTGCCACACAAGCCGATTCCATGCCTTTCGAACTCAGCGTTGACCTCACTACCCTGGCCGTTCTGGCCCTTGTCGCTTTCATTGCCGGCTTCATCGACGCCATCGCCGGCGGCGGTGGTCTGCTGACCACGCCCGCGCTGCTGACTGCCGGGCTGCCGCCGCATCTGGTGCTGGGCACCAACAAACTCAGTTCGACGTTCGGCTCGGCCACCGCCAGCTTCACCTTCTACCGGCGCAAACTGTTCCACCCTCGGCAATGGATGCACGCGATCGTCGGCACTCTGGTCGGTGCGTTGACCGGTGCTGTCGTCGCGCACTACCTGCCGGCGGAATGGCTGAACAAGATGCTGCCGGTGATCGTCTTCGCCTGCGGCCTCTATCTGTTGTTCGGCGGTACGCCAAAAGCGCCGCTGGACAGCGACGCGCCAATCAAGAAGAAATGGCAATCGAGCCAAGGCTTCAGCCTCGGTTTCTACGATGGCGTGGCCGGCCCCGGCACGGGTGCGTTCTGGACCGTCAGCAGCCTGCTGCTCTACCCCATCGACCTGGTCAAGGCCAGCGGTGTGGCGCGCAGCATGAACTTCGTCAGCAACATTGCGGCGCTGTCGGTGTTCATGTTTTCCGGGCAAGTGGACTGGATCATCGGCCTGAGCATGGGCCTGTCGGTGATGGTCGGCGCATTCTTCGGGGCGCGCACCGCGATCAGCGGCGGCGCCAAGTTCATTCGTCCGGTGTTCATTACCGTGGTGCTGGGCCTGACCGTGCGCCTAGCCTGGCAACACTGGTTCAGCGTGGCCTAAACGGCGCGCCACGTAGACGTCGATCAGGTAACGGGCAATCGATTTTGACGCCGGCAACGGCGGCAGATCGTGCACGTTGAACCACTGGGCGTCTTCGATCTCGTCTTCCTGGCAGACGATCTCGCCACCGGCATATTCGGCATGGAAGCCCAGCATCATCGAGTGCGGGAACGGCCAGCACTGACTGCCCATGTACTGGATGTTCTTCACCTCGATGCTGACTTCCTCGCGTACCTCGCGAATCAGACAATCCTCGGCCGACTCGCCCGGCTCGGCAAACCCGGCCAGCGTGCTGTAGACCCCGGTGACGAAACGCGGTGAGCGCGCCAGCAGGATCTCGTCACCACGGGTGACCAGCACGATCATGCTCGGCGAGATCCGCGGATAACTGCGCAGCTCACACGGCTGGCAATACATCGCCCGCTCCCTCGGCACCTGCATCATCGCCTGCCCACAGTTGCCGCAGAAGCGATGTTCGCGCGCCCAGGTGCCGATCTGCGCGGCATAACCCAACACCTTGTAGACGGTGTGATCGCCATCGAGCATGAACGCCCGCAGCCCCTTCCAGTTGCAGCCCGGCACTTCGCTGTGGCTGTGCAGTTCCAGCAGATACACCGGCTCGCCATCGAGATGGCCAATGCCATGCTCGGCGAGGATCGACAAGTCCTGACGCTTGAGCCATTCCCGGGGGAACAGCGCGCCGTTGTCATCGAACAGAAAGCCTTCGGGGCTGCGCGCCACGGCCCAGCCGCCGGGTTGATCGGTGTCCAGTACTGCAGTGGTCCAGCGAGCTGTCATGGTTTCTCAATCCAGAAATTCGGGTTTCTGTTTACTCATATGGGCGGCCATGGCCACGCGCAAGTCGGTGGATTGCAACATGGCGGCGTTCCAGGTGGCAACGTATTCGAGGCCGTCGTCAATGCGGTGGTCACGCATGTAGCTGATCATTTCCTTGGTACCGGTGACCGCGATGGGCGATTTGCGGGCGATGTCGCGAGCAATGTCCATCACGCCTTCGAGCAGCAGGTCCTTGTCAGCATAAACGCGATTGACCAGACCGAGGCTGCGCGCTTCGTCGGCACCGAACGTACGACCGGTGTAAGCCAGTTCACGCAGCATGCCGTCACCGATGATCCGTGGCAACCGTTGCAAAGTGCCAACATCGGCGGCCATGCCGATATCGATTTCCTTGATCGAGAATTGCGCGTCCTCGGCAGCGTAACGCATGTCGCAGGCGGCGATCAGGTCGATGGCACCACCGAGGCAATAGCCTTGAATCGCCGCCAGCACCGGTTTGCGGCAATTATCGACGGCGTTGAACGAGGCTTGCAGAGTAAGGATCTTGCGCCGCAGCAGACGCGCGTTACGACCGACGTCCTTGCCCAGCTCATTGGCGACGCCGGCGAGCATCATCAAGTCGATGCCGGAGGAAAAGTGTTTGCCGTTGCCGCTGAGCACCACCACTCGCACTTCGTCGGTGTCATCGATCCACTGGAAAATCTCGACGATCTCGCTCCAGAACGCGGCGTTCATGGAGTTGATCTTTTCCGGACGATTGATCTGCACGTGCGCGATGTTGTCGGCCAGTTCGACGCTGAAGGCGGTGTATTGAGTCATGGCAGTGATCCTTTACCGGGCAGAAAATGAGGCCCGAACTATAACAAGGCATCACGAGGGCGGTTCGGCCAAATGCGGGACTGACTTCCACAAAAAATGCTGGCGCGCCTTCATCCCTGTAGGAGCTGCCGAAGGCTGCGATCTTTTGACTTTCAAGATCAAAAGATCGCAGCCTGCGGCAGCTCCTACAGGGTTTTGTATGTGCAGCAAAAAATCTAACTGACCTTCACCGCCACATACGCCGCCGTCTCATAAGGCACCGTCAACACATGCCGCCCACGCAACGCCGGCTCCGAGGCAATCAGCGCGCGGATCTGCTCATCGACCTTGTCCCGCTGCGCCTGCGGCAACGCGGCAATGAAACTGGTGGAGCGCACCCGATTGAAAATCACGTCCTCCGGCGAGCCGGTATGTCCATGGTGGAACTGCTGCAATTGCAGCGGCCCGAACGCCGGATGCGGAAACACCTGACGCCATTGGCCGGTGTAGTAACGCGGCGTGTCGCCTTCCAGCGCGTTAACGATGGCATCGAGTTTCGGCACCCAACTGACTTGCGTGTCGCGCAGGTTCCAGATCAGGCCAAGCTTGCCGCCGGGCTTGAGCACCCGAGCGATTTCGCTCAAGGCCTCGGGCGTGGCGAACCAGTGAAACGCCTGCGCGCAGACCACTGCATCCACCGACGCATCCGGCAGTGGCAGATCGGTCGCCGTACCGCTCACCGCCAGCACCTGCGGCCAGGCAGCGGAAAGTTTTTCCAGCATCTGCGCCACCGGCTCCACGGCGATCACCTGCGCGTCAGTGGCCGCCAGCCGTCCGGTGAACTTGCCAGTGCCGGCGCCCAGATCGATGACAGTCTTGTGACTGTCCAGACCCAACGTCTGCGTCAGCCACTGACTGACCTGCGGCGGATAGTCCGGGCGGCCCCTTATGTAGGTGTCGGCGGCAGTCTTGTAGCCGGCAGCAGCGGAGTGATGGACCTGATCTTTCATGGCAGTTCCTCATGTGTCAGCGCCGGGTCATGACAAAGCGCTGGATGGACGGCAGGCGTTCCCGAGCATAACGCCACAATTTGCGCTTACCTTGAACAGAGCCTGACAAAGCAATGAATAAAATGCCGTGCTGTGGTGTTCAAAGTGAAACATAACCCTCTGTGGAGCCTTGCCCATGACTATCCGTTCCGTTATGTTCGCCGCCCCGTTGCTGCTGGTGACCGCGCTGTCTGCATCGATGGCGTTTGCCAACGGTGATGAAAGTGCGCCGGTGCAGAAACCCAATTGCCCCAAAGGCCAGGTCTGGGACAGCAAATCGCAGAAATGCGTGATGCAGACCAGCCGTGCCGTGCCGGATGCCGACCGTACCGATTACGCCTACAGGCTCGCCAAGGACGGTCGATACGAAGAAGCCCTGGCCCTGCTCGACACCCTCAAACAACCGAACACCGCCAAAGCCCTCAACTATCGCGGTTACGCCACGCGAAAACTGGGGCGTACCGATGAAGGCATCGGCTATTACCTGCAATCGGTGAAACTCGATCCGCAGTACGCGCAAGTGCGTGAATACCTCGGCGAAGCCTATGTAATCAAAGGCCGCGTCGACCTGGCGCAGGAACAGTTGCAGCAGATCAAATCGATTTGCGGAACCTCTTGCGAGGAATACCAGGACCTGGCTGAAGCCATCAACGATTCATCGAAAACCTGAAACAGATAAAGGAACGCCATCATCGTCAGCGATCAGGCATTCAGAGCGGAACTCGGACAGCATCTGGCGCGACTGTGGCGCTACGGCCTGCTGCTGTCGCGCAATCGGCACGTGGCCGAGGATCTGGTGCAGGCCACATGCGTGCGGGCGCTGGAACGTGCCGGGCAATATGTCGCCGGCACGCGCATGGATCGCTGGTTGCTGAGCATCCTGCATTCGATCTGGCTCAATGAAGTGCGCGCCCGCCGGGTGCGTCAGGGTGCGGGCCAGGTCGATGCCGACGGGCAACTGGCCTTCGACGGCGAATACGCCGCGCAGACTCATGTGATGGCAGCGCAGGTGATTCGCCGGGTCGATGCGTTGCCTGAAACCCAGCGTGTAACCGTATACCTGGCTTACGTCGAAGGCCTGTCCTACCGCGAAGTCGCCGAGATCCTGCAAGTGCCGATCGGTACGGTGATGAGTCGTCTGGCCACCGCGCGGCTGAAACTGGCCGAATACCCGCCGCTGCAAGCCGTGCCGAAAACCACCGGAGGTGACCGCCCATGAACAAGCCCTCCGACGAACAACTGGTGGCCTACCTTGATGATGAGCTGGATCCGGCGTATCGCAATCAGCTCGACAGCGCGATTGCCGACGACCCGTTGCTCAGCCTGCGCGTGCAATGGTTTGAACGCAGCAGCCTGCCGTACAAGGATGCCTATGACGAACTGGCGCAACAGGCGCCGCTGGAGCGTTTGCAGGCGCGCCTCGATGCCATCCCCGCCCCCCAGCGGCCGGGCTTGAGTCGACGCTGGTTTATCGGTGCGGCTGCCGCGAGTCTGTTGGCGGGCGGCGTATTGGCCGATCGCCTGTTTCTCGCCTGGCAGTCACAGCAGGCGCATAACTGGCGCGCCTTGGTGGGCGACTATATGGCGCTGTATGTGCCGCAGACGCTTGATCATTTGCCGGGCGACGAAGCCAGCCAACGCGCGCAATTGCGTGCGGTTGACGCGCGGCTCGGTCTAAAGCTGTCACCGGCGCTGCTGAAGTTGCCGGGCGCGGAACTCAAACGTGCACAGATGCTCGAGTACGACGGCGTACCGATTGCGCAACTGACCTATCTGGACGCCAGACATGGGCCGATGGCCTTGTGCGTGACCCGCTCCAATAGCGGCAGCCGACCACTGGCGCACGAACGGCGCCATGAAATGAACGTGGTGTACTGGGCCGAAGGCGAACATGCGTGGATGTTGATCGGGCACAACCCGGCGCCGGAACTGGAAGATCTGGCCAGGCGCTTGATCGAACGGTTGAGCGCATGAGAGTCGCTGCCACTATGCTGAGCGAGTGATTATCCAAGGAGGAACCCCCGATGCAGATTTCACCCCGCAGCGCCCTGCTGGTCATTGACGTGCAGAACGACTTCACCCCGGGCGGCCAGTTGGCCGTACCCGAGGGCGATCTGATCGTCCCGCTGATCAATCGCCTCAGCGGCCTGTTCAAACAAGTGATCATTGCCCAGGACTGGCACCCGAGCGGCCACGCGTCATTCGCCTCCAGTCACCCCGGGCGCCAACCGTATGAGGTGATTCAGTTGCCCTACGGCGAGCAGACCCTCTGGCCGGATCATTGCGTGCAAGGCAGCGCCGGTGCCGAGTTTCACCCCGACCTGAAACTGCCTCATGCGCAACTGATCATCCGCAAGGGCTGCAACCCGGACATCGACAGCTATTCGGCGTTTCTCGAGGCGGACCGGCGCACCACCACCGGGCTGGCCGGATACCTCAAAGAACGCGGTATCGACACGGTGTACATGGTTGGTCTGGCGCTGGATTTCTGTGTGATGTTCTCGGCGCTGGACGCGCGGGCGGCGGGGTTCAATACGTTTGTGGTGCTGGATGCCTGTCGCGCGATTGATATGGAGGGCTCACTGGCGACGGCCATGGAGCGGATGCAGACGGCCGGGGTTGGCTTGATTCAGTCGAACCAACTCATCTGACCCTGTAGGAGCTGCGGCACGCTGCGATCTTTTGATTCTGATTTCAAGAACAAGATAAAAGATCGCAGCCTCGTTTCACTCGACAGCTCCTACAGTGGGTTGATGCTCAGCTTGCAGTGGGCAACCACAACCTGAACCGCGCCCCACCCAACGGCGAGCTTTCCACCGTCAGTGTCCCGCCCTGCGCCTCCAGCGCCCGGCGGCTGATGGCCAGGCCCAGACCAAAACCACCGGTAGCACGGTCGCGGCTGCGATCCAGGCGATAAAACGGCTCGAAAATTCGCTCCCGTTCATCATCCGGGATACCAATACCATCGTCGTCGACCCAGATCCCGCAACCATCAGGGCTGACCTGCACGCCAATCTGGATACGCTTCTCGCAATAGCGCATGGCATTGCGCAGCAGGTTCTGGATCGCCCGCGCGGTCAGGCGCGGGTCGAGCGAAAAGCGTTCGAGCTGACCGTGCAGCAGCACATCAATGACGATATCCGGTGATTCCAGCTCTTCATCGACGCTGCCCAGAATGCTGTCGATGAACTCATCCAGCGAAACCTCAACCTGTTCCGGTAATTGCGCCGGATTCTGCAGGCGGCTGTAAGACAACAATTCCAGCACCAGTTCATCCAGTTCACGAATGTGCGCCACCAGCCCTTGCAGGCGCTCGCGACTGGTCGCCGGCAAATCATCGGACAGTGCCAGGGCCAGACCGAAATCCAGACGGGTCAGCGGCGTGCGCAATTCGTGGGACACCGCATTGAGCAGGTCGCGCTGCTGGTTGAGCAGATTTTCGATATCGCCGGCCATGGTGTCGAACACGTTGGCCAGGCTGCCGATGTTGGAGCTGGCGGGAATCTGCGTACGCTCGCTCAAGTGGCCTTTACCGAAGCGTTCGGCGGCCCCCTTGAGGCGCTCCAGATCACGCCAGTGCGGGCGAATCCACAACAGCAGGCAGGCGAGCATGGTCGCGCCGATCAGCACGTTGATGCTCCAGTACAACAGATTGACGTCCAACGGATCCGGCGGCACCACCATTTGCACCGCGACATCGTCGTTCAGCGGCGTGACCGCCAAGGTGCGCCATCCCCAATCACCAATGCGCACCACGTTTTCCCCAGCGCGCAGACGTGCCTGCTCGGGGGCGGTGAAACCGGCGTCGTCGATGCGCGCCAGAACGATGTGCAGCGGCTGGAAGTCTTTGTCCATCGACTGCGCCAAGGCTGGCCACTGGTCCTGTGGCACCGCGTGAAACTGACGGGTGATCAGCGATTGCAAGCCGCGCGAGTAGTCGAGGTTGTAGGTGATGAAGCGCTCGCGGAACGCCATGATCACCAGATCCGGCACCAGATAGATTGCCGCGCTGTAGGAGACGATCGTCACCAGATACAGGCGAAACAGGATTCTGAACATCAGCTCAGCATTCCCATTCGGAACGGCTGAACAGGTAACCCTTGCCCCACACGGTCTTGATCTTGCGCGCCTCGCCGGCGTGGTCGTCGAATTTGCGCCGCAGCTTGGAAATCGCCACGTCCACCGAACGATCGGTGCCGTTGAACTCGATGCCGCGCAGGCGCTGCAGAATCTGATCGCGGCTCAGCACTTCACCGGCATGCCGGGCCAGCACCACCAGCAAATTGTATTCGCCACTGGACAGCTCTACCGGCTGCCCGCGCCAGGTCACGGTGCGCTCGGACAAATCGATGCACAGATTGCCCATGACGATGCGGTCATTGACCGTCATCGGTTCACCGAGGCTGCTGCGTCGCAGCAAGGTGCGCACCCGGGCCAGCAGGACCCGTGGCTCGCAGGGCTTGGTGACGTAATCGTCGGCGCCCATTTCCAGGCCCAGCACCTGATCGTGACTGTCGTCGCGGGCGGTCAGCATCAGGATCGGCAGCGTCGCCGAATCGGCCCGCAGCAGACGGCAGACTTGCAGGCCGTCGAGCCCCGGCAGCATCAGGTCGAGAATGACCAGGTCCGGCGGATTGATCCGTGCCCGTTCACGCACATGGTCACCACGACCGATCACGCTGACGGAATAGCCGTTGCGCTCCAGGTAGCTGGAAATCAGTTCGGCGAGGGCGGTGTCGTCTTCGACCAGGAGGATGTTGGGCATGAGGGTGTTCCAGATATTGCTGTGGTGGATGTCAGACCCTCTTCGCGAGCAGGCTCGCGCCCACATCGATTTTGCCTCGTTCACAAAACCTGTGTGGGCGCGAGCCTGCTGGCGAAAGCGGTCCAACCGTCACAAAAGAATTCAAGGCGTAAAGGATATACGCCCTCACGCGTCCCTGAGTAAAACCCTTACACAATTTCACACAGCGCCTACAAAGCTTCACCGCTACCCTCGGCGTCTGGCCTTAGGATGCGGGCTTCAATATTGGGGGTGGTACATGTCGAAAAAACTTCTGGCCGGGCTCGGCCTGATCGCTGTTGCGTCGTTGCTGAGCGCCTGTGATTCGTCTTCGAAGGCCGAAGAAGAAGCGCCGCCGGCCACCGTGCGTATCGAAACCATCGAGGCCCGCCCCCTGTCGATCAGCAGTGAACTGAGCGGGCGCATCGCTGCACCGCGCATCGCCGAAGTACGCGCCCGGGTCGCCGGTGTGGTGCTGCAACGAACCTTTCGTGAAGGCAGCGACGTGAAAAAGGGCGACGTGCTGTTTCGCATCGATCCGGCACCGTTCAAGGCTGATCTTGATAGCGCCGAAGCCGCGCTGCGCAAGGCCGAGGCCAACGCCTTTCAGGCGAAGTTGCAAGAGCAGCGCTACGCGCAGTTGATCGACGACAAGGCCATCAGCGCTCAGGACTACGACAACGCCCGCGCCAATGCCCGGCAAACCGCCGCCGATGTGGCCGCCAATAAAGCTGCAGTGGAACGCGCGAAGCTGAACCTCGGCTACGCCACCGTCACCGCGCCGATTTCCGGCCGTGTCGGCCGTGCCCTGGTTACCGAAGGCGCGCTGGTCGGGCAGAACGAAACCACGCCACTGGCGCTGATCCAGCAACTCAATCCGATCTACGCCGACCTTACCCAGTCGACCCGTGAACTCAACGAACTGCGTCGCGCGTTCCGTTCCGGGCAGTTGCAGGCAGTCGGTCAGGATCAGGTCAAGGCCACGCTGATTCAGGATGACGGCAGTCTCTACCCGTTACCGGGCAAGTTGCTGTTCAGCGACATCACGGTCGATCCAGGCACTGGCCAGATCATCCTGCGCAGCGAGTTCCCCAATCCCGATCTCGACCTGTTGCCGGGCAGTTTCATCCGCGTACGCCTGCAACAAGCGACCGTGCAGAACGGCATCACCGTGCCGCAACGTGCGGTGCAGCGTGACAGCGCAGGTATCGCTCAGGTGCTGACTGTCGACGAGCAGATGCGCGTGGCGCAGCAACCGGTGCAACTGGGCGCAGTGCAAAACGACCGCTGGATCGTCAACGGCGGCCTCAAGCCCGGCGACCGTATTGTCATCGAAGGCCTGCAACACGCCCGTCCCGGCGAAAAAGTGCAGATCGACGACACCCCTCTTCCCCTTGCCCAGACTTCTGGTCAGTAAGCAGGACGCTCTTCTATGCCGCAGTTCTTTATCGACCGCCCGGTGTTCGCCTGGGTTGTCGCCCTGTTCATCCTGTTGGCCGGTGCGCTGGCCATCCCGCAATTGCCGGTGGCGCAGTACCCCGACGTCGCGCCGCCACAAATCGAAATCTATGCGGTGTACCCCGGTGCCTCGGCGCAAACCGTCGATGAAAGCGTGGTCAGCCTGATCGAAGAAGAGCTCAACGGCGCCGATCACCTGCTGTACTTCGAATCGCAGAGCAGCCTCGGCAGCGCGACGATCAAGGCCACCTTCCAGCCGGGCACCAACCCGGAACTGGCCCAGGTTGATGTGCAGAACCGCCTCAAAGTGGTCGAGTCGCGCCTGCCGCAAGCGGTCAATCAGCAAGGCCTGCAGGTGGAGAAAGTCTCCGCCGGCTTCCTGCTGCTGATCACCCTGACCTCCAGCGACGGCAAACTCGATGACGTAGCGCTCAGCGATTACCTGGCGCGCAATGTGATGAACGAAATCAAACGCATCGACGGCGTCGGCAAGGCCCAACTGTACGGCGCTGAACGCGCGATGCGGATCTGGATCGATCCGCAGAAGCTGATCGGTTTCAACCTGACCCCGGCCGACGTCAACGCCGCCATCGTCGCGCAGAACGCCCAGGTATCGGCAGGCAGTATTGGCGATTTACCCAATCCGTCTACGCAGGAAATCACCGCGACCATTCTGGTCAAGGGTCAGTTGTCGACGCCGGAAGAATTCGCCGACATCGTGCTCAAGGCCAACCCCGATGGTTCTACCGTACGCATCGGCGATGTGGCGCGGGTCGAGATCGGCAGTCAGGAATACCAGTTCGGCACGCGTCTGAACGGCAAGCCGTCCACCGCTGTTGGCGTGCAATTGGCCCCGGGGGCCAATGCGCTGGCGACCGCCACGTTGATCCGGGCGAAGATGGACGAGCTGTCGCGCTACTTCCCGGCCGGCGTCGAATACAAGATTCCCTACGACACCTCGCCATTCGTCAAAGTCTCGATCACCAAAGTCGTCTACACCCTCGGCGAAGCGATGCTGCTGGTGTTTGCGGTGATGTTCCTGTTCCTGCAGAACATTCGCTACACCCTGATTCCCACACTGGTGGTGCCGGTGGCGCTGATGGGCACCTTCGCCACCATGCTCGCGCTGGGTTTCTCGATCAACGTGTTGACCATGTTCGGCATGGTGCTGGCGATCGGCATTCTGGTGGACGACGCCATCGTTGTGGTGGAAAACGTCGAGCGGATCATGGCCACCGAAGGCTTGTCGCCAAAAGACGCCACACGCAAAGCGATGAAGCAGATCACCGGGGCGATCATCGGCATTACCCTTGTGCTGGTGGCGGTGTTCATCCCGATGGCATTCATGCAGGGTTCGGTGGGCGTGATTTACCGGCAGTTCTCGCTGTCGATGGCGACGTCGATCCTGTTCTCGGCGTTCCTGGCCCTGACGCTGACGCCTGCCTTGTGCGCCACGCTGCTCAAGCCGATTGCCAAGGGCGAGCATCATGAAAAGAGCGGCTTCTTCGGTTGGTTCAATCGCCGCTTCGAGCAACTGACCGATCGCTATCAAGGCTGGGTCGGTTACGCGCTGAAGCGCAGCGGACGTTATCTGTTGATCTATGGCGTGCTGCTGATCGGCATGGGGTTGTGCTTCGCGCGGCTGCCCTCCTCGTTTCTGCCGGTCGAGGATCAGGGTTACACCATCACCGATATCCAGCTGCCGCCGGGCGCGAGCAAGAACCGTACGGTGCAGGTGGTCGAGCAGATCGAGGCGCACAACGCCAGTGAACCGGGGGTGGGCGACAGCACGGTGATTCTCGGCTTCAGTTTCTCCGGTAGCGGGCAGAATGCGGCACTGGCGTTCACCACCCTGAAAGACTGGTCGGAACGCGGCAGCGACGATTCGGCCACTTCGATTGCCGACCGCGCCAACATCGCCCTGAGCCAGATCAAGGACGCCATCGCGTTTGCGGTATTGCCGCCACCGGTTGACGGTCTCGGTACTTCCAGCGGCTTCGAATTCCGTCTGCAGGATCGCGGCGGTCTCGGTCACGCGACGTTGATGCAGGCGCGTACCGAATTGCTCGCCGCCGCCGAGAAAAGCCCGATCCTGATGAACGTGCGCGAAAGCGCGCTGGCCGAAGCGCCGCAGGTGCAACTGGAAGTGGACCGCAAGCAGGCCAACGCGCTGGGTGTGTCGTTCGCCGACATCGGCAACGTGCTGTCCACCGCCGTGGGGTCTTCCTACATCAATGACTTCCCCAATCAGGGGCGCATGCAGCGGGTGGTGGTCCAGGCCGAAGGCGATCAGCGCAGTCAGGTCGATGATCTGCTGAAAATGCACGTGCGCAATAACGCCGGGCACATGGTGCCGCTGTCGGCGTTCGTCCAGGCGAAATGGACCCAAGGCCCGGCGCAACTGACCCGTTACAACGGTTACCCGGCGATTGCGATTTCTGGCGAACCGTCGCCGGGGCACAGTACCGGTGAAGCGATGGCAGAGATTGAACGACTGGTCGCCCAAGGGCCGAAAGGCCTGGGTCAGGAATGGACCGGGCTGTCGCTGCAGGAACGGTTGTCCGGCAGTCAGGCACCGATCCTGCTCGGCCTGTCGCTGCTGATCGTGTTCCTGTGTCTGGCGGCGCTGTACGAGAGCTGGTCGATTCCGACCTCGGTGCTGCTGGTGGTACCGCTGGGCGTACTCGGTGCGGTGCTGGCGGTGACCTTGCGCGGCATGCCCAACGACGTGTTCTTCAAGGTCGGGCTGATCACGATCATTGGTCTGTCGGCGAAGAACGCGATCCTGATCATCGAATTCGCCAAGAGCCTGTATGACGAAGGCCACGACCTGATCGATGCAACGTTGCAGGCAGCGCGCCTGCGTCTGCGACCGATTGTCATGACTTCGCTGGCGTTCATCCTTGGCGTGGTGCCTTTGGCCATCGCCACCGGTGCCAGTTCGGCGAGTCAGCAGGCGATCGGTACCGGGGTGATCGGCGGGATGATCACGGCGACCCTGGCGGTGATTTTTGTGCCGTTGTTTTTCGTGGTGGTCATGAAGCTCGTCCAACGCTTCAGCAAACACCCTTGATCCCACTGCAGGAGCTGCAGGCTGCGATCTTTTGATCTTGATAGAACAGAATCAAAAGAATCGCAGCCAGCAGCGCCTACAAAAGCACGATAGCGTGCGCTAAGGTGCAGGGATCGATCATCACTGTGAATCCCCATGCGCTTTCTCGCCCGCACCCACCCTCGCCTGTCCGCCGCCGCTCTGGTTGGCCTTGCCACCGGCCTGCTGGTTCCTGCCGACGCCATCGTCAGCAAAATCCTCATCGGCTGGAATGCGGGCGTCTGGACCTACCTGATCCTGATGTTCTGGCTGACCGTCCGGGCGAAGGCGCCGGACGTCAAACGTATTGCCGTCATCGAAGACGAAAACGCCGGGCTGGTGCTCTTCGTGGTGTGTATCGCAGCCCTGGCGAGTCTCGCCGCCATCACCCTGGAACTGGCCGGCACCAAGGATCTGGATCCCCATCGCAAACTTCTGCATTACGCCTTCACCGCCGTCACCGTGGTAGGTTCATGGCTGGTGATCGGGGTGATCTTCTGTGTGCACTACGCACG
Source organism: Pseudomonas sp. 22189 (assembly GCF_052045635.1). Lineage (NCBI taxonomy): Bacteria > Pseudomonadati > Pseudomonadota > Gammaproteobacteria > Pseudomonadales > Pseudomonadaceae > Pseudomonas > Pseudomonas sp. 22189. Next base: position 175,908 of record NZ_JBQEPG010000005.1, read on the forward strand.
CCTGTTTTACACCTGGGACGGCAAGGAACCGGCCCTGCGTTTTGCCGAAGGCCTGACCACGCCCAATTACTGGGACTTCCTGTATTTTTCCTTCACCATCGGCGTCGCGGTGCAGACGGCCGATGTCGGCGTGGCTACCCGGGACATTCGCAAGATCGTCCTGGCGCAGTCGTTGATCGGGTTTGTGTTCAACACCGCGATTCTGGGCTTTTCGATCAACATTGCTGCCGGCCTGTTTGGCTGAGCATTGCGCAGATACCTCAATAACGCTAAGCACCGCCCGTCGGCGCCACGTTGAAGTACCACGCGCATTCACTTGACGGAGCGTCGGCTTCTGGTGTTTCCTGAAACCGGTTTCAGCGCCATCGCGGCGCGCGAAACGAATAAATCCAATAATAAGGTTTCACACCGTGAACGACTTTTCCGCCGCCCAGCGCAGCCGCGTGACCATGCTCGATGTTGCCGAACGCGCCGGCGTGTCCAAGGCCAGCGTCTCGCGCTTCATCGGCGATGACCGCGCCCTGCTCTCCGACGCCATCGCCCTGCGTATCGAGCAGGCGATCAGCGAACTGGGTTACCGCCCGAACCAGATGGCCCGTGGTCTGAAACGCGGGCGCACGCGCCTGATCGGCATGCTGGTGGCCGATATCCGCAACCCTTATTCGATTGCCGTGATGCACGGGGTGGAAACCGCCTGCCGTGCGCATGGCTACAGCCTGGTGGTGTGCAACACCGACCGCGATGACGAGCAGGAACGCCAACACCTGGCGTTGTTGCGCTCGTACAACATCGAAGGGCTGATCGTGAACACCCTCGGTCATCACCGTGACGAACTCCACGAACTGCACCGGGAAATGCCGCTGGTGCTGGTGGATCGCAAGGTCGATGGCCTCAATAGCGACATGCTCGGGCTGAACAACGCGCAGGCTGTCGAGATGGCCCTGACGCACCTTGAGCAGCGCGGCTATCGCGATGTGTTGATGGTGACTGAACCTTATGACGGCACCAGTTCGCGGATCGAGCGGGTCAGCAGTTTTCAGGCGCACATTGCCCAGCGTACCGAATTGACCGGGGCCGTGCTGGAAACCGGCGACACACTCGCCACTGATCTTCAAACCTTTTTGAACACACCGGCTACCGGGCCTAAAGCACTGTTCTGCGCCAACGGCGTGGCGGCGCTGGCCTGCACCCTCGCCTTGCGTGAAATCGGCTGCGGGCTATTCGCGGATGTCGGCCTGATTGCCCTGGATGACCTGGATTGGTACCCGTTGGTGGGCAGCGGGATTACCGCCCTCGCCCAGCCAACGGCCGAGATTGGCGCGCGGGCGTTTGAGTGTCTGTTGAAGCGTTTGCGGGGGGATGTCGAGATCCCACGCAGGCTCGATTTTGCCCCCGTGCTGATTGAGCGCGGTTCTACCCGAGGGAATGGTGGTGTGTGAGCTGACGCCTTCGCTGGCAAGCCAGCTCCCACAGGGTTTTGTGGTGTTAATGCAATCCATCCAATACCCCAGAACATTGTGGGAGCTGGCTTGCCAGCGACGAAGCCCGAAAGGCCATCACAGAACCACCTGATATTTTTTTGAACAAAAATGAAACCGGTTTCAGAGGCAGATAACAATGAATAAACCCGCCGTTTCCATCAGCCTGTCCAGCTACGGCGCCGAGCTTGTGCGCCAACGCGGGCAAGATTTCTTCATCGACGTGCTGGCCGCCGCCGGTGCCGATCGCATCGAATGGCGCGAAGAGTTGCTGACCCGCGAAGTGCCTGCACAACTGCAGGCCGCCACCCAGGCGCAGGGTCTGCAAAGCATCTATTCGTCGCCGACCGAACTGTGGCTCGCCGGTCAGGCGCGGCCCAATCCCGAATTGATCAACGCCCTGCAACACGCCCAGGCGTTTGGCTCGAAATGGCTGAAAGTCTCACTCGGCTACTTCACCGACAACTGTGATCTGCAGGCGCTGCAGCAACTGCTGGGCAACAGTCCGGTGCAGCTGCTGGTGGAAAACGACCAGACCTTGCAGGGCGGCCGCATCGAGCCGTTCCAGCGCTTTTTCGCGGCGGTCGAGCAGCATGATTTGCCGATCAAGATGACCTTCGACATCGGCAACTGGCAGTGGCAGGACCAGTCCGCCGCCAACGCCGCACGTCTGCTCGGACGGCATGTCGGCTACGTGCACTGCAAAGCCGTGGCCCGGCGCGCCGACGGCAAACTGATCGCCGTGCCGCCCGCCGTCAGCGACCTGCATTTGTGGGAACAACTGCTGCGGCACATGGCCCAAGGCGTTATGCGCGCCGCCGAATACCCATTGCAGGGCGATGACCTGGTGGCACTGACCACCGAACATGTCGCCGCCCTCGCCCGCCTTGGCCAATCGCGTCTGGAGCCTGCCCATGTCTGAGATCGATATTCTGTCGTTCGGTGAAACCATGGCGATGCTGGTCGCCGAGCAGACCGGTGATCTGGCGGCGGTCGAACATTTTCACAAACGCATTGCCGGCGCCGACAGCAATGTGGCGATCGGCTTGTCGCGCCTGGGTTTCAATGTGGCGTGGCTGAGCCGGGTCGGCAACGATTCACTTGGGCGGTTTGTGGTTAATACCTTGATCAAGGAGGGTCTGGATTGCAGTCACGTCGCGGTCGATGACCAGCACCCGACCGGTTTCCAGTTCAAATCCCGTAACGACGATGGCAGCGACCCACAGGTCGAGTATTTCCGCCGTGGCTCCGCGGCCAGTCGTCTGTCCGTCCAGTCGATCACCGATACCTTGCTCAGCGCCCATCACCTGCACGCCACCGGGATTCCACCGGCACTGTCAGCCAGCGCTCGGGAAATGTCGTTCGAGCTGATGACACGCATGCGCCATGCCGGGCGCAGCGTGTCGTTCGACCCCAATCTGCGCCCGAGCCTGTGGGCCAGCGAACGGGAGATGATCCGCGAAATCAATCGCCTCGCCGCCCTCGCCCACTGGGTACTGCCGGGTTTGAGCGAAGGTCGCTTGCTGACCGGCTTCGAAGACCCGGCGGACATCGCCGCGTTCTATCTCGATCAGGGCGCTGAAGCCGTGGCGATCAAGCTTGGGCCGCAAGGCGCCTATTACCGCACGCAACTGGATCAGGGGTTTGTCGCCGGAGTGCCGGTGGCCAACGTGGTCGACACCGTGGGTGCGGGCGACGGATTTGCCGTCGGCATGATCAGTGCCCTGCTTGAGCATCAGAGTTTTGCCGAGGCGGTGCAACGCGCCAACTGGGTTGGCAGTCGGGCGGTGCAGAGTCGCGGGGATATGGAGGGGTTGCCGACCCGGTCCGAGCTCATCGCTGAATTCCAGTCCGCCATCGCTGGCAAGCCAGCTCCCACAGGGTTCGGCGGTGGGAATGCAATAGTCGACTTACCCGAGATACCTGTGGGAGCTGGCTTGCCAGCGATGAGGCCCGCTCAGACAACCCATTAATTGAACCTGCTGCGACAAAAACAACAAGCTCAGGAGCAACACCATGAAAACCGCAACCCTCGCCGCCCGCCGCTGGTGGTACATCATGCCGATCGTGTTCATCACCTACAGCCTGGCGTACCTCGATCGCGCCAACTACGGCTTCGCTGCCGCGTCCGGCATGGCCGCCGACCTGATGATCACCCCGGGCCTGTCTTCATTGCTCGGGGCGCTGTTCTTCCTCGGCTACTTTTTCTTCCAGGTGCCAGGGGCGATCTACGCGCAAAAGCACAGCGTGAAAAAACTGATTTTCTTCAGCCTGATCTTCTGGGGCGGGCTCGCCACGCTGACCGGCGTCGTGTCCAACGCCTATTGGCTGATCGTCATCCGCTTCATGCTCGGCGTGGTCGAAGCCGCGGTGATGCCGGCGATGCTGGTCTACCTGTGCCACTGGTTCACCCGTGCCGAGCGCTCGCGGGCCAACACTTTTCTGATCCTCGGCAACCCGGTCACGATGTTGTGGATGTCGGTGGTCTCGGGCTATCTGGTGCAGCACTTCAGCTGGCGCTGGATGTTCATCATCGAAGGCTTGCCGGCGGTGCTCTGGGCGTTTATCTGGTGGAAACTGGCCGATGATCGTCCGGCTCAGGCCAAGTGGCTGAGCGATCAGGAAAAGCACGATCTGGAAAGCGCTCTCGCCGCCGAACAGGTCGGGATCAAAGCGGTGAAGAACTACGCCGAAGCCTTCCGTTCGCCGAAGGTGATCATTCTGGCGCTGCAGTTTTTTTGCTGGAGCATCGGCGTCTACGGCTTCGTGCTGTGGCTGCCGTCGATCCTCAAGGCCGGCGCGCAAATGGACATGATCGAAGCCGGCTGGCTGTCGGCGTTGCCGTATCTGGCGGCGGTGATCGGCATGCTCGCGGTGTCGTGGGGCTCGGACAAACTGCAGAAGCGCAAACGCTTCGTCTGGCCGCCGCTGCTGATCGCCTCCATTGCGTTCTACGGTTCCTACGCCTTGGGCGCGGAACATTTCTGGTGGTCGTACACACTGCTGGTGATCGCCGGTGCCTGCATGTACGCACCTTACGGGCCGTTCTTCGCCATCGTTCCGGAGATCCTGCCGGCCAACGTCGCCGGCGGTGCCATGGCGCTGATCAACAGCATGGGCGCGCTGGGTTCGTTCGGCGGCTCGTATCTGGTCGGCTATCTGAACAGTTCCACCGGTTCTCCCGGTGCTTCGTACCTGCTGATGAGCGGCGCGTTGCTGCTGTCGGTGGTGCTGACGATTTTTCTCAAGCCCGGCGCCAGTGATCGTGTCGTGGCCAAAGCCGTTGCCACGCGTCCCGTGCCGGCGCATTCCTGAAGAGATTTTTGCCCATGAAAAAGCAAGTCGTGCTGTACAAAAAACTGTCGCCAGCGCTGATGACGCGCCTGCAGCAACACTGTGACGTGACGCTGATCGAAAGCCTCGACGCCGACGGCCTGATGAAGCTGCGCGACGCCTTGCCGAGCGCCCACGGTTTGCTCGGTGCCAGCTTGAAACTCGACGCCGCGCTACTCGATCTGGCGCCGCAACTGCAGGCGATTGCCAGCGTTTCGGTGGGCGTCGACAACTACAACATCGACTACCTGAGCCGACGCAAGATCCTTCTCAGCAACACCCCGGATGTGCTCACCGAGACCACCGCCGACACTGGCTTCGCCCTGATCCTCGCCACGGCCCGGCGCGTGGTGGAACTGGCGAACATGGTGCGCAGCGGCCAGTGGCACCGCAACATCGGCCCGGCGCATTTCGGCACCGATGTGCACGGCAAGACCCTGGGCATCATCGGCATGGGTCGCATCGGCGAGGCGCTGGCGCAGCGCGGGCATTTCGGTTTTGGCATGCCGGTGCTTTATCACAGCCAGTCGCGCAAACCGGCAGTCGAGGCGCGTTTTGACGCGCAGTACCGTAGCCTTGAAGCGCTGCTGCAAGAGGCGGATTTCATCTGTCTTACCTTGCCGCTGACCGCGCAGACCGAAGGTTTGATCGGCGCCGAGCAATTTGCGCTGATGCGACCCGAGAGCATCTTCATCAATATCTCGCGCGGCAAAGTGGTGGATGAAGCGGCGCTGATCGACGCGTTGCGCCACCAGCGGATTCGCGCGGCGGGGCTGGATGTGTTCGAGCGTGAACCGCTGAATCATGACTCGCCGTTGTTGCAGCTGAATAATGTGGTGGCAACGCCGCACATGGGTTCGGCGACGCATGAGACGCGGGAGGCGATGGCCAGGTGTGCTGTGGACAATCTGCTGACGGCTTTGGCTGGGGGGAAGCCGGTGAATCTGGTGAATCCGGTGGCTTGGCAGGGCTGAGATCTTCAGTGCCTGTTTTGGCCAAATCGCTGGCAAGCCAGCTCCCACAGGGTTTTGTGTCGTTCTGAACTGTAATGAACACTGAAGAACCTGTGGGAGCTGGCTTGCCAGCGATGAGGCCGGGACAGGCAACACAAAACTGTCAGGCACTACGCGCCTGCAACAACTGCACCGCACACAACGCAATCCGCGCACAGGCATCCGCCAACTTCACCCTGTCCAGCACCAGCCCGATGCGAATATGCCCCGCCGCACTCGGCCCGAACGCTTCACCGGCCAGCACCGACACCCCGTAACCTTCCAGCAGCCGCTCGGCAAATGCCTGCGCACCAAACCCGGTCTGGCGCACATCGACCATCACGAACATCCCGCCATCCGGGCGAATCGGTTGCAACCCCGGGCAGCCGCGCAAATGCTCGCAGACCAGATCGCGGCGCAAACGATATTCCTCGCGCATCTGCGTCACCTCCGGCAGATCGCTGTGCAGCGCAATCTCCGCCGCTTTCTGCACAAAATCCGGTAGGCCAAAAAGCATGCTCAACGACAGGTTCACCAGATGCTCGGCCAGCGCTTTCGGCCCGATCGACCAGCCGATGCGCCAACCGGTCATGGCGTGGGATTTCGACAAACTGTTGATGGTCGCCGTACGTTCGGCCATGCCCGGCAGACTCGCCGGGCTGATGTGCTCGCCCTCATAAAGCAGATCGCTGTAGACCTCGTCGCTGATCAACCACAAATCGTGACGCACGCAGAGCGCCGCCAGTTCTTGCCAGATCAGCAGGGAAAGGCTCGCGCCGGAAGGATTATTGGGACTGTTGAGCAACATCGCGCGGGTCTTCGGCGTGATCCGCGCGGCGACATCGGCGGGGTCAACGCGAAAGCCATTTTCCGGCCGCACTGGCACCGGCACCACCGTCGCGCCGCACGCGCCGAACACGCCCTCGTAGGTCACGTACATCGGCTCGGCGACGATCACCTCGTCACCCGGATCCAGCAGGCATTGAGCGACCGAATACACCGCGCATTGCGCGCCGGGCAGCACGATCACGTGCTCGGCATCCACCACTTGACCGCTGCGTCGCTGGTGGCGAGCGGCGATCAGCTTGCGCAGCGCCAGTCGGCCACGTACTTCGGAATAATGGGTATCGCCAGCCAACAGGCTGTCGATGGCGCCGTGGATGATCGGCAGCGGCGTGTCGAAATCCGGATCACCCACGCTCAGCAGCAGAATGTCGACTCCCTCGGCGCGCAACGCCAGCGCGCGGTCATGAATCTGCCAGGCCGCTGCGCCCTCCCCGGCGATGCGTTGGGTCAAGGCTGAATAGCGCATGTACGTCTCCTGATGGCGCGGTCTCCAGCCTTCACCCTAGGTCAAATCACAAACCGCGCCACCATCGCATTCAAATCCACCGCCAGACGCGACAGTTCATGGGTCGCGGCGCTGGTCTGGTTGGCCCCGGCGGCCGATTGCGTGGCCAGATCACGGATGTTGACGAGGTTGCGGTCGACCTCACGCGAGACCTGCGCCTGTTCTTCCGAGGCGCTGGCGATCACCAGGTTGCGTTCGTTGATCTGATGGATCGACTGGGTAATCTGCTCCAGTGCCACGCCAGCGGCACGAGCCATTTCCAGGGTGGTCTGGGTGCGCTGGTTGCTTTGCTGCATCGACGACACGGCTTCACCGGTGCCGTTCTGAATACCGGCGACCATTTTTTCGATTTCTTGAGTCGACTGCGCGGTGCGATGGGCCAAGGCACGCACTTCGTCCGCCACCACCGCAAAACCACGCCCGGCCTCACCGGCGCGCGCCGCTTCGATCGCCGCGTTAAGGGCCAGCAGGTTGGTCTGTTCGGCGATGGCGCGGATCACGTCCAGCACCTTGCCGATGTCACGCCCTTGCGCGGCGAGGCCTTCGATCATTTGTGCAGTGCTCTGCACGTCATGGGTCATGGTCTGGATCGCGTCGACGGTTTTCACCACCTGATCGCGCCCTTCGCGGGCGGCCTGGGTCGACTGGTTCGACGCTTCGGAGGTCGACACCGCGTTGCGTGCGACTTCTTCCACCGCGGCGGTCATTTCGTTGACCGCGGTGGCGGCCTGTTCGATCTCGTTGTTCTGCTGTTGCAGGCCACGGGAGGCTTCTTCGGTGACTGCGCTCAGCTCTTCGGCCGCGGCGCCCAACTGGGTGGCGGAGCCGGCGATCTGTTCGATGGTTTTGCGCAGATTGGTCTGCATCGTCGACAAGGCTTGCAGCAATTGTGTGGCTTCGTCTTTGCCATCCACTTCAATCGACTGGGTCAGGTTGCCGCCAGCGATGGTTTGCGCCGCCTGTACGGCACGGTTCAATGGGGTGACGATGCTGCGGGTCAGCAGCAGGGCCAGCAGGACGGTGGCAAGCGCCGCGACAACAGCCACAATGACGATGCCGGTAATGGCGCTGTCGTAATGCTCACCGGCCTGCGTGGAGGCGACTTTCGCGCCTGCAGCGTTGATTGCGATCAGCTTGTTGAGCTGTTCGCCCATCTGGTCGGTGCCGTCCTTGATCCGCGTGTTGATCAGGGTGCGCATCTCGTCGACTTTGTCCTGGCGCGACAGCTCCATCATCTGGTTTTGCGCTTGCAGGTAGTTGTCGAGTGTGGTCGCGAACGTCTGATATAACGCACGCTCTTCGCCCTCTGCCGGCAACGCGGCGTAACTGGCCTGAGCACTGCGCACCTTGTCCACCAGCACGCCGATGCGCGTTTGCGCTTCTTGCAGGCCTGCCGGGTCGCGGTTGACCAGAATCCGGAACGACAGAATCCGCAGGCGCAGAACGTTTTCCGTTACCACGCCAAGGTACGTGACGCTGGGCAGTTGATTGGTCTCCATGTCGATGGAGGCTTGGCGGATGGTCGACATGCGGTTGACGGCGAACACACCAAGGACAATCACCAACAAGGCGATAAAGGCAAAACCGAGGAAAGCACGGGGCGCGATATTCAGGTTACGCAAGGACATGGTTGGACTCTCGGATAGAGGTAACTGCGAGCGTCCTTGCCGTCATCACTGGCCCTTGAGCGGGGTCAGTCCGGCGGCACTGTTCGAGGGAATCTGTGTGCGCCTGACCTCTGTATCGGCTGGGCTTTAGGAAGATTTCGTGTAAAGCGAAAATATTTTTCAAGGTGTTTCAGCACTGAAACACTCATACGCCCCCCCTGCAGGCGCTGCCGAAGGCTGCGATCTTTGGATCTTGATCTTTAAAAACAAAATCAAAAGATCGCAGGCTTCGGCAGCTCTTACAGGGTTTGCTCAGGATTTCGCTGCCATCCGCCAGACGCGGGCAATGTCCGTCGCCCGTTCTCGCAACAAGCGTGGGGCTTCGGCGCAGGCCTGCTCCAGGGTCATCGGGCCGCTGGTGACTGCGAATGCGGCGTCGATGCCGTGCTCGTAGAGCTCCTGATAACCCTCGCCGAGCGTGCCGGCGATGACAATTACCGGGACATCGTGTTTTTTGGCGATCCGCGCCACACCAAACGGCGTTTTGCCGCGCAGGGTTTGCGCGTCGAACCGCCCTTCTCCGGTGATCACCAGATCGGCGCCGTTGACCGCTTCGGCCAGCCCCACCAACTCGGCCACCACTTCAACGCCAGCCTGAAATTGCGCACCGAGAAACGCCTTGGCCGCAAAGCCCAATCCCCCCGCCGCACCGCTGCCCGGCTCATCGCGAACATCTTTGCCCAACGCTTGCGCGCAGAAGTCGGCGAAGTGACCGAGGGCCTGATCCAGTTGTTGCACCTGTACCGGTGACGCGCCCTTTTGCGGGCCGAAAATCGCCGAGGCACCGTGCGGCCCGCACAGTGGATTGTTGACGTCGGCGGCGATGTCGAAGCGCACTTGGGCCAGACGCGGATCAAGCTCGCTCAAGTCCAGCCGCGCCAGTTGCGCCAAGGCCAGGCCGCCCGGTACCAGCACCTGACCTTGTGCATCGAGCAATTTCACCCCCAGCGCCTGCATCGCGCCGGCGCCGCCATCGTTGGTGGCGCTGCCGCCAATGGCCAGAATCACCCGTTGCGCGCCGGCATCCAGTGCGGCGCGAATCAGTTCACCGGTGCCGAAGGTGCTGGTGATGCAGGCATCGCGCTGCCCCGTAGGCACCAACTGCAAACCACTGGCCTCGGCCATTTCAATGATCGCGGTGTGGTTGTGCGGCAGCCAGCCCCACGCCGCATCGACCGGAGTGCCCAGCGGCCCGCGTACCCGAGTCCGGCGCAGTTCGCCTTCGCAGGCAGCAAGAATCGACTCCACCGTGCCCTCGCCGCCGTCGGCCATCGGACATTTGACCAGCGTGGCGTGCGGCCAGACTTGCGCCAGGCCCAGCTCAATGGCCTCGGCAACGCCTTGGGCACTCAGGCTGTCCTTGAACGAATCGGGGGCAATGACGATCTTCATGCGAATTCTCCAGTTCCAATGCGCTTCATGCTGCCAGTCGGCACGCGCATTGACGCCTGTCCGCTGCACAAGGGCGGTTGGCGTTTATTGTTCATTTCTACAAAAGCCTTGGACTTGATGCCGAATGCTCTGGCCTCATCGCTGGCAAGCCAGCTCCCACAGGGATCTTCAGTGGCTACATAACTTGTAATCACCTTGTAAACCTGTGGGAGCTGGCTTGCCAGCGATGGCGGCCTTAAGAACAACTCATACCGCCGGATCAGTCTGCGGCAGTAATTGCACCCCAAGGTACAACGCCAACATCCCGTCCAGCCGCAACGGATCAACTCCGCTGATCTCGGCAATCCGCTCCATTCGGTAACGCAAGCTGTTGCGATGAATGCCCAGCGCATCGGCACAGGCCTGGCTCTGGCCGTCGTGTTCGCACCAACTGCGCAGGGTCGCGAGCAACTGGCCGTTACCGTCCTTGGCAATCACTTTGCGCAACGGTTTGAGCAGTTCATCCAGCGCGTCGTCATTGCGATGGCGCCAGAGCATCACCGGCAAACGATAGCGATTGAGCGTCAGCAGTCGCGACTGCGGCAGCACCTCCCGCCCATACGCCAGCAGATCGCCGACCCGACGATAACAGCGACGCAAACCGGCCAGCCCATCCGCCTGCCCGCCCACGGCGATGCGCAGAATGTTCCAGCCCAGGCCATCGAGTTTTTCCAGTAAACGATCATGCTCAACCGTTTGACTTGCCGGTCGGCACCACAGCAGCGATGACTTGGCCGAACTGACGCACCAACTGTCCGGGTAGCGCGAGGTCAACCACGCACTCAGCGCCTCGACGGTTTGTCCCGGCCCTTGTTCCAGGCCCAGCTCGAACAGGTACGGCACCCGGGTCAACTGCGGCTTGAGCCCCAGTTGCTGCGCCTCATCGACCAGCCGCGGCGAGTCGCCGGCATCGCTCAACAGCAACGCCAGCAGGTCATCGCAACGCTGGCGCCGCCATTGCTGCTCGGCCTGCTGATTGCGCTGACCAACGAGCATTTCGGCAGTCATGCGCACCAGTTCGGCGTAGGTGCGCAGTTGCTCCGGCTCGCCGGTAATGCCGAGCACGCCAATCAGGCGCTGATCGAGTAACAGCGGCAGGTTGATCCCCGGCTGCACACCTTTGAGATGCATCGCCGTTTGCGCATCGATTTCCACCACGCGGCCGTTGGCCAGCACCAGTTGCGCGCCTTCGTGACGGGTGTTGATGCGCTCCGGTTCGCCACTGCCGAGGATCAGGCCCTGGCTGTCCATGACATTGACGTTATAGGGCAAAATGGCCATGGCCCGGTCGACGATATCCTGAGCGAGGTCGTGATCGAGTTCGAACATGATCGGCAAAATCCTTAAGCAACGGCGGCGGACGGTTGTTCACCCGCACAGGGTCTGGCGGCAAACCCTGTGCTCAGGCACAAAGACAATCCGGCCACAGGTGGCCGAGACTCTCAGGGCGATCAACGTTAACCTGTGCATCGCAAAAAATCATAATAAAGAGAGAGCCGCTATGTCGCAGAGCGCCGCAGCTACCCAGACCATCGACGACGGTAAAAACGCCGTCTACAAACGCATCACCCTGCGTTTGATTCCCTTCATTTTCATCTGCTACCTGTTCAACTACCTCGACCGGGTCAACGTCGGCTTTGCCAAGCTGCAGATGCTCGACGCGTTGAAATTCAGTGAAACCGTGTACGGCCTCGGCGCCGGGATCTTCTTCATCGGCTACGTGCTGTGCGGCGTACCGAGCAACCTCGCGCTGACCAAGTTCGGTCCACGGCGCTGGATCGCGCTGATGATGATCACGTGGGGCACGCTATCGACCTGCCTGTTGTTCGTCACCACCCCGACCCAGTTCTACACCCTGCGCCTGTTTACCGGTGCGGCCGAAGCGGGGTTCTTCCCCGGTGTGGTGCTGTATCTCTCGCAGTGGTTTCCGACGTTCCGCCGTGGGCGGATCATGGCGCTGTTCATGTCGGCAATTCCGGTCTCGGGCCTACTCGGCAGCCCGTTTTCCGGTTGGATCCTCAACCACTTCGCCGCCGGCCAGGGCGGCCTGGCGGGCTGGCAGTGGATGTTCCTGCTGCAAGGCATTCCGACGGTGATCCTCGGCGCCCTCGCCTATTTCCTGCTGAGCGACAGCTTTGCCAACGCCAAGTGGCTGAGCCCGCACGAGCGTGCGGTGCTTGAAGCCGATCAGGCCGAAGACCTGGCGAACAAACCGAAAACCACCTCGGACTCGTTGCTCGCGGTGTTCAAGAACCCGGCGATCTGGGCGTTTGGCCTGATCTACTTCTGCATCCAGAGCGGCGTGTACGCGATCAACTTCTGGCTGCCGTCGATCATCAAGAACCTCGGCTTCAGCGACAACCTGGTGATCGGCTGGTTGAGCGCGATTCCGTATCTGCTGGCGGCGGTGTTCATGCTGCTGGTCGGGCGTTCGGCGGACTTGCGCAAAGAACGTCGCTGGCACTTGGTGGTGCCCATGCTGATGGGCGCCCTCGGCCTGCTGATCGCGGTGAACTTCGCCGCCAACCCGGCCATCGCGATCCTCGGCCTGACCCTTGCGACCATGGGCGCGCTGACCGGTCTGCCGATGTTCTGGCCAGTGCCGACTGCGCTGTTGAGCGCAGGCGCAGCGGCCGGCGGACTGGCGTTGATCAACTCGATGGGGCAGATGGCCGGCTTCCTCAGCCCGTACCTGGTAGGTTGGGTCAAGGACAGCACCGGGTCGACCGATGCGGCGTTGTATCTGTTGGCGGGTGTGATTGTTGGCGGGAGTTTGCTGGCGTTGCGCATGACGCGGACTCTGCGGGCTTAATCATCACGCTTTAAGATCAAAAGATCGCAGCCTGCGGCAGCTCCTACAGGAAAACGCGTATTTNATTTCCATGTAGGAGCTGCCGCAGGCTGCGATCTTTTTTTGCTCATTGATTGCTGCGCCGATGCTTGCCAATCACGGAAAAATCCCGCAAAAACGCACAGATCTTTAAAGGATTTTTACCAATGAGCTCGATTCTCGATCTGGAGATCTTCGTCCGCGTGGCCGACTCCGGCAGCATCTCCGCCGCCGCCCGCGCCCTGGAACTGACGCCGGCCGCCGCCAGCATTGCGTTGAAGCGCCTGGAAACCCGTCTCGGCATTCGCCTGCTCGCGCGCTCCACCCGCAGCATGCGCCTGACCGAAGAAGGTCGGCGCTATCTCGACAGTGTACGCATCGCCTTGTCCGCCTTGGCCGAAGGCGAACAAGCGCTCAAGCAACACGACGAAGGCCTCAGTGGGGTGCTGCAACTGGCGGCGCCGTCGGATTTCGGGCGCAACGTATTGTTGGCATGGCTGGATGAATTCAAACGCGAACACCCGAATATTCAATTGCAACTGCTGCTAAACGATCGGCACGCCGATCTGTTTCGCGAAACCGTGGATGTCGCGCTGCGCTTCGGCGTGCCCAGCGACTCGACGCTGGTGGCGCTGCCGATTCTGCCGGCGCATCGACGAGTAGCCTGCGCCAGCCCGGACTATCTGGCTCGCCATGGTACCCCGCAACATCCCGGCGAACTGAACGAGCACAGCGCCCTGCTCTATTTGCGCAACGGCCGGCCTTACAACACCTGGCGCTTCAGTCGCGAGGACGAAACGCTGGAAGTTGAAGTCCACGGTGACTATCTCAGCGATGACGGCGAAGTCGCGCGGCGCTGGGCGCTGGCCGGGCATGGCATTGCCTACAAGGCCTGGCTGGACGTCGCCGAGGATGTGCGCGGCGGACGCCTGCTGACGCTGTTCGATGACTGGCATGGCGAGAGCGTGCCGTTCAATCTGCTCTGCCCGCATCGGGTCCAAGTGTCCGAACGCGTTCGGGTGTTGCAGGCGTTTTTACAGACGCGTTGCGCAGCACTGAGCCGATAATTCACTTTGCCCCGTCGGATGCTTCTGGTATTTGATGGAAGCTTTCCCACCGATAAAAGGATTTCGGCATGAGCTATCGCACACTGGGGCACTCGGGGTTGCAGGTGTCCACCCTCACCCTCGGCACGATGATGTTTGGCGAACAGACCAGCGCCGAGGATTCGCTGCGCATCATCGACAAGGCCTGGGATCAGGGCATCAATTTCATCGACACCGCGGACGTCTACACCAACGGCCGCTCGGAAGAAATTGTCGGCGAGGCGATCGCCCGCCATCGGCACGACTGGGTGTTGGCAACCAAGGTCGGTTTCGGCCCGGCGGACGGCGTGCCAAACCGCAGCGGTTTGAGCCGCAAGCACATCTTCAACGGTCTGGAAGCCAGCCTCACGCGCCTCGGTACCGACTATCTCGACATCTATTACCTGCACCGCGAGGACCACAACACCCCTCTGGAAGTAACAGTCTCGGCGATTGGCGATCTGATTCGTCAGGGTAAAATTCGCTATTGGGGCCTGTCGAACTATCGCGGCTGGCGCATTGCCGAGGTGATTCGTATCGCTGACAAGCTCGGTATCGACCGCCCGGTGATCAGCCAGCCGCTGTACAACATCGTCAACCGCCAGGCCGAGACCGAACAGATCACCGCCGCGCAGACCTATGGCCTCGGCGTGGTGCCTTACAGCCCGCTGGCCCGTGGCGTGCTCAGCGGCAAATACGCACCCGATGTCACTCCGGATGCCAACAGCCGCGCCGGACGTCAGGACAAACGCATTCTGGAAACCGAATGGCGGGTTGAATCGCTGCGCATTGCTCAGCAGATCCAGCAATACACCCAAGGCCGTGGCGTGGGCATGGTCGAATTCGCAATTGCCTGGGTGCTGAACAACAGTGCGGTAACTTCGACGATCGTCGGGCCGCGCACCGAGCAGCAGTGGGATGCTTACACGAAGGCGCAGGCGGTGCAGATCACGGCGGAGGACGAAGCGTTTATCGACTCGCTGGTGACCCCGGGGCACGCGTCGACACCGGGGTTCAATGATGTGAGCCATTTTGTGTCCGGCCGTAAACCGCGCCCTATCTGACACCGCTGCCCTGTAGGAGCTGCCGGTTCAGAATGTGGGAAATATTGAGCACTCGGCCAATATTCAGAACAAAAACCACGTATCCTGCGCGCCCTGTTTGATCACCCATCCGCGAGGACAGTTTGTCTAAAGGTATCGCTCTATCGGTTTCAGCTTCGGTGCTGTTTGCCGTCATGTATTACTACACCTCGCTGCTCACTCCGTTGAGCGGCGTGGAAATCTTCGGCTGGCGGATGCTGCTGACTGTGCCGTGCATGACCGTGTTCATGCTGGTCTCCGGTGAATGGCGGCGGGTGCTGGAATTGCTGCGTCGCGTGGCCGGTTCTCCGAAGCTGACAGGTGGCCTGATCGTTTCGGCAGCGTTGCTCGGCGTGCAGTTGTGGCTGTTCATGTGGGCGCCGCTCAACGGTTATAGCCTCGACGTGTCGCTGGGCTATTTCCTGCTGCCGCTGGCGATGGTGCTGACCGGGCGCATCGTCTACGGCGACAGTCTGTCGTACCTGCAGAAAATCGCGGTGTTCTTTGCCACGCTGGGTGTGGCGAACGAGCTGTATCGGGTCGGCGGGTTTTCCTGGGCGACCCTGGTGGTCGTGGTCGGTTACCCGCTGTACTTCGTGCTGCGCAAACGCCTGAAGACCGACAACCTCGGCGGTCTGTGGGTCGACATGACGCTGATGCTGCCAGTGGCATACTGGTTTGTACGCGGTGGCGAGCAAGGCTTTGCCGTGTTCGATCAGTATCCGGGCTTGCTCTGGCTGATCCCGCTGCTCGGTTTGATCAGTGCCTCGGCGCTGGTGGTGTACATCATTGCCAGCCGCTTGTTGCCATTCAGCCTGTTTGGTCTGCTCAGTTACGTCGAGCCGGTATTGCTGCTCGGTGTCGCGCTGTTGCTCGGTGAAAGTATCAAGGCCGGTGAATGGCTGACTTACATCCCGATCTGGCTGGCGGTGGTGGTGCTGGTGTTTGAAGGCTTCAAGCACTTGATGCGGCAACGCCGCTCTTAAAAGCAAAAGATCGCAGCCTTCGGCAGCTCCTACAGAGAATGTATTCCAATGCAGGAGCTGCCGGAGGCTGCGATCTTTTGATCTTGAAAAAACCTGGCATAAGCCAGGCTTTTTTATGGCTTACTCGGTCGCGAGTACACCACGGCGCACCTGGTCACGCTCGATCGATTCGAACAGCGCCTTGAAGTTGCCCTCGCCGAAACCATCGTCGCCCTTGCGCTGGATGAATTCGAAGAACACCGGCCCCATCAGGGTTTCCGAGAAGATCTGCAGCAGCAGACGCTTGTCGTCCGGGTTCGACGAGCCGTCGAGCAGGATGCCACGCGATTGCAGTTGATCCACCGGCTCGCCGTGGTTCGGCAGACGGCCTTCGAGCATTTCGTAATAGGTGTCCGGCGGCGCGGTCATGAAGCGCATGCCGATCTTCTTCAACTGATCCCAGGTCTTGACCAGATCGTCGGTGAGGAACGCCACGTGCTGGATGCCCTCGCCGTTGAACTGCATCAGGAACTCTTCGATCTGCCCGGCGCCCTTGGACGACTCTTCGTTCAGCGGGATGCGGATCATGCCGTCCGGTGCGGTCATCGCTTTCGAAGTCAGGCCGGTGTATTCGCCTTTGATGTCGAAGTAGCGGATCTCACGGAAGTTGAACAGCTTCTCGTAGAAGTTGGCCCAGTAGGCCATGCGGCCGCGGTACACGTTGTGGGTCAGGTGATCGATGATCTTCAGGCCGGCACCGACCGGGTTGCGGTCAACGCCTTCGATGAACACGAAATCGATGTCATAGATCGAGCTGCCTTCGCCGAAACGGTCGATCAGGTACAGCGGCGCGCCGCCAATGCCTTTGATCGCCGGCAGGTTCAGCTCCATCGGCCCGGTTTCGATATGAATCGGCTGAGCACCCAATTCCAGGGCGCGGTTGTAGGCTTTCTGCGAATCCTTGACCCGGAACGCCATGCCGCACACCGACGGACCATGCTCGGCAGCGAAGTACGACGCTACGCTGTGTGGTTCATTGTTGAGGATCAGGTTGATCGCGCCCTGGCGATACAGGTGCACATTCTTGGAACGGTGGGTCGCGACTTTGGTGAAGCCCATGATCTCGAAGATCGGCTCCAGGGTGCCAGGAGTCGGCGATGCGAACTCGATGAACTCAAAGCCCATCAGGCCCATTGGGTTTTCGTATAAATCTGCCATGGTGACGCCTCATCATTCTTATCAATTAACCAGAGTTAGTTGTCAGTAATGCTGAGACCGGCGGGTGGTGCGCAGGAGATGCCTCGCACACTGCGGGCGAGGAAGTCACCGTAGATCAGTTGAAACCCGAATATCTTCATTGTCGACCCAAGGCTCTTGCGGGCGAGGCTTCTGCTGCCAGAAGACGTTTATTATTGTATGCGTAACCGGATTCTACACAGCGTAAATAGGGTTGTCTGCCCTCTCTATAAAATCCGCCTTTTTCGCATCAGTGCAAGGGGTTTGTTGCACAGGTAAATTCCCGCCAGCACCAGCGCGCCGCCAAAGCACAGAGTCAAGGTCAGTTGCTCGCCAAGCAACAGCGCGCCGAGCAGCACTGCGGTCAGTGGATTGAGGGCAATGAACACGCCGGAACGGGTCGCACCGATTTTGCGGATGCCGTCGTAGTAGCCGATGTAAGCCAATGCCGAGCCGAACACACCGAGGTAGATCAGGCTCAGCCATTGCGGCGTGTCGAGGTTGAGCAAGGCTGCCGCGCTGACCTCGCCACGCAGCATTGCCAGTGCCCACAGCATCACGCAGCCGATCAATACCGAAAACGTCACCGTCTGCAGCGGGCCGAGTGCCTGATTCAACTCGCGGGAAAACAGCGAGTAAATACCCCAGCCCGCTACGCAACCGAGAATCAACAAATCGCCGATCCAGGCATTCGGTGTCACGGCGAGCAATTGCGGGTTGCGGCTGACGATCACCAGACTCGCGCCGCCAATGCACAGGGCGATGCCGGCGACTTTCACCCGGCCCAGGCGCTCCTTGAACAACAGCCAGGAAGCCAGGCCGATCACGGCCGGATTCAACGCGACGATCAACGAAGCGCGCGAGGCATTGATGTACTGCAGGCCATAAAAGAAACAGAGGTTGTAGAAAAAGATCCCGAAGAACCCCAGCAGCGTCAATTGCAACCATTGCCGAGGCGTCGGTCGTGCCAGCGGGATGCGCGCAACCCATACAAACCCAAGCAACGCCACGCTGGCGAGCAGGAAGCGCAGGCTGGCGGCGAACAGCGGGCTGAGGCTGCCCGCCAGAAAACGCCCGGCGACAAAGGTCCCGCCCCAAATCATGGTCACGGCTGCCAGCGTCAGATAAACCGACCGATCAGAAACGTTATTGCGAGTTTGCTCCACGTTGCGCATGACGCTCCAAACCAGAGAAGCCAAAGGATGGCGTATCATTTACTTCATTCCCTCTCATCGTAAAATGAGCAAACACTCATGACCCTCACGCAACTGGAGATCTTCTCACTGGTCGCCGAACTGCGCGGCTTCACCCTCGCCGCCCATCGTCTGGAGATTTCGCAGTCAGCGGTATCCCACGCCATGAAATCCCTGGAGCAGGAGTTGGGCGTCGAGTTGTTGCGCCGACACCCGTCGCAGGTGGAGCTCACCGATATCGGCGAGCAGTTGCTCCAGCGCGCACGCGCCATGCTCGGCCTGGCCAACACTCTGCGCCAGGAGGCGGCCGATGCGCGGGGTATGAAAAGCGGTACGCTGCGCATTGGCTCGTTCGGCCCGACGGCGTCGATCAAGTTGCTGCCGAGAATTCTGCAGCGCTATCGCCAAGTCCATCCCGGCATAGAAGTGCACATCGATGAGGGGCCGGACCGGCAGGTACTGCAGTGGCTGGAAGAGCGGCGAATCGACGTCGGTTTCGTGGTGTTGCCCGAGGAGCGCTTCGACA
This sequence comes from Pseudomonas sp. 22189, assembly GCF_052045635.1. Taxonomy (NCBI): domain Bacteria; kingdom Pseudomonadati; phylum Pseudomonadota; class Gammaproteobacteria; order Pseudomonadales; family Pseudomonadaceae; genus Pseudomonas; species Pseudomonas sp. 22189. The sequence goes on from NZ_JBQEPG010000005.1 coordinate 195,077, forward strand.
CTTTTGCGCTGGTCGAAGACCAGATGGTTGCCCTGCTCCCGCTCGGTCATCCACTGGCCGCAAGCGCGGCGCTGAGCCTTCAGGATTTATGTGCCGACCCCTTTGTGCTGACCGAGGCCGGTTCAGCGGAACTGGTTTCACGCCTGTTCACAGCCGCGCGCCTGCAACCGAACATTCGCTACCGCTGCTCGCAATTGCTCAGCACCCTTGACGTCGTCAGCCGGGGCGATGCAGTCACGGTCGTCGCCGAAGGCTCATTGCCAGACGATCCAGCGCCGCGCTACGTGAAGAAGCCGCTGTCGCCGGCGGTGCAACGTCTGATCGGCCTCGCTGTTCTCGATCAGCGTCAGGCTTCGCCCGCCACGCGGGCATTTATCGAACTCGCCAAGCAGATCAATCAGCCGTGAGCGGCACAAGCGCCAGCGGCCATCTATCATCCCTTCTGACTCCGCTGTTCCTCACCGGTGCGCCGTTGCCAGGCCTGCATTCGAGCGTTCCACCTCATCGCAACAGGATGCGCCTATGCCCTTGACCGTCAGACCCCGCCGCAAACGTAGCATACGCATTTTGGTGACCCTGCTTTGCGGAGTATTGCCCGTCCTGCTGGGCGGCGGGATTCTGTATATGCAAGCCGAACGGGCCTTGCAGCAGAGCACGCAAAACACCGCCGATGAGGCGTTGCGCCAATTCGAGCTGATGCTCGACAACACCGCCCAGGCTGCCAGCGAGTTATTGCCCCTGGCTGGCCAGCCCTGCGAAAGCGTAAAACTGGCTTTGCGCGAACAGGTGACCCGCCGGCCTTTCGTGCGCTCGACCAACCTGGTGTGGGACAACAACCTCTATTGCAGCTCGCTGTTCGGTGATTTCAAGGAAGCCGTGAATCCGGGCGACTATGCGCAAGGCAAACTGTGGTTGATGAATGGCAACCCCGTCACGCCCGACACCGCGCTGCTGGTGTATCGGCTCAGCGAAGGTCGTGGTGGCGCGCTGACTACGCTCGATGGCTATCACTTGAGCAACATACTGCGCTTGATCGGTCGGCAGACGCAGTTGGTGCTGCAGGTCGGCGACAACTGGCTGTCGGCTGATGGCAAAGTGCATCAGGGCGCCCTCCCGCCGCTGCCGATAGCGCAAAGTACATTGGTGTCTTCACGTTATGCCTTCAGTGTCAGCGCAGGGTTCGCGCAAGGGCAAACGTGGCGCTACATGGCCGCCGAATACCCACCGCTGTTCAGCCTGCTGATCTTTTTCGGGGTGATCTCGGGCGCGATCGCTCACGTCCTGCAACGACGCGCCACCTCGCCCAGCCATGAAATGCTCCGCGCTCTGGAGGCCGGCGAGTTCATCCCTTACTTTCAGCCAGTGGTGCATGGTGACAGCAGGCAATGGTCCGGCACTGAAGTGCTGATGCGCTGGAAACACCCCAAGGAAGGTCTGGTGCGCCCGGACCTGTTCATCCCGTTCGCTGAACATTCGGGGCTGATCGTGCCCATGACCCGTTCGCTGATGCAACAGACTGCCGCCCTGCTTGGCCCGCTTTCTGTGGACTTCGACCAACCGTTCCATATCGGCATCAACATCACCGCCAGTCACTGCCAGGACCTGGAGCTAGTGGAGGACTGTCGCGAATTTCTCGCCGGGTTTGCCCCCGGCAGTATCAACCTGGTGCTGGAGCTGACCGAGCGCCAACTGATCGAGCCGACCGACGTCACGCACCAGTTGTTCGAGCAGTTGCACACGCTCGGCGTGATGATCGCCATCGACGACTTCGGCACCGGGCATTCAAGCCTGGGCTACCTGCGAAAATTCAATGTCGACTTTCTCAAGATCGACCAGAGTTTTGTCGCGATGATCGGCATTGATGCGCTGTCGCGGCATATTCTGGACACGATTATCGAACTCTCGGCCAAGCTTGATCTGGGTATTGTTGCCGAAGGTGTAGAAACTCCGGCACAGGCTGACTACCTGACCGCACACCACGTCAACTTCCTGCAAGGCTATCTGTTCGGAAAACCCATGCCCGGCGCCGACTTCATCGCTGCATTAAGTGATCGTTAACTAAAATAAATTAAGCCCGACGCTTCGACCCGACGCACCAAATTGATACAAAACACCACTGTTGTTACATGACGACAAGATCAGGATTTACTCTTGGCGCATTAACTACTACAATTTTTTCAGCCTGTGCAAGATTGACAGGTGAGCCATTATCACCGAGTCGCTTCAAGGCTCTTGGCTTATAGCTTTGTTTGCGGTTGGTATCAGCCAAACACACTATTGGAGTAAAGATATTGTCCAGACTCGCTGAATTTCGTGCAGCTGAAAAGGCCCTTCAGGAACAGCTCAAGCAGCTGGAATCGCTGAAGAACGATGCCGGGCTCAAGAAAGAAATCGAATTCGAAGAAAAGCTCCAGGGGCTGATGAAAACCTACGGCAAAGGCCTGAAAGACATCATCGCCATTCTCGATCCGAACCCGTCCAAGTCCGGCTTGCAAGTGTCCGCCGCACCAAAAACCCGCCGCGCTCGCGTGGTCAAGGTGTATCAGAACCCGCACACCGGTGAACTGATCGAAACCAAGGGCGGCAACCACCGTGGCTTGAAAGCCTGGAAGGAACAATACGGTGCAGCCACCGTTGATTCCTGGTTGCGCGGTTAATCTTGCGCCAACAAACAAGCCCTGCTGTATGCAGGGCTTTTTTTTCGACAATATCTAACAAAAGCAACGATTTCCCCCGCGCTAGTTATCAATCCGCTTTAACACCCACAAGACGTGAGGCTAAAAATTCATGCCGGGATGTTGCGACGGTCACCGCTGCTAAACTTTGTGCTTAATGCCTTCGAGGTATCTAACCTGGCCGAGGTGATACAGAGGCTTAAAGTTTCAAGCTGTTTCTCACGGCGACTATTTCGTCAGCACTGGCCTTATAAATCTCAGCCTGACCCGCGTAAGAAAGTACATAAGCCTTATCCGCCCCGACCGCCGCAACCAATGTTTGCGACAACACATGTCGGCCATTTTCAGTGATCGTACAGGTGGTTTCCAGTGCGTCCAGAGCGCCGAGTTTCGCCGGGTGCACCTTATTGCACACACTCTGATAACCACCCTGGAAAAAGTCTTTCTGAATCGACTTGCGCATCTCCAGCAGCACGCCCGGCACATTGACCTGATGACCAGCTTCAACCTGAGTCATGGTCAACTCCATCACCATGACCTGATTGCCATCGGCGTCGTTTTTCACCGCACGCTGGCGCGACACCTGCGGCGGTGTGTCGGGCAATGTCTGGATTTCCCACCCCGCAGGCCAGGTGATACTCGGCTGATCGGCCCATGCCGGAGCGGCCAGCAGCGACGAGAAAAGGCAAACGAATAGCACGTTGAACGGTCGGATCATTACCAGAGGCACTCGCAGATTGAGCAGCAAAGTCTGAGGCCCGGTCGCCCCCAGAGCAAGCCGCGCATTCGGTTTGGCGATGCCGCCCCGCATGCGTATCATTGCGCCCATTCACTCGCCCCATTGTTACGGAGGGCCTATGAGCCTGCACGAACTGAACACTTTCCCCGGCGTCACTGCCACGCCAGACAGCGCAACCCGCAACTTCGTCTTCAACCACACCATGCTGCGTGTGAAGGACATCACCAAGTCCCTGGACTTCTACACCCGCGTACTGGGCTTCTCGCTGGTTGAAAAGCGTGACTTCCCGGAGGCCGAATTCAGCCTGTACTTCCTCGCCCTCGTCGACAAGGCGCAGATCCCGGCCGACGCCGCGGCCCGCACCGAGTGGATGAAGTCGATTCCCGGCATCCTCGAACTGACTCACAACCACGGCACCGAAAACGACGCCGACTTCGCTTATCACAATGGCAACACCGACCCGCGCGGTTTCGGTCACATTTGCATTTCGGTGCCGGACATCGTTGCGGCTTGCGCGCGCTTTGAAGAGCTGGGCTGTGACTTCCAGAAGCGCCTGACCGATGGCCGCATGAAAAGCCTGGCGTTCATCAAGGACCCGGATGGCTACTGGGTTGAAATCATTCAGCCTGCGCCGCTGTAAAAAGATCGCAGGCCTCGCCAGCTCCTACACATCCTCTGTAGGAGCTACCGCAGCCTGCGATCTTTTGCTTCACCCATAAAAAAACCCATGATCGCTCATGGGTTTTTGCGTTTCAGCGACTGATGCTTACGCCGGCGCAGAAGTGCGGATCAAGTGATCGAAGGCGCTGAGGGAAGCCTTGGCGCCCTCGCCCACTGCAATCACGATCTGCTTGTACGGCACGGTGGTCACGTCACCCGCCGCGAAGATCCCCGGGATCGACGTCTCGCCGCGGTTGTCGACGATGATCTCGCCACGTGGTGACAGCTCGATGATGCCTTTGAGCCAGTCAGTATTCGGCAGCAGACCGATCTGTACGAAGATCCCTTCCAGCTCGACGTTGCGCAGTTCGTCAGTCTTGCGATCCTTGTAACGCAGGCCGTTGACCTTCTCGCCATTGCCGGTGACTTCAGTGGTTTGCGCACTGGTGATCACGGTGACATTTGGCAGGCTGTGCAGTTTGCGTTGCAGCACCGCGTCGGCACGCAGTTGCACGTCGAACTCCAGTAGCGTCACGTGGGAAACGATACCGGCCAGGTCGATGGCCGCTTCGACGCCGGAGTTACCGCCGCCGATCACCGCCACACGCTTGCCTTTGAACAGCGGACCGTCGCAGTGCGGGCAGTACGCCACGCCCTTGTTGCGGTATTCCTGCTCACCCGGCACGTTCATTTCACGCCAGCGTGCGCCGGTCGCCAGGATCACACTCTTGGCTTTCAGGGTCGCACCGCTGGCGAAATGGACTTCGTGCAACTCGCCGTTCTTGCCGGGAATCAGCTTGTCGGCGCGCTGCAGGTTCATGATATCGACGTCGTACTGCTTGACGTGTTCTTCCAGCGCCGTCGCCAGTTTCGGGCCTTCGGTTTCCTGCACGGAAATGAAGTTCTCGATGGCCATGGTGTCCAGCACCTGACCGCCGAAGCGCTCGGCCGCCACACCAGTGCGGATGCCTTTACGGGCGGCATAGATAGCAGCCGAAGCACCGGCTGGGCCACCGCCAACTACGAGGACATCAAAGGCTTGTTTGGCGCTGATTTTCTCGGCCTGACGCTCGATGGCGCCGCTATCGAGTTTGGCGAGGATTTCTTCCAGGCCCATGCGGCCCTGACCGAAGTTTTCACCGTTGAGGTAAATGCTTGGCACGGCCATGATCTTGCGATCGTTGACTTCGTCCTGGAACAACGCGCCGTCGATGGCGACGTGACGGATGTTCGGATTCAGCACGGCCATCAGGTTCAGCGCCTGGACCACGTCCGGGCAGTTCTGGCACGACAGCGAGAAGTAGGTTTCGAAACTGAACTCACCCTTGAGCGAGCGGATCTGTTCGATCACTTCAGCACTGGCTTTCGATGGGTGGCCACCGACCTGCAACAGGGCCAGCACCAGCGACGTGAATTCATGGCCCATCGGGATGCCGGCGAAACGCAGGCTGATGTCGGCACCTGGGCGGTTGATCGAGAACGACGGCTTGCGGGCATCGGTGCCGCTGTCGATCAGAGTAATTTGGCTCGAAAGACTGGCAACGTCTTTGAGCAGGTCAAGCATTTCCCGGGATTTCGCACCGTCGTCGAGGGAAGCAACGATCTCGATCGGCTGGGTGACCCGTTCCAGGTACGATTTCAACTGGGCTTTAAGATTGGCGTCCAACATACGGGCGATCTCCTGTGTCTTTATTCAAGGCGAAAAAAAGCCCGAGCGAATCTCGCCCGGGCTTTTTCAATGGGCGGTGCAGCTTACTGAAGTAGGTGCGGAGTCCCGCCCTGTGTTGCGTGTCTCACAGACTCAGATCTTGCCGACCAGATCCAGGGACGGAGCCAGAGTGGCCTCGCCTTCTTTCCACTTGGCCGGGCAAACTTCGCCTGGGTGAGCAGCAACGTACTGAGCAGCCTTGATCTTGCGCAGCAGCTCGGAAGCGTCACGGCCAACGCCGCCATCGTTCAGCTCAACGATTTTGATCTGGCCTTCAGGGTTGATCACGAAGGTGCCACGGTCAGCCAGACCAGCTTCTTCGATCAGCACGTCGAAGTTGCGGGAGATGACGTGGGTCGGGTCGCCGATCATGGTGTATTCGATTTTGCCGATGGCTGGCGAAGTGTTGTGCCAAGCAGCGTGGGCAAAGTGGGTGTCGGTCGAAACGCTGTAGATTTCCACGCCCAGTTTCTGGAACGCAGCGTAGTTGTCGGCCAGGTCTTCCAGCTCGGTTGGGCACACGAAGGTGAAGTCGGCTGGGTAGAAGAACACTACGGACCATTTGCCTTTCAGGTCAGCGTCCGAGACTTGTACGAAGTCGCCGTTTTTGAATGCGGTAGCTTTGAACGGTTTTACTTGGCTGTTGATGATAGGCATTGATGACTCTCCGTCAGGGTTGTGAATTCGATGGGTGAATCCTACCCACTCACTCGACGGATGGCTCATTGGCAAACCTGATGCTGCTGATTTGTTTTCGCTATTAGCTGACTGTATTAATAGAAGAAAACCATATCTACGACGAAGCCGGCTTGTCCGTAATCCGAGCCATCCCGTGAAAGGGACTCGCTTCAACATAGCGCATAGCTGACTTCATATCCTTCCAGCCGACATAGCTCATCAAGGATTTCAAATCCCAGCCACTTTGATGCGCCCAGGTGGCAAAGCCGCGACGCAGGGAATGGCTGGTGTAGCGCTCGGACGGGATGCCGGCGCGCTCCAGCGCCTGACGCAGTAATGGAATGACACTGTTGGCGTGCAAGCCCTCCTCGCTCAGATGTCCCCAGCGGTCGATGCCGCGAAACACCGGACCGCGCACCAGCGCCGCCTCGGTGATCCAGTCGATATAAGCCTGCACCGGACACAGCTTGAGCAACGCCGGCGCCTGATACGTCTGCCCGAGGTTCTCGCGGTCGCCCTTGCTGCGTGGCAGATACAAGGTGATGCCGCTACCGGCGTGCGCCTGCACATGCTCAATCTGCAAACGGCACAGCTCATCGCTGCGAAAGCCGCGCCAGAAACCCAGCAGGATCAGCGCCCGGTCGCGACAGGCCTTGAGCAACTGCGGGCGATCTTGCTGCTGCCGCGCACTGCGGACTTCCTGTTCAAGCCAGTCGACCACTTGCTGCAGATCGTGCAGCTGCAGCGGCTCGGCCTGTTTTTCCTGCGCCGGATGCAGTGCGCGAATGCCTTTGAAGACCTTGCGCACCACTGGCGCCTTGGTTGGGTCGGCAAAACCCTGACTGTTGTGCCACTGCGCCAGCGCTGACAAACGCAGCTTCAGCGTATTGATCGACAGCACGCCGGCATGCTCGACCAGATACCGCGCAACGCTATCGGCCGTCGCCGGCAGGAACCCGCCCCACTTCACTTCAAAGTGTTCAATCGCCGAACGATAGCTGCGGCGGGTGTTGTCACGGGTGGCGGCTTGCAGATAGCGATCAATCTCGCTCATGGACAGTGTTCTCGCTGGCGTACTGATTCAGGGCGCAAAAAAGCAATTTAATCACCTGACATTGGGTAATACCAGTATATCCCGTCTGTTATTAATCAAACATTTAACTTTATTTCCAGCGTGGTACACTGCGTACTTTGGTGGCATGTACCACAGTACGAAACGGTAGGAGTTGACATGGCCCGTGGCGGCGTAAATAAAGCAGTGGTTCAGATCGCGCGCACAGCGATTCTGGCCCGAGGCGAACACCCCAGCATCGATGCAGTACGCATCGAACTGGGCAACACCGGTTCGAAAACCACGATCCATCGCTATCTGAAAGAGCTGGATGACGGCAGCCAACCGGTCGAAGCGTCCGCGGAACCGATCAATGACGAACTGACCGCACTGGTATCGCGTCTCGCCCAGCGCCTGAAAGAACAGGCGCAAGAGCCGATCGAACTAGCGCGCGAGCAGTTCGAAGAGCAGCGCGAAACCCTGGAAGCGGAACTCAAGCAGGTGCGCCAGGCACTTGAGCAACTGGAACAACAGCACGACATTCAAGGCGCGGCGCTGGCCAAGGAATCCGAAGCGCTAAAAGAAACCCGCTCGATGCTGCAGACCGAGCAAACCCGCAACGCCGGACTCAATCAGGCACTGGCCGACTTCGAATTGCGCCTGCAGGACAAGGACGAGCAGATCCGCTCGCTGGAAGAAAAACATCTGCACGCCCGCGATGCTCTCGAACATTATCGCAATGCCACAAAAGAACAGCGCGAGCAGGAACAGGCACGTCACGAAGGCCAGCTTCAGCAATTGCAGATGGAGCTACGTCAGGCGCAACAAAGTGCGCTGGTGCGTCAGGACGAGATCACCCAGCTACACCGCGACAACGAACGTCTGCTCACGGAAAACCGTGGTACCCAGCGCGAACTGAGCCTGATGCAGGATCAGCTCAAGCACAGCAACCAGCGTCAGGATCAGTTGCTGGAGCAAGCCACTCGCGTCGACAACGAACGCACCCTCCTCCAGGAACGCTTGCGCGTGGCCCTGCTGGAGAGTCAGACGCTGAAACAGGATGCCGACGAACAGCGGCAGCTCAATCAGTCACTGAAGAAGGAATTGACCAAGACTCAAGCGAGTCTGGAAGACAGCTTGCGTCTGGCGGCTACCGTTGCGGCAGCGCCAGACACAGCCAAGGCGAAAGACGCTTAAGCGCCGACCGGCGTACGCATAGTGACGAACTCTTCGGCGGCCGTCGGGTGCACCCCGATTGTGTCGTCGAAGTCACGCTTGGTCGCGCCAGCCTTCAGAGCAATCGCCAGACCTTGCACGATTTCACCCGCATCCGGGCCGACCATGTGGCAGCCGAGCACTTTGTCGGTCTTGCCGTCGACCACCAGTTTCATCAGGGTTTTCTCCTGACATTCGGTCAGCGTCAGCTTCATCGGACGGAAGCGGCTCTCGAAAATCACCACTTCGTGGCCCGCTTCCCGCGCTTCCTCTTCGGTCAGGCCGACAGTGCCGATGTTCGGCAGACTGAACACCGCCGTCGGGATCATCTTGTAATCCACCGGGCGGTATTGCTCCGGCTTGAACAAGCGCCGCGCCACCGCCATGCCTTCGGCCAGTGCCACAGGCGTCAACTGCACGCGACCGATGACATCACCCAACGCCAGAATCGATGGCTCACTGGTCTGATACTGCTCGTCGACCTTGATAAAGCCCTTGTCGGTGAGCTGCACATCAGTGTTTTCCAGGCCCAGGTTGTCCAGCATCGGACGGCGGCCCGTGGCGTAGAACACGCAGTCGGCTTCCAGTACGCGGCCATCCTTGAGGGTCGCCTTGAGGCTACCGTCAGGCTGTTTGTCGATACGCGCGATGTCGGCGTTGAATTGCAGATCCATACCGCGCTTGGTCAGCTCCTCCTGCAAATGCTTGCGCACCGAGCCATCGAAACCACGCAGGAACAGATCACCGCGATACAGCAGCGTGGTGTTGGCGCCCAGGCCATGGAAAATCCCGGCAAACTCGACCGCGATGTAACCACCACCGACCACCAGTACCCGCTTCGGCAGCTCTTTGAGGAAGAACGCCTGATTGGAGCTGATCGCGTGTTCGTGCCCCGGAATCTCCGGAATCTGCGGCCAGCCACCCGTAGCGATCAGGATGTTCTTCGCGGTAAAGCGCTCACCGTTGACCTCGACCTCATGCGGACCGACGATTTTCGCGTGGGCTTCGTGCAGGGTCACGCCGCTGTTGACCAGCAAGTTGCGATAAATGCCGTTGAGGCGATTGATCTCGCGGTCTTTGTTGGCGATCAGGGTCGCCCAGTCGAAATTGGCTTCACCCAGACTCCAGCCGAAACCGGACGACTGTTCGAAGTCTTCGGCGAAATGCGCGCCGTACACCAGCAGTTTCTTCGGCACGCAGCCGACGTTGACGCAGGTACCGCCCAGATAACGACTCTCGGCCACCGCCACTTTCGCGCCGAAACCGGCCGCGAAGCGCGCTGCACGTACACCGCCGGAACCGGCACCAATCACATAAAGGTCAAAATCGTAGGCCATTGCTATCTCCTCGGCAGGCCAACAGCATACCCGCCGCCGTCCATTGGGCAAGCGCCGTGAGCAGCTTTTCGCCCGTCTCGGCGAAGTCGGGAAATATCTCCAAATAATAATATTTCTTGTTTGATACTAAATCGTCGGGCTGCACCTCGTCTTTGAACCAACGGATTTTTTCCCTCGAAGACAAGGAGTCTGCTGCGATGTTCGCGCCCATTACCCGTTCCATGACCCTGACTGTCGGCTTGTTCAGCATGGCGTTGAGTCCCGATCTGCTGGCTGAAACCGACCCTGAAACAGCGCCACAATCCGCCGCCCAGGCGCTGGAACTGGACGCCACCAGCGTCAGCGCCGAAGGCCTCGGCGTTAACACTGAAAACACTGATTCCTACACCACTGGCGCGATGAGCACCGCGACGCGGCTGAACCTGTCGATCAAGGAAACCCCGCAATCGGTGTCCGTGGTCACGCGCCAGCAGATGGATGATTTCAAGCTCGGTACCTTGTCCGAAGCCATGCGCCAGACCACCGGCATCGTCGTGCAACACAACGACTCGGACCGAGTCAGCTATTCGGCGCGGGGTTACCCGATCAACAATTTCCAGATCGACGGCATGCTCAACACCTTCGGGCGCATGAAGTCGGATTCGGACACCATCATCTACGACCGCATCGAAGTGGTCCGCGGCGCGACCGGCCTTACCACCGGCGCCGGTGATCCCTCCGCCACCATCAACATGGTGCGCAAACGCCCGACTGCCCAGTGGCAGGCACTGGCCGGGGTCAGCGGTGGCAGCTATGACAACTATTACAGCTATGTCGATGTTGGTGGGCCGCTGGCTTTCGACGGCCGGCTGCGCGGGCGCACGGTGCTGGCCTATCGTGACAGCCAGTCGTTCCGTGACAAATACGCGCTGCAACGCGAGGTCGGCTACGGCATTCTCGAGGCTGATCTGACCGACTCCACGGTGCTTGCCGTCGGTTACGACTATCAGGACAAGCAGGTACAAGGCACCTCCTGGGGCACCGTGCCGTACTGGAACGCCGACGGCAGCAAGGCGGGTCTTGGCCGGTCAACGAACATGGCGACCTCCTGGAGTTCCTGGCCGCTGAAGGACAAGACCGCGTTCGTTACCCTGGACCAGCAATTGGGTAATGGCTGGAAGCTGAAGGCCGCCTACACCCACCGCGAAAGTGATACCGACGGCAAGGTCTATTACGGCGGCTCCGGTTTTCCCGAGGCCGACCGCAGCGGCATGACGGCCTACATGGGGCACATGCTCGGCACGCAGAAAATGAGCGTGTACGACTTCAACCTGTCAGGGCCGTACCAGCTGTTCGGCCGCGAACACGAGATGATGTTCGGCTACGGCGAGGCGGAAAACCGCTCGACTTCGCCCTACGCCTTCAACAGCCCCCAAGCCGCCGACTACGGCAAGATCCGCGACTGGAAATACATGGGTGACATCGGCAAATTCGCCGACACCGTTACCGGCCTGCCGGGCGCGCGAGGCATCACTCGGCAAAAGGCCGGTTACCTCGCGACCCGCCTGAGCCTGACCGATGAGCTGCATGCCGTCATCGGCAGCCGCTATGGCAGTTGGGACGAATCCAGCACCGATTACTACTATGACGCGCAGCAAAAACTGAGCAGCACCGATGCCACCCATCAGCGTCAGAACGATATCTGGACGCCCTACGCCGGCCTTCTTTATGACCTGACGCCGGAGTACACGGCTTACGTGAGCTACACCGACATTTTCAAACCGCAGAGTAAACGCGACAGCAACCGCAATTACCTCGACCCCGTGGTTGGCAGCAACTACGAAGTCGGGCTCAAGGGCAGCCTGCTCGACGAACGCCTGAACCTGGCAACGGCAGTGTTCTGGAGCAAACAGGACAACGTCGCCGAGCGCGACAACTCGGTGCCCCCAGACCCGGTGAGCGGCGAGGAGTTTTTCAAGTCCGGCGGCAAGGGCAACAAGGTCAATGGCTTCGAGGCCGAAGTGTCCGGGGAAATTCTCAGCGGCTGGAACATGACCGCCGGGTACACCTACACCCATTCCGTCGACGGTGAAAAACAGCGCAGCAACACTGCTCAACCGCTGAACATGCTGCGGCTGTCCACGGCCTATCGCTTGCCGGGCAACTGGCACGCACTGACTGTCGGTGGCGCGGTGAACTGGCAGAGCGACGTCTATGGCGCGGCCAACCGCCCGATTGGGCGCGGCGCCAACGGCCGAATCATCACCGAACCGGCGCGGATCAATCAGCAGGCCTACAGCGTGGTCAAGCTGATGTCGCGTTATGAATTCGACAAGCACCTGTCGGCATCGCTGAACGTCGATAACCTGTTCGACAAGAAGTATTACGACAACGTCGGCTTCTACAACGGCGTGTACTGGGGCGACCCGCGCACGGTAACGCTGAGCCTGGACTGGAAGCTCTGACCAATCCAATCCAATCCAATCAAACCAAACCCTGTGGTGAGGGGATTCATCCCCGATGGGTCGCGAAGCGGCCCCACGCTCGAGGTGACGCACAATGCGTCACCCAATCCCCTCACCACCGCCGTTAACCCCGAGTTAATGCCGTGCCGGGACACTGTGCCCCGAGATCTGCTTCATGGACGAACGGCTCCCACGTTTTTCAGTAGGAGACACCATGAAAACCACCACCGCCATTCTTGCCGGGCTACTCGCCCTCGGTTCCGCCAGCGCCTTTGCCGAGGGCGGCGCCGAACGCATGCGGCATTACTACGACAACTTCCCGGTCCACCACGCGCCAAGCGAACAGCCGACCGATAGCAAAACAGCGGAACTGCAGGTTCCGAACGATCAGACCGCGCAAGTCACCGAGTCTTATCGCGACTGATTCACCGAGCAACCGATGGACCTCCGATGGCTCCGCTCTGGCCTCGGAGACGACAGTTGGGCGCCCTGTGCGGGGCGCCTTTTTTTATGCCTGCAGATCCTTGATCCAGAACAGCATGCGGCCATGTTCCGGGTCGAACATGCCGGGGGCGAAGCCGAACTTTTGATAGGCGTTCTGCGCCACCGCATTGCCTTCGAGCACTTCCAGGGTGATCTTGCAGCAGCCGCGCTGGCGGGAAATCTCCTCGACCTTGCGCAGCATTTTCTGGCTCAGCCCGAGGCCGCGAAATTTCGCCAGCACTGACACATCGTGAACATTGACCAGCGGTTTGCAGGCAAACGTCGAGAACCCTTCGAAGCAGTTCACCAGCCCTGCCGGCTCACCACCGACGAACGCCAGCACGCTGAACGCGTGGGGCCGGCGGGCCAGCTCTTCAGGTAGACGACGCAGCAGCTCGGGGGCAATCGGCTGACCGCCGCCCATCGGATCTTCTGCGTAGTGATTGAGCACAATGCCGATGGCTTCGGCGTGCAGTGGATTGGTGTAGCTGGCTTGCAGCACAAGTATTTCTGCGGAATCCATTTCCATCCCCGATCAAAGCCCCGGCGTGCAAGGTGCGCACCTGAAAGGCACCTCGACCTTAACGCGAGGCTGCCTGGGTCACAACCGGAGAAACGCTGATAGCAAACGCCTGCAGGAGCTGCCGCAGGCTGCGATCTTTTGATTTTCCAGCGTCAGCGCCCCCAGATCAGCTCCTCGGTCCAACCCAGTTCGGCAAAATCCTGAGCACGCAGGCCGCTCTCGCCAGCACAGAAAAACTCATCCAGCTGCGGCGGTTTCACCGTGGTCGCGCTGAGCATCGCGTGCACCTGCCCACGATGATGAATCTGGTGCTCGAACAGGTGCGACAGCATACGCAAGCGACTGTCATGCTGCGGCGTTTCCCGGGCGATGGTGACGATCCGCCCCAGATCGGCATCGCGCAGTTGCTCACAATAAGCGATCAACCGACGGTCCACGTGCGCCTGCTCTTCACGCAGCGCAGAGGCCTCGGTAAACGGCTCGTCACGGTTGAAAAACACATAGCAGTCGGGATGCGGCTCGTCACCGCGCAACTCGCGTTCCAGCGCGTCGACGTAGAACCAGTCGCACGTCAGGATGTGATTGAGGGTGAGGCGGATACTCGGAAAGAAGCTCGTTCGCGGCGCCGCCAGCTCAGTGGCGTCGAGCTGATTCCAGGCTTTGCCGAGGCGGTGATTGGCCCACGCGTTCTGGTAGGCCATGGTCAGTAAATGATGCGACAGCGGTTGGCTCATGTTCGCGCCCTCTTCGCTCAGGATTCGGCAAAACGCAGCAGCTGCATCTCCTGCAATCGGCTGAGGGTGCGCCGGAACGGGAATTCCAGATAACCCTCGGTGTACAGCGCCTCCATCGGCACCTGCGCCTCGATGTACAGCGGGACTTTACGGTCGTAACACTCGTCGACCAAGGCAATGAAGCGACGCACGCCGTCGTCGTGCACCGACAGTTGCGGCAACTCACGGTCACCGGCCACCACCTGCGCCGAGCCGTCCTCGGTGCCGCGAGCGATGCGCCCTTCGCGTTTCTGTGCGCTGAGGTTCGGCACATCGCTCAACAGAATAGCCCGATAGCGATCACACAGCGCGATGAAGTCCATCGCGGCGAACGGTTGCTCGCAGAGATCGGTATAGCGGCACCAGAGCACCGATTCGCTGGCCTGCACCACGTTCAACAGGCGATGGCCGACGGGCACTGGCTTGTTGCTGGCGGGCTGCCCGGCGTTGAGCGACTGGAAGACCTGCTGCAGCGCGCTGTCCTGCCCCGGCGCAACGACAAAATACCGCTGCAGACCTGCACCCGGATGCAGGCGATGATCCTCGGCACCGTTCACCGCCACCACTTGCATGTGCGCCTTGATCGCGGCAATCGCCGGGACAAACCGGTCACGGTTGAAGCCGTCGGCATACAGCTCATCCGGCGGCAAGTTGGAGGTGCAGACCACCACCACGCCTTCGTCGAACATCACCTGAAACAGGCGTCCGAGGATGATCGCGTCGCCGATGTCGTTGACGAACAGCTCATCGAAACACAGCACCCGCACTTGCGCCGCCAGCTCTTTTGCCAGCGCTCGCAGCGGATCGGCGATCCCGGTCAACTGGAATGAGCGCTGGTGCACCCAGCCCATGAAATGATGAAAGTGCTGCCGTCGGGCCGGCACCCGCAGGCTCTGATAGAACTGATCCATCAACCAGGTCTTGCCACGCCCGACCGGGCCCCACAAATACACGCCGGCGACCGAACGGGCACCGGCATGCAAGGCTTCATGGCATTTTTGCAGCGCCCAGACCGCATGCTCCTGGGCTTCATCCTGGATGAAACCCTTGTGCTCGATCGCGTGTTGCCAGGCGCTTAAAGGAGAGTCGAAAGTCATGCGCGGCAGTATATATCCCTGCAGGAGCTGTCGAGTGTAATGAGGCTGCGATCTTTTGATTTTGTTTTAAAGATCAAAAGATCGCAGCCTTCGGCAGCTCCTACACAGGGGTTGTGGGTGTCAGCGGTCGACTTTATGTCGGGCGGCGTAGAGGCAGAGCATTTCCATGGCCAGGGTTGCCGCTGCCAGTGACGTCACGTCCGCATGATCATAGGCCGGTGCCACTTCCACCACGTCCATGCCCACCAGATTGATTCCGCGCAAGCCGCCGAGGATTTCCAGCGCCTGCACCGTGCTCAACCCGCCACACACCGGAGTGCCGGTGCCCGGGGCAAAGGCCGGATCGAGGCAGTCGATATCGAACGTCAGATACACCGGGTGGTCGCCAACCCGTGCGCGAATTGCCTCGACAATCGCCTCGCAGCCCCGCCGATGTACCTGACGTGCATCAAGCACGGCAAAGCCCTGATGATCGTCATTGGTGGTGCGCAAACCGATCTGCACCGAGCGCGCCGGATCGACCAAGCCCTCCTTGGCCGCATGCCAGAACATGGTGCCGTGATCGACACGTTTGCCGCCCTCGTCCGGCCAGGTGTCGCTGTGCGCATCGAAGTGGATCAGCGACAGCGCGCCGTGTTTGCGGGCATGGGCCTTGAGCAGCGGATAGGTAATGAAGTGGTCGCCACCAAAGGTCAGCATCGCACTGCCGGAATCAAGAATGCGCTCGGCATGCGCCTCGATGCTTTCCGGAATGGTGTGCGGCGAGCCGTAATCGAAGTCGCAATCGCCGTAGTCGATCACCGCCAGATGATCGAACGGATCGAACGCCCACGGCCAGTGGCGTTCCCAGGCGATCCCGGTGGACGCGGCGCGAATCCCCCGTGGCCCGAAGCGTGCACCCGGGCGATTGCTGGTGGCGGTGTCGAACGGCACCCCGCTGACCGCCACGTCGACGCCGCGCAAATCACGGCTGTAGCGGCGACGCATGAAACTGGTGATCCCGGCGTAAGTGCTTTCGGCGGCAGTCCCGTACAGGCTGTCACGGGTCATGGCTTGGTCGTTGAGCATCGGCACGTCCATCGGTGTGCTCCTTTGATTATTGATGGCTACGGAAAGTGGTCCACAGACGCGTGCGCTGACGCATGTCCTTGAGGCTCATGCTGCGGTCGGCGTACAAGCGCTCGCGCATTTCGGCGGGTGGATAGATGTCCGGATCATTGCGCACCGCCTCGTCCACCAGCGGCGTTGCAGCCTGATTGGCGGTGGCGAAAAACAGCGTGTTGGTCAGCTCGGCGACCGATTCGGGGCGCAGCATGAATTCGATGAACGCCCGCGCCGCCTGCGGGTTCGGCGCGTCCTTGGGAATCGCCAGGTTGTCCTGCCAGATCAACGTGCCTTCGCGCGGAATCCGGTAAGCGACCTCGTACGGTTTGCTGGCCTTGTGCGCCTGATCGGCTGCCATGCTCACATCGCCGTTGTAGGTCAGCGCCAGGCATACGCTGCCATTGGCCAAATCGTTGATCTGCCGGCCGGTGGCGACGTACAGCACTGACGGCTGGAGTTTCTGCAACAAGGCTTCGGCGGCGGCCAGATCATTTTTGTCGGTGCTGTAGGGATCCTTCCCGAGGTAATGCAGCGCCAGACCAATGACCTCCTGCGGCGAATCGAGCACAGCAATTCCGCAGTCCTTGAGTTTGCTCGCGTACTCGGGTTTGAACAGCAGGTCGAGGCTGTTCAGCGGCACGTCCGGCAAGCGCTTTTTCACCGCCTCGACGTTCAGCCCCAACCCGAGTGTGCCCCAGGTATAAGGCACGGCGTAGCGATTACCGGGATCGACGGCGGCAAGTTTTTCCAGCAGATCGGGATCAAGGTTGGCGTAACCCTTGAGGCCCTCATGGGGAATTTCCTTCAGCGCGCCCGCCGCCAAGCCACGGGCCAGCACGCTGGACGACGGCACCACCACGTCATAACCGCTGCCACCGGTCAGCAGTTTGGTTTCCAACACCTCGGACGTATCGAAGGTGTCGTAGCGCACATGAATGCCGGTCTCCTGCTCGAAACGCTGCAGCGTCTGCGCCGGCACGTAATCGGCCCAGCTGTAGAGATTGAGGGCCTTGTCCTCGGCCTGTGCCTGGATGACCACGGACAACAACAGCGCGGGAAAACATAGCTTGAATACGGGAGCCATGACGAACACCTGACCGGAGGAAGTGGTGGCAGGATGCGCCGTCGGATACATTGCAGAAATACCAAGTTTGTTAACCTGACTTTATCCGGGAGTAATGTG
Source organism: Pseudomonas sp. 22189 (assembly GCF_052045635.1). NCBI lineage: Bacteria > Pseudomonadati > Pseudomonadota > Gammaproteobacteria > Pseudomonadales > Pseudomonadaceae > Pseudomonas > Pseudomonas sp. 22189. The sequence continues at coordinate 212,747 of NZ_JBQEPG010000005.1, forward strand.
ATGCTCGGTCAGCTTCACGACGTCGACCTGCAGTTGCTGCGCCTGTTTGTGCGGGTCGTGGAATGTGGCGGCTTCAGCGCGGCGCAAGGTGAGCTGGGCCTGAGCCAGTCGAGCATCAGCCAGCAAATGGCCAAGCTGGAAACCCGCCTCGGTTATCGTCTGTGCAGCCGGGGCAAGGGTGGGTTCAGCGTGACGCCCAAGGGCGAGCAAATGCTGATCGCGATTCGCACGCTGTTTGCATCCATCGAGACCTTCCGCCATCAATCCAACGGCGTCGCTGGACGGTTGATCGGTGAGGTGCGGCTGGGCCTTTCCGAAGCCGTCGATCAGTCGGTGCTGCTGCGGGTGGCGGATGCAATCCGGCGCTTTCGCGAACGCGACGAGTCGGTGCGCATCGAGTTGATCAGCGCGATGCCCGGGGAGATGGAGCGCCTGCTGCTGCAACAGCGGCTGGACCTGGCCATCGGTTATTTCTCACAGGTGCAGAGCGCTTTCGATTACCGCGAACTGTTCCAGGAAACCCAGCATTTGTATTGCGCGCAGGGGCATCCACTGTTCAGCATCGATGCGCCGGATGACGAGGCGTTGCAAGCCTGCGACCGGGTCGATCATCCGTATCGGTTCATGCGCCGTGGCGAGCCGTTTGCGGACCAGCGCTGTTCCGCGCGTTCGGAGCAGGTCGAAGGTACCCTCGCGTTCATTCTTTCCGGCAAGCACATCGATTATTTGCCCGATCACTATGCGCGGGTCTGGGAGGACAAGGGACTGCTGCGCGCGCTGCGGCCTGGGGAACTGAGTTTCGAAGTGGCGTTTCATCTGGCCCGGCACCGCGCACAGGTACCGGGGGATGCGCAGAAGGCGTTTGAGGAGGATTTGCTCGCCGCCTTTGTTTGAAGATCAAAAGATCGCAGCCTTCGGCAGCTCCTACATTTTGCATTCCTGTAGGAGCTGCCGAAGGCTGCGATCTTTTGATTTAAGGGAAAATCCTCCTCAAACCCAATAAAACCTGACCTTTCAGGCAATTTTTGCTCGTTGCCCTCGCCGCCCGCTTCCGGCATCCTGCGCCTCCATTTTCTGACCCGGCCCCGCCTCACGGCGCGCAAAACACCATGACCGCCTCTGAAAAAGTCCCGCGCAACAACGATCTGATCTACGGCCTCAACGACCGACCGCACTTGACCGCCACGGTGTTCGCCGCACTGCAACACGTGCTCGCGAGCTTCGTCGGCATCATTACCCCGACCCTGATCATGGGCGGCGCCCTGGGCCTGCAAAGTGAAATTCCTTACCTGATCAGCATGGCGCTGTTCGTCTCGGGCCTCGGCACGTTCGTTCAAGCCAAGCGTTTCGGCCCAGTGGGTTCCGGTCTGCTGTGCCTGCAAGGCACCAGTTTTTCCTTTATCAGTGTGATTCTCAGCGCCGGTTTCATGGTCAAGGCACGTGGCGGCGGTACCGATGAAATTCTCTCGACCATTTTCGGTGTGTGCTTCTTCGCGGCATTCATCGAAGTGGTGCTCAGTCAGTTCATCGGCAAGCTCAGGATGCTGATCACTCCGGTGGTCACCGGCACCATCATCACGTTAATGGGCCTGTCGCTGATCAAAGTGGCGATGACCGACATCGCCGGCGGTTTCGGCGCGCCTGATCTGGGCGCGGCCAGCCATGTGTTCCTGGCCGCTTTGGTGATCGGCACCATCGTTGTGCTGAACCGCGTCGACGTGCCGTTTCTGCGCCTAGGCGCCATCGTCATCGGCCTGACCCTCGGCTACGTGGTCGCGTGGCTGATGGGCACCGTGGATTTCGCCTCAATGCCCGAAGTGCCGCTGGTCAGCGTGCCGGTGCCGTTCAAGTACGGCTTCAATTTCGATTGGGTGGCGTTCGTGCCGGTGGCGGTGATCTTCCTGGTTTCGCCACTGGAAGCCGCTGGCGACCTGACCGCCAACTCGATGATTTCGCGGCAACCGGTCAAAGGCCCGCTGTACATTCGCCGGATCAAGTCCGGCCTGCTCGCCGATGGCCTCAATTCGGCGATGGCTGCAGTGTTCAACAGCATGCCGATGGTGACCTTCGCGCAGAACAACGGCGTGATCCAGTTGACCGGCGTCGCCAGCCGCTACGTGGCGTTCTTCATCGCCGGCCTGTTGGTGCTGCTGGGGCTGTTCCCGATGATCGGCGCGGTGCTGCAACTGATGCCCAAACCGGTGCTCGGTGGCGCCGAACTGGTGATGTTCGGCACTGTGGCCGTGGCCGGGATCAAGATCCTCGCCGAGGCCGGCCTGCATCGGCGCAACATGCTGATCGTGGCGATCTCCGTGGGCATGGGCCTGGGCATCGCCGCCGTGCCGGAAGTGCTGCGCGAGTTGCCGCAAGCGCTGCGTAACATCTTCGAATCGCCGATCACCGTCGGTGCGTTGTGCGCTATCGTGCTGAATATCTTCCTGCCGGAAGAATTCATTGAGCTGGAAGAAGACGATTTCGATCCGGAAGCGTCGATTCTGCAGGTCATGGAAAACCCCGATCTGCCGGCCAAAGCTGAACCTGCAAGCGCAGCGGCGGTCGCACAGTTGAACCGCTGACGCGACGCCATGAAAAAAGGGCTGAACCGGCAACGGTTCAGCCCTTTTCGTTGAGAGACTGTTTATGCGCCGCGTCCACGCCGTCATCCTGTCCCTGCTGCTGTTGTCCCTGAGCGCGTGCGCGCTGTTTCCCAACCGAGACCCGGTGAACATCAACGTGGTCGGCCTCGAACCGTTGCCGAGCCAGGATCTGGAAGTGCGCTTCGCGATCAAGTTACGGGTGCAGAACCCCAATGAAACGGCCATCGATTACAACGGTATCGCCCTGGATCTGGAGGTCAATGGCCGTCCCCTGGCCTCGGGCGTCAGTGATCAGACCGGCTCGATCCCGCGCTTCTCGGAAACCGCGGTCAGCGTGCCGGTCAGCGTTTCCGCGTTCTCGGTACTGCGCCAGACCCTCGGCCTGAGCCAGACACAAACCCTCGACAACCTGCCCTACGTACTGCGCGGCAAACTCGCGGGCGGGGTGTTCGGCACCCTGCGTTTTGTCGACAGTGGCAAGCTGAGTTTGCCAAAGGCCACTGCTGCGACGTGGTAAATGCACAATTTTGAAACCGCTCATAAATACCTGTGAGAGCTGGCTTGCCAGCGATAGGGTCGCGTCAGCCAACATCGTCGTTGCTGACAGTCCGCCATCGCTGGCAAGCCAGCTCCCACAGTTTTTTCAATCAGCCCGACGTTATGCGGTGAACCGCACGCCGGGTTTGGCGCGTTCATCAACCGACAGCTCAAACACATCCGGCCGCGCATAGTGGCCAACCACGTCGTAGTCATAGCGCGCCCGAACCAGCTCATCAGTATCGATCTCAGCCGTCAGCAACCCCGTCTCGCCACGTAGCGGACCTGCCAGCACATCGCCCATCGGCCCGACAATCACACTGCCGCCGGCAATCAACGGCCGATCCGCCGGCCAGTTGGCAATCTCCACGCCCAGCGCATTTGGCGAAGCCTGCACTTGACAGGCACTGACCACAAAGCAACGGCCCTCATGGGCGATGTGGCGCATGCTGACCTGCCACATCTCGCGCTCGTCCACGGTCGGCGCGCACCAGACCTCAATGCCTTTGGCGTACATCGCCGTGCGCAGCAGCGGCATCATGTTTTCCCAGCACACCACCGCACCGAGTTTGCCGACCTGCGTGTCGAGTACCGGCAGCGTCGAGCCGTCGCCCTTGCCCCAGATCAGTCGCTCGGTGCCAGTCGGCATCAGTTTGCGATGCTTGGCCACCAGCCCTGCCTGCGGGTCGAAATACAGCGCCGTGCAATACAACGTGCTGCCGGCACGCTCGATCACGCCGATCACCAGATTGGCCCCGGTGCGTGCCGACAAACCGGCCAGTGCTTCAGTTTCTGCCCCCGGCACGTCAATGGCGTTCGCGAAATAGCGTGCAAAGGCCTCGCGCCCCTCGGGCAGGCGATAGCCCAACTGAGTGCCAAAGCCCTCGCCTTTCGGATAGCCACCGAGCAACGCTTCCGGCATGACCACCAACGCCGCGCCGGACTCGCTGATCGCATCTTCCCAGCTGAGGATCTGTTCCAGGGTTTCACCCTTGCCACCGGGCAAGGCGCCAATCTGCAGGGCGGCGACGATTGATTTGGGCATTGCAGTCACTCCATCAGGTTCAAGTGTTGCCGATTCTGCGGCGGCGCGGGATCATGAATAAAGACCGATTCACTGCTGAATGATATGAGCCAAATGAATATCGCAACCATCGACCTCAACCTGCTGAAAGTCTTCGAAGCGCTGCATGAGGAGTCCAGCGCCAGCCGTGCGGCGCTGCGTCTGGGCGTGACCCAATCGGCGGTCAGCGCGGCATTGCGCCGGTTGCGCGACGTGTATGGTGATCAATTGTTCGTGCGCACCGGACGCGGTCTGGCACCGACGCTCAAGGCCAATCAACTGAAGCCGGTCGTCAGCGAGGCGCTGAACAAATGCCGGCAAAGCCTGGCGATGGTCGACCCGGCGGCCCATCACTATGACGGCCGTTCGGTGACGGTGGGCCTGTCGGATGATTTCGAAATAGCCTATGGCCGGCGCCTGATCGAAGAAATCGCCCGCTGTGCACCCAAGCTGCGGCTGATCTTCCGCCAGACCCACAGCCAGATCGTCGCTCGCGCCCTGATGGAGCGCAGCATCGACCTGGCGATCACCGCCGGCGGGTTTGCCGAGCGCTTGCTCAGTCGTCTGGTATTGGGTGAAGGGGATTATGCCTGCCTGGTCGATCCGGGCAGTCTGGCGCCCGGTCAACAGGGCATCGATTTGCCGGAGTTCGTCGCTCGCGAGCACATTCTGGTGTCCTCGGGCGGTTTTATCGGCATCACCGATGAGGGGCTGGCGGCGCTGGGGCTGAGCCGGCGGGTCTGCGCCTCGACCACCCACTTTGCCGCGCTGCCGCATCTGCTCAAGGGCAGCGACGCCGTGGCAACCATCCCGACCCATGCCGCCCGGGCCATTGCCCAGCTCAGCGGACTGATGCTGCTGCCCTGCCCGCTGGCGCTGCCGCGTTACCCGATCGAACTGGGCTGGCGCACCAGCACGCAGATCGACCCGGTGGTGATCAAGGTGCGTGAGGCGATTGTCGGGTGTTTCAACGCGGACTGAGGCGCATGTTACTTGTTGGCTGCCATCAGGCGATTGACTTCACTGCGCACCATGTTGGCGAATTCCGGCGGGGACATGCCATCCAGCTCGGCGCGCACCCACTCGGCCCATTTGCCCTTGCGCTTGGAGCGTTCGCCGAACAACCGCGCGGCTTCGCCTTTGGCTTTGCCCAGATTGTTCTGCCAGAGTTCGAACAGACGGGATTTCTCGTCTTCCAGCGCAGCGCGCTCGGCGAGGGATTTGTCGGCCAGATTGAAACTCATGGGGAAATACCTGCTGCGTAAAATGGCGACATCTTACACGCTCGGCGGAAATCTCCCGCGCAGGTTTTTCTTTCGCACCTAAAATCAGTGCAACTTTTCCGTCAGCGCCACACTCCATTGATCACTGTTCATCCATCTGCAAGGAGTCACCCAATGGCCCGCAAATCCCGCGTGCAAGCCGTCGAAGACCAAATCAAGGATCAGGCGTTTAGCGAACTTCAGGCTTTGATCGAAGAGTCCGACAAACTGCTCAAGAGCAGCGCCTCACTGGTAGGCGAAGAAGCCGAGACCCTGCGCGGACAAATCGCTCTGAAATTGCAACAGGCGCTGGACTCGGTCTCCAGCGTGCGTGAGCGCACCAAACCGGCGGTCGAGGCCACCGAGAGCTACATTGGCGGCCATCCGTGGCAGACCGTGGCGATTTCCGCCGGTTTTGGCCTGGTGGTGGGCTTGTTGCTCGGTCGTCGCTAAGCGACGTTCGCCAGAGCGCATTGTTCAAGGCCTGACAATAAATCTGTGGCGAGGGAGCTTGCTCCCGCTGGACTGCGCGGCAGTCCCCTATTCTCAAGCAGACAAAGGGGCCGCTTCGCAACCCAACGGGAGCGAGCTCCCTCGCCACATTGCTTATCTGACCATTATTCCCCCGCCAGCGCTCGCAACTGCGCCAGCGTCTGCTCATCCAGCACGATCCCTTCGGCCATTGATCGCGCGCGCTGCAAATGCCGACGATCGCCCGGCAAACGTTTCAACCCCACACCGTGCATCTGCCGCACCAGCTCTTCGCTGCGCTCGGCAAACGGTTGCCCGGCAGCTTTGCTTGGATCGATGACGATCAGCAACTGCCCGGTCCACGGCGTTTTGGCCCCGGGATGGTTCGACCAGTCGAATTCGAAAGAAAAGTTCCCGCCTGTCAACGCCGCGGCCAGCAGCTCGACCATCATCGACAGCGCCGAACCTTTGTGGCCGCCAAACGGCAACAGTGCGCCGCCCTCAAGAATGGCCTTCGGATCCTGCGTCGCCTGACCCAAACCGTCCACACCCATTCCGGCGGGCAGCCGTTCGCCCTTGCGTGCGGCAATCTGCACGTCGCCGTGAGCAATGGCACTGGTCGCCAGATCAAACACGATCGGTGCTCCGCCGGCCCGGGGCGCGGCAAAGGCAATCGGGTTGGTGCCGAACAGCGGTCTGTCGGCGCCATGGGGCACCACGCAGGTCATGCTGTTGACCACGCTGAGCGCCACCAGGCCTTCCTCGGCGAACGGTTCGACGTCCGGCCAGAGCGCCGCAAAGTGATGGGAATTGCGAATCGCCAATACGGCGATCCCGGCGTTGCGCGCCTTTTCCACCAGCAGCGACCGGGCAGCGGCCAGCGCCGGCTGGGCAAAACCATTGCCGGCATCGACTCGTACAAAACCGGAGGCCACGTCCTCGACCACCGGCACCGCCTGACCATTGACCCAGCCACTGTTGAGGGTCGAGACATAACCGGGAATACGGAACACGCCATGACTGTGCGCCCCGTCACGCTCGGCACCGGCGCAGTTGGCAGCCAGGGTGCGGGCGACGGACGCCGACGTACCATGGCGCAGAAAAACCTTTTCAAGCAATTGCGTCAACGCTTCGAGCGAAAGTGTGGACGCAGCGAGGGAAGACAGGGGTTCGTGTGGCGCAGACATCTGAAGCTCCAGACTAATTATTGGAGGGAACAACAGCGTACGAATATCCAGCCCACCGATTAACCACGTCAGACACGGGTGCTGTCAACCGTTGCGGTGAAGGCGTGTCGCAGCAAGCACACGGCGCTGCCGCTGGTGCGGTAACTATGTACCACCCGCGTCATCTGGCCGGTCATTAGTCTCGAGTCTCAATTTACCGGTGCACCAGACGGTGCCCTGAACGAGACCCGATGATGCCTGCTCACCTGCCTCCCCTGCTGTTCCTGTCCTTTCTCGATTCCCCCGGATTGTGGCGTGAACTCGGCAATGTCCATCACTTGTCCATCGCTGACTTCCAGTGGCTGAACCACGTGCAACTGGCCACCCATGCACTGCGCAGTCAGCAAACCCCGCCCATGCTTGCCCATCGAATCCTGCTCAACACCGACGATACGCCTGCAGTGCCTCTGGCCGGCAGCTTCATACTCAGTGCCACCCCCGAGGATCGCGGCGTCATGTTGTACACCCCCTTCGACGGGCTGAAAAAACATGCCAGCCTCGCCAGCCTGACCGCACACCTGGAAGAGCGCCTGAAGCGTGTCACCGAAGATGATCGGCTGCTGGCCTTGCTCGCCCTGTCACAACGCAAACGGCTGGTTGAGCGACGCGCTGTCAGCGTGACCTACCAGCTTGTCGAAGGCGATATCTTCGAAGATCAACGCGCTGCCATCGAACACTGCCTGCGACTCAACGCTCAGGCAATGCTCGATGAATTGATGCAATTGCCCGAACTAGACAGCCTGCTCCAAAGCATACTCGACGCGCTCCTGACGCCGACCATGCGTGGCGTCGACCAGACCCGCACACGCGCGAACCATTACACAGCCGCCGCAGCAAGCGGTCCGGCATCGACCGACCGCCCATCACGGAGCGGGTTTGAAGCGCTGTCACTTGGCGATGCGCTGCTGTTGCACTATCGCCACACCGGATGGCCGATTGGCCAGACCCATGAGTTTTCGCACCCGGACCGGACAGTCCAGGCCAGTGATCAGCAACACTGGGAAACAGCCATCACCACGGCTTCGGGCAAACTGCTGGTATTGCTGTATCAGCAAATGGAGCGCTATTGGAATGGGCCCAGCGCTGCCGGGGGCCCGCGGCGCAGCGTATTTACACAAAGCATTCGACAGCAGGCGCTGGCTGACTTTTTGCTCAAACGCGAGGCTGGCATTATCGAGCAGCACACCTTCGACAGCCTGCTGACCTCGTTGGGTTTCAGCGACGGTCCGGCACGCCGCGCGACGCTGGAAACCGTGCGCTTGTGGGAGCATCAGGCAAACTTCGTGGAGCTGGCCGGCGCGCTGATGATCAGCCATTCCGACAGTTGCCTGTATACCCCGACCCACGGCTTGCAGGTGCTCAGGGATTACGAAGATCTCAAAGCCATGCTGCTCAGCAAATTTGCCAGCCCCGGGCACGAAGACGAACTCTACGGCCTGTTGAATCTCGATGAGCGGCAACGCTTCCTCGGTTTCGACAAGCCGCAGGTTTCCGGCCAATCGATTGCCGGAGATGTTTTCAGCGTGCTGCTCGAGTTGATCATCACCAAGCAGCGACAGAACATCGACTATGCCCTGCAGTGGTATCGGCACAGCGACGGCGCCTTGGATATTCGCGCACTGTTCGACAAGGCCCTGGACATCCGTTCGATGCTCCACGAGCGGCTTGAGACCCTGGATGCCCACGGGCGCTGGAGCACCCGGCCGATGCTCACTGGCAACCAATTACCTTCAAGGGTGCTGGCGGACACCGCCGCGGGCGAAGTGCGCAAGTTCGGCAGCATCATGCCTACCCTCGCCGCCGACTTCGCCGCCCAACCGCTGACCGTCACGGCGCTGCAGCGCACCTACCTGCAAGGAATCGCCGCGAAGCTGGCGCACGCCCTGTCTGTCGGCATCACAGGTGAAGCACGGTTGAGAGTCCTGAACGGGACGCTGAGTCGCCATGAGCAAGCGCTGGTCGACACCGTATTCAATCCGGATCAACCGGATCGCAGCCGCCGCAGGGCACTCAACGGGTTTCAGCCGGATGCCTGGTCATTGACATTGCAGGTCGCCGGGCAAAGCGAAATGCTGCCGCTGGCCAACTGCGTCCTGCTCACGGAACGCGGTGGCCGCGATACGCAGCACTCAGGACGCGCGATGGTGTGGACACCAGCCCTGGGCCTGGAAGTCTTCCGCTCAATCGAGCATGCCAGACAGGTTTTGGACCAGCGACTGGCGGATCCGCAAAAACGCCTGACGCTGTTCGAAAACCTTTCCCCCCGGCACCAAGGGCTCCATCAACACTTCACGCTGGGACAGTGGCAGCTGATCAGCCGCAGTGTCTTGCAGGATCGGACCGAGTCGGCGATCGAACATTTTCTCCAGCGCTGTGAACAGGTACGGGGCCGTCAATGGCCAAAGCCGCGGGAAACTCAAATCCTCAGGACGCTGCGTGAGCACGTCGTAGAGACCAACCTGCAGCGCGCCACCGCTCTGGCGCGGGCGATCGGCAAACAGCATTCGTTGCCTGCCTGGCTGGGCATGGCCACGCTTGAAGCGCAGCAGTTGCATCTGGAGCTGCTGGAACAGTGGCGCCACAACGTCATTGACGATCAGGATTATCTCCACGCGCTGCCAACCGTGCGTGACTACATCAGGCAGACCCTTCAAACGCTGTTGAGGACCCGCTTGCAGAGGCAGGATCTCGACCCCGAACAGATCACCATCACCCCGGCACAGACGCTGATCGGGCCTGCGATGAGCCTGACCGATTTCGCCTTGAACCATGCGCATCTCGCACAGAGCACGGCATTCACCCTCAGCTCGGGTACCGACCGGGCGCTGCCGACAGGGCTTGACCCGCAAGCCGTCAGGAGCCTGCTGCTGTCCCTGAACGTTGCAACGACGTTTGCCGATAAAATCACCTCGGCGTTGTCCGCCAGTAACGTCGCTGCTGAACAACGCAAGCAGCGTTTCCTCCGCCAGCTGCCGTGGCAGTTGCTGCAGCATGCCCATCAGTTACAACTGCAACAACGCTTGTCGCCGAAGGCCTTCGGCTTGATTGCTCAGGTGCTCGACATGCCCGACGCCGTGGCCCGCGCGACCGTGCAAGGCGCCGATGCCATTGCCCGGCCGCTGGCGCTGATCAAGACCGCCGGGGCTGCAGCGGTCAAGGCGTTGGGCCTGTACTTGATCGGACCTGCAGGAAAACCCGGTCCCCAAGTGTTGTATGCGCCCTACCATGGTGAATACGCATTCAGTGAATTCGAGGATGAGGCGTCAGTCATCGCCGCGCTGAATACGCCGGGCTCACTGCAGGACTTGTTGCTGCGCCGCTTGCCGGAAACTCAACGTTCGATCTTCAGCGCGTTGTTCAACGCAAGCAGCGGCCAGGCGAGCGAGATGACCCTGGCCACCACTCCGGTCAAGGGTAACTGGTTGCTGCAGTTGTTCGACGACAACCTGGCCTTGTTGCCACGTTTGCTGAGCGGCCATTCAATGCCGTCGGCGCAAACGGACTGGGACGCCGCGAAGCACCTGTTCAGTTCAGGCATCCAGTTGGTCCGGGGCGTGCTGCCGGGCAAACTCGCCTGTGCGCAGTTTCTCTGGCAAAGCTACAAGGATTTCAAGGGCTCGGCCGAAGCGTTGCAGGATCACCACTGGAAACGTGCACTGGAAACCTTTACCGCCGGCGCAGCGGAAATGATCACTCTCGGGCGGCTGGCTCTGGAGTCACGTCTGGAATCTCAAGAGGCGGTGCCGCCGCAGCCAACCGCGCCGAGCGCCCCTGTCCTTGCGCAGACCAAGCCGACCGATCCGCAGCGCACCGCGTTGCAGGCATTCGAAACCTCGAAGATCGCCCTCAAGGATCTGACCCATAATGCTGCCGAGGGCACGTATCAGGACCTGAACACCAGAGCGACCTACGCCCCCATTGCCGGCAAAGTCTATCCCGTGGAGCGGCCGGGAGTCGTCTGGCAAATCAAGGGCGCCGGCCAGCCAGGTTCGGTGTTGCAGCACACCGCTTCGCGGCAGCTGGTGCTGGATCCGGATCGCCATACCGTGCATTACGGCAAGGCCTTGTCGAAGATGGTCAACCATTACACCACCCATCGCCAGGCCCGGTACATGCTGAATATCGAAGCGCAAGGCATGGAAGAAATCCGCGCCCGCCATCCGGAAAAAGCACTCATGTTGATCGAGGCAATTGATCTGGCCCGGCATTACGCGTTCAACAGCCTGCACAATCTTGTTCAGCTAAGAAACGATGTGCCGGGCACGCGCCTCGATACTTTTCTCAAGTCGTTTTTTGACGTGCAACGGATTGATGCCGACATGCTCCACAAGTTGAAGCTGTCCATCGTGCCGATCTGTAATGCATTGGTCGATCCAACAGAAGACCTGTTGAATACTCGTCGCTTTGTGGTCGGCTCGAACAGACAGCCCGACTCGGGTGTAATCGCCTTTGTACTGGATGGCGATTTACTCAAGAAGGTCCATTTCACCGAAAAATTCTTCAATCAAGAACTGGAGTGGTACAACACCGGGCTGACCGAGCCCTTCAATGTCGAAGGGCATGCACGGGCCGCGACGCTCATCCACGAGTTTTCCCATCAGTTCAGCAAGACCGTAGACATTGCTTCGCTGGAAGCGCGGCGCCCGTTTGCTGATCTGATTGCTACGGTGACCGGTTACGGAGCTTCCCGCAAACAGTTGCAGACACGTTTTCAACGCGAAGCTCTGTCACTGTCTACCCCCCGTGAAGAGCTGTTCTCGCGCTGGAGCCATGAACTTCAGGAGTGGCTGGATATCGACATGATTGAAGGCATGAATCATGTACGCAAGGAAATTCTCAAGACCACGCGTAGCGCGAATCTGGATGACGCGCGGACGGCTTTTCTCAACCCTTCCAACCCGACTCCACGAATCGACACGATATTGCGCAATGCCGATTCGATCGCCTTTTTGATCTGTGAAATGGGCCGCCAGCTCGATCCGGTGCCCCAAGCTCAAGAAGGGCTCAACTGAAGCAAAAAAAATGCGCAGGCGGTTGGCCTGCGCATTGTTTATCGCGAGGCAAGGTCAGTCTTTCTGGTCGCGCAATACATTGCCCGAGGCACCATCGATACGGAATTCATACACCGAACCATCGGCCTTGCGTCCCTCACCTTTCCAGTAGCCGTCATTGTCGGCCTCGATTTCATAGACTTCGACGTAACCGGCCTTGGTTTTCACGATCTCGATAGCCTTTTCGATGGTGACCCAGCCCGCACCGGGACGGTCAGCCATGGCAGCACCGGCACTGAACAAGGCGGCGGTGGCGATTGCAGCGGCCAAGGTTTTTTTGATCATTTTTTCACTCCATTTGTGGATGATGTTCGTCTAACGTCCTGTTTTTGGGCGCCACACGGAAAAATAAGTTCCACTTTGATGGGCAATTGCCATGACGGATGTTCTCGGCACCCGACCCGCAAGGTTAGAATGCAGCAAATCAGGACGAGTCAATGACCCAAGAATCCCTCTCGGAAGCCGAATACGATGCAATCACCGATGCCGCCGCGCACTGGTGCATGCGTCTGCACGCCGTAGACTGCTCCGCCGAAGAGCGTCTGGCTTTCGAGCAATGGCGCGATGCGCATCCGCTGCATGCGTTCGAATATGACGCCATGCTGGAAATCTGGGACGTTGCCGAGCACTTGCCCCGTCCGCAGGCGCTGCCAAATGTACCGCTGAATAAAGCGGTTCCCGCCTGGCGTCGCTATGCAATTGCGGCGAGCGTCTGCGCACTGGCCTTGCCACTGGCGGCGTACGGTGGCTGGAATCTGGGCTGGTTGCCCAACAGCTATCAGCACTTCGAAGCCACCGACAATGTCCGTCAAGTTACCTTGAACGATGGCAGTCAAGTCGAACTCAACCTCAACACCGAGCTGACGTTCAGCAATTACAAGGACGAACGCCGAGTCACCCTGAAAAAAGGCGAGGCGTTTTTCGAAGTCAGTTATGACCTCTCCCACCCGTTCGTGGTCAGGGCCGGCGAAGGCAAGATCCGCGTGACTGGCACCCGCTTCAATGTCTGGCTCTACGAAGATCAGGTGCGGGTCAATCTGATCGAAGGCTCGGTGCTGGTAACCAGCAACGCCGCACTGCCCGGCGACGGTCTGCGCCTTGGGCCCGCCATGCAGGCGCAGTACCGGCATGGCGATTACATGCCACAGATCAGTCAGACCTACGCCAACGACAACGCTCTGGCCTGGCGCAGTGGCAAACTGGTGCTCGACAACCTGGCACTGAATGAGGCCTTGCCGCTGATCAATCGCTATCTGAGCAAACCGTTGAAACTGGCTGACGCCAATACCGGTGCCATCCGTGTCGGCGGTGTCTACAACGTCAAAGAACTCGGCGGCCTCGTCAACACCCTGCCCAAAGTGTTGCCGGTCTACCTGACCCGTAATACCGAGGGTGATCCGGTAATCAATTCGATGCCGCGGCAGCCGCCGAAAACCTGAAACCCGACACCACCTGCCAGGGTGAACCCAGAGCAATAAAAAGCCGCTGTCCCCATTCAGGGGGCAGCGGCTTTTTCGTTCAGGCTGACTTACCGCGCAACCACCTCAGCGCTCTTGCCCGCCACTTCGCGAACAGTCTGCAGTTGATACTGCGGATCGGCAGCAATCTGCTGCTCAGTGAACGGCAACACGCTCCACTGCTTTTTCGAAAACGCCTCGGTCTGGTCCCGGGAATATTTCGACTCGGGGTCACTCGACAGCGAGAACGCCAGCAGCCCCTGAGCATGCGGACCGTTGTCGTCAAAGCTCACCACTTGCAGATAACTGGTACCGCTGATCACTTCGAGTTTGCCGTCTTCACGCGGAACGCTCTGGATCGCGTTGTAGATTCCCAGCGTCCCGGGCCCGCCGTGGATCGCAGTTTGTCGAGCGCCGCTGCTCACCACTTGAATATCGCCCCAGCGGGTTTCAGGTTTGAGCCCCATTTTCTGCGCGGTGGCGGCCGACGCCAGCAGCGCTTCACGCAGGGCCTTGCTCACGGTCGGTTGCTCGATCGCCAACCCGCGTGGCGTATGTTGCGGGTCTTTTGGATCGAACGGCACCCGCCAGACATCCGGCGACGCTTGCAACGCCTGCATGATGTTCTGGAAGTGCACCAGACCAATGCCCGAATCCAGATTCGCCCGGCCATCCCAGCCCTTGAGGCTGACGCAAACCGGCTTCAACGCGGCCGCGTCCGCCCCCAGATCCGCAGCGCAGAACTTCAACAGATCGGGCAGCACCTGGGTTGCCAGATAGACGTTGTCGTCCATCACCATCTGCTGCAGATCCTTGACCGCCAGCGGCCCCTTTTTGCCCAGTGCACTCAGACGCTCCAACGCAAATCGTGATCGCAGCCCCAGTGGTTGGCCGTCCTGACTGATCAGTGGCGAGAACCCGGTCAGCGGTTGTGCCGGGTTGGCCAGCCACGCGGAATCGTTGGAGTGCTGAACGAAGTCCTTGCGCAACAGTTGCGGCAGCTGGCTGGCGGCATAGATGCCCTTCTGCGCCGCTTGCGGATCGATATCCCAGGCGCAAGCGCTGTTGGAACCGTCGAGCACAATCATCTGCAAGCCGATGCGCGGGTCGCTGCACTTGGCCAGTTTGTCGGCACTGACGTTCGGCACCACCGACAGGTTCATGTACAGCGTTTGCCCCTTGTCATCCACGGCCAGCGTGTTGACCCACGGGATGCCCTGGATCTTGTGCACCGAATCCTGCAGGGCTTTGAGGCTTGATGCCTGGTTCATCGCGTACCACTGCGTCAGCACGCGATCATTGTCCAGATTGGCGTCGCGCAGGCTGTAAGCGTACTGATGATCCCAGTCGAGTTTGCCCGGCCACTGTACGATCGGGCCGAACTGCGAGCTGTAGACATCGCGCGAAACCGGCACCACTTGGCCATCCGCCTGTTTGACCTTCACGGTGACGGTCTGCTTGTTCAGCGGCAACGATTGGCCGTCGAGCAGGTAGCGGGTCGGGTCTTTCGGGTCGAGTTGCAGGCGATACAAAGTGAAGTGTTTGGATGAATCGACCGTGTGGGTCCAGGCCAGATGCTGGTTGAAACCGATGTTGATCATCGGCAGTCCCGGCAAGGCGGCGCCCATGACGTCGAGTTTGCCGGGGATGGTCAGGTGCATCTGGTAAAAGCGCATGCCGCCGACCCACGGGAAATGCGGGTTGGCCAGCAACATGCCGCGTCCGTTGAATGAGCGTTCACTGCCGACCGCCACGGCGTTGCTGCCGCGATCCAGTGCGAAGCGCTGCAAGCGCGCGTCCGCCAACTGATAGGCCTGCGCCTTGCTATCGAACTGCGCCGTGGCCTGCGGCGGGGTCGCGCCCGCCAGGGCTTCGGCGAACTGCCCGACACCGCCCTCGACCAACAAGCGCCGAGTGAGCTTCACCAGATCTTCGGCAGCGATATCGCGCACCCACTCGCCCTGGCACTGTTGCGGCAGACCTTGCTCGCGGCGTTCGGCCAAATAGCGGTTGTAGCCGGCGGCATAACCTTCCACCAGATCGTGCACCTGCGCCGGTTGCGCGTCCCAGAAGGCTTTCACCGCTTCGGGGGTGTTGAGCCAAGTGAAGAACAGGTCGCTGACGCGATTCTCGCGTTGTTCGACAGTGAACTGCTCCGGCCCGAAATAGCGCGAGCGCTGACCGTTGACCGTGACAATTTCGTTGGCCAGCAAGCACAGGTTGTCCTGCGCGTAGGCGTAACCGATGCCGAAACCCAGCCCGCGCTCGGTCTCGGCGCGGATGTGCGGTACGCCAAACGCGGTGCGGCGGATATCGGCACTGGCTGGCGTGGCGGGACTGAATGCATGGGCCGACAGACTGAGCCCGAGAAACGCGCTGGCGAGGGCCAGCCCGGTTAACTGCCTGGAAATAATCACACTCGCTCCTGATCGATAGGACGCGGTTCGACGCGTGCTTTGCGCAAGGTCCGAACTCGGTCTGAAGTTGACGCCTGCGCCTGGGCGCAAGGTGGCTGTTCAGAAAACGAATGCAGCAAAAAAATATTTAGCCCGTTTGCCCAAGGGACAAACCGCCGATGACGGGAAAACAACGAATAACCGACAAAATTTCTACATATTTCCTTTCATGATTTGTCGTGCTGAAACGTCTTGTTTACTGAGAGCAGCCAAAACGTTTCCTGAACAGGCTCTGCAAAGGAGTAACCCATGTACAACTCGCAACTACCAACGGACGGTAGCCAGGCGTCACAAGGAGCTTCCATGAGTCCCCGCGCGAGCAGTTTCGCACCCAGCCCGGAACGCCAGGGCAATGAGCGCATTCGCCTGCTGCTCAAAAGCTTCGGTCTGCGTACCAGCCTGATTCGCCTGAAGGTCATCGACGCGCTGTTGGTCGCCGCGCAAAACGATCGACGCCTGGGCGTGCGCGGTGTGCACAGCCAATTGCTGGACCTGGATATTCCGTTGTCCTTTCTCAGCGTGCGCGAAGTGTTGAAGCGTCTGTGTGCCGAAGGTGTGGTCACCTTCAACCCGGACAAGAGTTACAGCCTGCATCCACAGGCTGCTGCCGTGCTCAATCACGATTGAAGCGTCCCGCGATCGCCGTCAGGGTTTGACCTTGCGGCGCATCACCCCGTTGATCACCACCACGACCACCGCCACACCGATGGCGATGTACTGGAACGTCTTCTCGCTGATCATCCCGGCATTTTGCAGCCACGACAGGCCGAGCATGATCGCCAGCACCGACAGCGCGATCAGTATCGAATATTTCAAACGTTGCTTCTGGGTCATTGCGGGTTCCTGAACCTTTCAAATGTATCCGGTTTGTATCCGGTTGCATGCCATGCACATACCGTGTTGCGGGGATGGGCTTTGATAAACGCGGTCTCATGTTACAGCCGATGAAGAGTTTTGGCTTCATGACGGCGTAACCATGAGGATTTTTGAAATGTTCCGTCGAATCACCTGGCTGATTCCCGTCCTTGCCGTACTGACCTTGAGCGGCTGCATCATTTTCCCCCACGGCGGCTGGCATGACGACCACCATCGGTACCAGGAAGGTCCCGGTTATTACCAACATCGATAGGCGATGACTCCCCGCATAAACGTTAAAAACTGTGTTCCCGGAACGACCGCGCCTGCTGAATAGCAGGCGTTTTCTGTCTCTAATGTGACCTGCGCGTGTAAGACGCTGATCAAGCTTTTGTAGGACTCTTCGAGCTGCAACGATTTGCGCATTTTTGATATTTCTGGACACACCTGCCGGGTGTAAATCCCCCTCCCCACCACCCTACCCTCTGCGCTCCTGATGCCCAACCACGAGCACACCCGCGCATGCAACGAACACTTATCGATATCAGCCCCGGACAGGCCCTCGGCTTCTGTCTGGCCGTCTCCCTGTTTGAACTGCTGACCTACATGGCCAGCGACCTGATCATGCCGGCAATGCTGGCCGTTACCCTGGAATTCGAAGCAGACGCGCAGCATGTTCCCTACGCATTCAATCTGTACCTGATCGGTGGCGTCTGCCTGCAATGGCTGATGGGGCCACTCTCCGACCGTTTTGGCCGGCGGCGGCTGCTGTTGAGCGGGTGCCTGTTGTTCGGCGTGGCCTGTGCCGCGACCTTTGGCGCCAGCAGCATTGAGGCGTTCAACCTGCTGCGGCTGATACAAGGGATGGGCCTGGGCTTCGTCGTGGCCGTCAGTTATCCGGCCCTGCAGGAAGTTTTCCGTGAAGCGGATGCCGTGCGCCTGATGGCACTGTTGGGCAATGTGGCATTGCTGTCGCCGCTGCTCGGGCCATTGCTTGGCAGCCTGCTGCTCGAATGGCTGAGCTGGCGGACGCTGTTTCTCGGCCTGGGCCTGGCGGCGGCTGTTGCCTGGCTGGGGCTGTATGTCTGCATGCCCGAGACCATCGGCGTCATGCGCAACGACGGCCAACAACAGGCACCCGTGGCGTTCAATGCACGGCAAATTGGGCAGCGCTATCTGACGTTGCTCGGCAACCGCCACTTCCTGTACGCCAGCCTCGCACTAGGCTTGATGAGCCTGCCGATGATTGCCTGGATCGGGCTGTCGCCGCTGCTGCTGATGCAGTTGCTTGACCTGTCCTCGCGCGAATACGGGCTGTGGCAAATCCCGATCTTCGGCGCCGTGATTGTCGGCAATCTGATCCTTGATCGTTTGCTCGCCAGCCACTCGTTGCCCCGGGTCATTCGCATTGCGCTATGGCCACTGTGCCTGGGCCTGACCGCATTGATCGGCACAGCCCTGTCCAGCGCTGCGCTACCGCTGTTGATTGCCAGTCTGTCGTTGTATGCCATTGGCCTGGGCATGAGCAATGCGGCGCTGTACCGGTTGGCACTTTTCGCCAGCGATGACAGCAAGGGCCTGGTTTCCGCGACCATCGGCATGCTCTCGATTGTCGTAATGGGCACGGGCGGTTCGCTGATAGCCGCTGTTGGCGGTGCCGACAGTCTCGAGGGTTTCGCCCTGTGCGCGGCACTCGCTGGTTTGCTGTGCCTGCCGCTGATCCAGCGTTTTGTGCACCTGTCGAAGCCACTCAACCTTGCACCGGCTACACCTGAGGAGGCCCGCTAATGCACCTTTTCCCTCACAGTGACGCACTCTGTGCATCCACGGCCGCCTACTGTGCGGACTCGTTGGCGCCCGGTCTGTTTGATCGGGCCATGCTCGAAATCACCCGTTTTCACATCGAACAGACCCCAGGTTATGAGCACTGGTTGAACGCCAATGGCATTGCAGCCAAAGACCTCGAGACCCTGGAGGACTGGTCGCACCTGCCACCGATTTTTGCCAATTTCTTCAAACAGCATTTGCTGCTCAGCCCCACTGGCGCGGACGCACTGGAACTGACGTCCTCCGGCACCAGCGGGCAGAAGAGCCGCATGCGTTATGACGCGCGCAGCCTGGGTGCGGCGCAGTACATGGTCGAGCGGATCTTTGCGCAGTACGGCTGGATTACACCGCATACGCCCTGCAATTACCTGTTGCTGAGCTACGAACCCCAGGCGCGAATTACCTTGGGCACATCGTTCACCGATCAGTTTCTGTGTGGCTTCGCCCCCGTCAATCGGGTGGTGTATGCGCTACGGGCCGACGGTGACGGTCATCGGTTCGATCTGTTCGGCGTGATCACGGCCCTGCAAGCGTTTGCTGAAGAAGGTTTGCCGGTGCGCATCTTCGGTTTCCCGGCTTTTCTATGGGAAACCCTGCAACGCATGCGCGCCACCGGCACGACGGATCTGCAAATGCCGGCCGGGTCGCTGGCGTTCTTTGGCGGCGGCTGGAAAACCCGTGCCGCTGAAGAGGTCCCCAAGCAACAGTTGTACGCACGGATCCAGCAGCAATTGGGCATGGATGCCAAAGACTGTCGCGATGGCTACGGCGCCGTCGAGCACGCGGTGCCTTACATCGAGTGTGCCCACCACCATTTTCATGTGCCGGTCTATTCGAAAGTGTACGTACGCAGCCCCGTGGACTTTTCGGTCCTGCCCTATGGGCAGTGCGGTCTGCTCAGTCTGGTCTCGCCTTACATCTCGTCAAGTCCCGCCCACGCGGTGGTCATGAGCGACCTCGCCACGCTGTATCCCGCTGCAAGTTGCGGTTGTGGTCTGGCGAGCGACTGGTTCCAGTTGCATGG
The DNA here is from genome assembly GCF_052045635.1 of Pseudomonas sp. 22189. Lineage (NCBI taxonomy): Bacteria > Pseudomonadati > Pseudomonadota > Gammaproteobacteria > Pseudomonadales > Pseudomonadaceae > Pseudomonas > Pseudomonas sp. 22189. The sequence goes on from NZ_JBQEPG010000005.1 coordinate 232,573, forward strand.
CCGCGCCGGCACGACGGCCGCGAGGAGCTGCGCCATGGCCGCTTCCGAATTCCTGGGGAAACACTGATATGTACTTGATCAACGGAAAACTGCGCTGCGACTGCGATCTCGACAGTGCGCTGCAACAACTTTACCCGCAACTGCCAAATCGGCTGCAGACTCCCCTTGAGACCTCCACTTTACTGACCGCTGCGCGGGCGTTCGCCGAACGCCTGCAGCATCAACCTCTGGAGCTGTCACTCGACACCAGCCAGCGCCAGGCCCTGATCGACTTTTGCCAGCCTGCGACGCTGCAGGCCAAGCTTGATCATGAGCTGGGCCTGCGACCCGATTCCCTGCGCCGCGTCGACTATCGGCAGTCGCGTTTCGAGCGCTGGAGCCCTCTGGGACTGGTGGTTCACATCACGCCGGCCAACGCGCCGCTGTTGGCGTTCTGTGCAGTCCTGGAAGGTCTGTTGAGCGGCAACGTCAACTGGCTGCGGCCCAGCAGCAGCGACGGCGGACTCACTGCGCGCCTGCTCCAGAAATTGCTGGAATGTGACCCGAGCGGGCAACTCGCTGGTTACGTCGCGGTGTTGCCGACAACGACCGGACAAATCGGTCAGCTGTGCAGACACGCCAACGGGGTCTCCGCCTGGGGCGGCGAAACCGCGCTGCAAGCCATCCGCCAGCAGATCCCACCGGGCTGTCGCTGGATCGACTGGGGTCACCGCATCAGCTTCGCCTACCTGACCCCGGATGCGGTATCGCCCGCCGTCCTCGATGCCATTGCCGATGAAGTCTGCCGCCTCGATCAGCAAGCCTGCTCCAGCCCGCAATGGTTGCTGGTGGACAGCGACGATGCGAGCGTATTGAACGATATCGGGGCGCAACTGGCTGCCGCGTTCGAGCGTCGCACCGGGCACTGGCCGGCGCTCACCCCGACGCTCGAAGAAGCCTCACAAATCACCACCAGTACGGCGATGGCGCGGCTGGCGCAGAGTTTTGCCGGGCAGACCGGCCGGGTCTGGAGTACGCCGCACTGGCGGGTGATCTGGAGCCATGACCGTCAGCTCGAACCTTCTGCGCTATTTCGCAGCCTGCTGCTCAAACCCCTGCCCCGCGAACTGCTCGGCGCTACGTTGTTGCCGTGGCGCAACGTACTGCAGAGCTGTGCCTTGCTGTGTCCTGAGGCACAAATCGCTGAACTGGCGCAGACGCTGATCGCCGCCGGTGTGACCCGCATCGCCCCGATTGAAGCCATCCACGACGGCTACGACGGCGAACCCCATGACGGTGTTTACGCCCTGCAGCGCCTGAGCCGTCGCGTGTCGGTCAGCCTGCCGCCGGACGCGCTGGCGGGGTGTGCCACGCTTGACCGTCAGCCTCCTGAGCCAGCGCTATCGGGGGTTTCGATCATGGACAAGGCGACATTTGCAAGTCAGCCACCGAATGCCAAGGCACAACTGTACTTTCGGTCCGGCGGCAGCAGCGGTACGCCCACACTTTCCGCTTTCAGTTACCACGATTTCCAGCTTCAGATGCGTGCCACCGCCGACGGCCTGTTCGCGGCCGGCCTCGATCCGGCGCAAGACAACGTCATGAACCTGTTCTTCAGCGGCGGGCTGTACGGCGGGTTTTCAAGTTTTGCCAAGGCGCTGGAACAACTGGAGGCCCGACACTGGCCGATGGGCGCTCCAGCGGATGACGATTACCGAGAGATCGCGCAACTGATCGTGCAACAACGGATTACGGTGCTGATCGGCATGCCCAGCACCGTGCACCGGTTGTTTCTCAATGAACAGCAGACGCTGCAGCGCTATGGCGCCATCGACAAGGTCTTTCTCGGTGGCGAGCACGTAAGCGCGCCCACCCGCGAGTTGTTGCAAAACTGCGGAGTCAGGCTGATCCGGTCGGCGATTTACGGCAGTGTCGATGCCGGTCCGCTCGGCCATGCCTGCCAGGCCACGGCAGACGGTGTGTTCCACCTGATGAGCGACATCCAGCACCTGGAAATCGTCCGTTTCGATCAGGACGCGCCGGTCGATCACGGTGAGTCGGGGCGTCTGCTGGTGACCTCCCGGGCGCGTCAGGGCCAGTCCGTGCAGCGCTATGACATCGGTGACAGCGGACGCTGGCTATCCGGCCCATGTCCCTGCGGTCTGACCTCACCGCGCTTCGAGCTGCTGCAACGGCACGGCAAATTGCTGCGCATCGCCACTGACTTCATCTCGCTGGCAACGCTGGCGCAGCGCCTGCAAGCACCGTTTCAACTGATCCTCGACCACGGCCCAGACGGCCGGGAACGCATGCGACTGCGCAGCCCTCTGGAGCCGGCTCAGGCCCATCTTCAACTGCAGGGCTATCAGACGCTGAGCACACTGGTGCAGACCGGACTGCTCACCGTGGACGTCGAGCAATGCGCCGTTGCGCAATTCGTCCGCAACAGACACAGCGGCAAGACACCCTCAGTGATTGATTCACGCCGCTGAAGACGGGCGCCTGCTGGCGCCCCACCGCTCCTTTGCATATGAAACCACCATGAACACCACCACAGATTTGAATGCCTTGCTCGATTTTGCCCGCCAACATTCGCCTTATTACCGCGAACACTTCAAGGACGTTGCAGATCCCGTCAGCAGCTTGAACGACTTGCCCTTGGTCGATCCCGGGCAGTACTGGCACGGCAGCCAGCCCCTGCAGCAGTGGTCGCCGTTGACCGGCCCGACCGCGGATGCGCTGGTATTCCAGACCGGGGGGACCACCGGCTCAGGCAAACTGTCGCTGTTCACCCGCGGCGAATGGCAAACCCTGACGCGCGACTTCGGCAGCCAGCTCACGGCACACCTGAACCCCGGCGACCGAGTCGCCAATCTGTTTTTCGTCGGTGACCTGTATGCCAGCTTCATCTTTGTCCACGATGCCCTGGCACATGTCGAGACGCCCGTCAGCGAGTTTCCGTTCACCGGGGCCGTCGATAGCGCCGTACTGGCCAAGTCGATCGTGGCGAACCGGATCAACGTGCTGGCCGGGGTGCCGGCGCAGTTGCTGAAATTTGCCGCCTGGCTCGAACGCCGGTCGCAGGTTCTGGAGGGCGTCGAAACCCTTCTCTACGGTGGCGAGAGCCTGTTCGGCGCACAACTGCAAATGCTGCGTCGGGTGCTTCCGAACGCGCGTATTGCCTCCATCGGTTACGCCAGCGTCGATGCCGGACTGATCGGCGTCAGCACCCGCGATTGCGCCCTGGGCGAACACCGGATGCTGGAGCACCACAGCGTGCTGGAGATCATCGATGAGGTGAGCGGCGCAGTCATCGAAGAATGCGACCGTAACGGCAAACTGGTCATGACCAATCTGACCCGTCGCCTGATGCCCGTCATCCGCTATCCCGTCGGCGATCTGGCGTGCTGGCGTGAACCGCCCGGCACGCCCATGCGCAAATTCGCGCTGATGGGACGCAGTATGAGCAGCCAGCGAGTGCGGGTGGGCGTTTTGAGTCTGGACATGCGTGACACTGGCGACCTGGTGCAAAGCCTCGGGAAAAGCGCCGACTGGCAATTGATCATCGAGCAGCAGGGAAAAAAAGACCTGCTGAGTCTCAGATGGGTACCCGACAGGCACATGACTGATATCGCCCAGGCCAGCGCAAACCTGCGCAGCACGCTGATCGAGCAATATCCGTTGATCGAGAAGCTGCACGGCGAGCAATTGCTCGATCTGCATGTGATCGCCTGCGCCAGCGATGAACTGACGTGTCACCCACGTTCCGGCAAGCATCAGCGGGTTGTGGACCGGCGCGACTATCAGACTCCGTGCGAGCAGCAAGCTTGATGGCCAAGACCATCCTGCGGCGTTATCGCATCACCGACGCACCGGCAGTCAATGGCCTGTTCGAAGCCATTTACAGCACTCGTTATCCTCAACCGCATGTGTATCTGCCGTGCATGATCAATCAGAATCACAGTGACGGACGCTGGCACTCGCTGGTGGCGGAGGTGAACGGGCAGATTCGCGGGCATGCCACCCTGTTTCGCTGGTCTGGCAGATCCTCACTGGCAGAACTGGCACTGACGGTGGTACACCCGGATACCCGCGGGCAAAACATCGCCACACGGTTGGGCCGGCAATTGCTCATTCATGCCCAGGCCCTGGATTGCCGGGGCGTCACCATCAAGCAGGTCACGCACCATCCGTACACTCAGCGTATGGCCGCCAGTCTCGGCTTTCACAGCTGCGGTCTGTTGCCGGATTACGCCGCTTCGCCCTTCGAAGGACAGGACCGAGAGACGATCGTTGTCGGCCACTACGACATCGAGGGTTTTCGACGCCCACTGCCCGCGCTGGCTTGGCCAACGGATTGCGGCGGATTGGTGTCGCATCTGGAGGGGGCGTTTGGTACCACCGACAAAGCCGCGCCCTGGAGAGGCCCGAAGGTTCATGTCGAACACGCCTCGGGGCGCTATGACATCGCGCTAAAGGAACTCGATGACAACCTGCTCAGGCAACTTGAGCGACTGCCGGTGCAATGGCTGGTTTCGCTCAGGCTCAGGCTCGCCCAGGGTTTTCCCGCCGCAATGGGCCAACTTGCCGATGTAGGTTTGGCTTTCACCGGGATCGTCCCCGATGAGCGTAGCGAAGGCTGGCTGGCGCTGTTTCATCGCGGCTACCAGCCATCTACGCTGATATTGCACTGTCCGCACATGCAACGCTTGCACGACCAAGCCCGACAGGTCGGGCAAATGTACCGAGGCTGAAAAAACGGCCCGCCCACAAAATGGGCGGGCCGTTTTCAAGATTCAGGCCTTGGCTTTGACGCCTTGATCCACCGGTTTCGGCGCGTTGCCTTCACCGTAGGTTTTCAGGTTCTGCAGCACGTAGATCGCCTTTTTGAATTCGGGGATCAGGTTCTTGCCGTAAGCGTTGCCATTGAGGCCATTGCTCTGGATCGCGTCGAGCTGGGTCGCGAAATATTCCAGTGCGTTGAATTTGGCATCGACGTCTTTGGTCACGCCGAACCGGTCGAACTTGTCGCCAGCATTGAGCAAGGTGAACGAGGTGATCTCGGAGATCAGCCCGCGGCTGCGCAGGAAAACGCTCAGATTGCCCAGTTGTTTGACCGAAGTGTTCGACGGGTCGAAGCCCTTGATGTTCTTGCGCAGGCCCTGCTTGTCCATTTCCGCGGTATTCAGCGCGTTCGGATCGTTGCCGACCATGGTCAGCATCTGCTGCACCTTGACGCTCTGATTCACCTGCTTTTTCGCGCCCGTATTGCGAACCAGCACCCCTGCCTTGCTTTCCCAACCACCGACAATGCCGATCGTCATGAGAAGACTCCCTGTGAAATAACCATGAAATGTCCTTGGTGACACTTTGAATGACGCGAAGTATCTACCGGCCAACTAGTGGCACCAACCCTTTTAGTGCAGTCGCTTACAATTTCTGTACATTCTCGATACAAATCACCGCAAGCTCACTATCACTGGGCTTCATGGCAGTTTGACGATGGCTGGCGATGCTTTTTCCGTACCGGTTAAACAGGCGGTCAATTCATTTGTATCAGGGTCGATACGCCCCGTCTGTCAGCCCGAAACTTTCTTGCACGAAAGTACCTAAAGCTTCCCCCTTCGCCGACGATACGCTGGTGTAACCCCGCCGTTTCTCCCTCGACCCCACAATAAGAATCGCAGCTCAAGGACCGGTCTCCATGCCCGCATTCCGCACCATTCAGGCTCGCTACACGTTATTTCTGGTTCTTTTCATCCTGCTGCTGTCGGTGTTGACCGTGGTCGGTATCAGCCAATTGGTCGCACCCAAACTGCGGCATACCGAAGAACAGGTGGTGCTCAATCGGATTGCCGAAGTCGCCGAGCAGATTCAGGGCGAACTCAATAAGGTTCAGTCGCAGCAGCGCAGCATCACCCAGACCATTCCCCTGCTCGACAGCGCGGCCATCGACACGGTGTTGCCGGGGCTGGTGGATCAGTACGGCGAACTGAAAGTGTTTGGTGGCGGGATCTGGCCGTTGCCGGGTCAGCGTGAAGCCGGACGGAACAAGTTCAGCACGTTCTGGCACCGCGATGCCTCGGGCAAACTGGCGGTGAACACCTTCTGGAACAGCGACGCGGCGCCGAATTACTACGATCAGAGCTGGTACAAGGGTGGCATGCAGACCCCGCGCGGCCAGTGCGCCTGGGCGGCCGCCTATAAAGACGACGCCAGCGCCGAGCCGCGCACCAACTGCGCCATGGCGATCCAGAAAAACGGTGCGGCCTGGGGCGTGTCGACCATCGACGTGACGCTGGGCTTCTTCAACGATCTGGTGGCGCGCAAGGAAAAAGACCTCAACGCCGAAATGCTGATCGTCGAGGCCGACGGCAAGATCATCAGCAACAGCTCGCGCATCAGCGGCCCGATCGTGCTGAAGAACATCAGCGAGCTGGCCGCCGGTTCGACTTTCGCCAGTCAGGTCAAGGCGGGTCTGCAAAACCGTGATCAGGCGCAACGCGTCGAGTTCGACAACAATGGCGAGGCCAGCACGTTCTTCATGCGCCCGATCGAAGGCACGCCGTGGTTCCTCGCCACCGCCCTGCCAACGAAAATGCTCACCGCCCAGCGTGACGACGTGCTCAGCAGCCTGAGCCTGCTGCAGATTCCGCTGGTGATTCTGCTGGTGCTGTTGCAGGTGTATGCGATCCGCCAACTGGTGTCGCGAATGAAGGCGCTCAAGGCCAATATCGATTCGTTGTCCAGCGGCGATGCCGATCTGACCCGGCGCATCACCATCCGCGCCGAAGATGAACTGGGCGCCATCGGCCACTCGGTCAACACCTTTATTGCCTACTTGCAGAACATGATCGGTGAAGTGACGCAGGCCACCGGCGCCATGGCCTCAAGCCTCGACGATCTGCAACGCACGTCGGCCAACACCAGCCAGATTCTGCTGCGCCATGCATCGGAAACCGATCAGACCGTTACCGCCATCACCGAGATGAGCTCGACGGCCGAAAGCGTCGCGCAGAACGCCGCAGAAACCGCAGCGTTCACCCAACGCGCCAACGAAAACGCCGACCGTTCGCGGGTGGTCGTCGGTGAAGCCACCAACAGCGTGGTGGCCTTGATCGATGAAGTGGCCAGTGCCACCAAAAAAGTCGAGAACATGCAGCAGGACGCCCAGCGCATCACCGAGATCCTCGGGGTGATCGGCGCCATCGCCGGCCAGACCAACCTGCTGGCGCTCAACGCCGCCATCGAAGCCGCCCGGGCCGGTGAACAGGGTCGCGGCTTTGCCGTGGTGGCCGACGAAGTCCGCGCCCTCGCCGCCCGCACTCAGGCCAGCACCTCGGAGATCAACGAAATGCTGACTCGCCTGACCCAAGGCGTGAGCTCCTCCGTCAGCGCCATGGAAAACACTCAGGCCAGTTGCCAGTCCGCCGCCGACGCCACCGCGCGGGTCAACTCGGGTCTGGATGAAATGGCCGGCTCGGTCAGTCACATCAACAGCCTCAGCACGCAGATCGCCACCGCTGCCGAACAGCAGAGCGCAGTCACCGAAGAGATCAACCGCAGCATGGTGCAGATCCGGCACATGGTCGAAGAACTGGTGCACAGCGGCCAGGCCAGCGAACGCAACACCCACCAGTTGCTGGAAGCCAATAACCGGGTGAGCGCGATCATGGGGCGGTTCAAGGTTCGTTGAGCCTGACAGATTTGTAATCTTTCACTCAGCAGGCTGTCAGGCTTGATCAATGATCATCCTGCCAGCCTGTCTTGTATCAACTTGAAACACTCCGTTGATGCCGGGCAGGATAATCCGGTCAAAATGCTTTCCTTTTTGATCGTCATCCGAGCCGAGAATCCATTATGCGAACCTCCCTGCGACTGACCGCCCTCAGCGCCCTGCTTCTCTCCTCCCTGGCCCAGGCGGCCGACCTGATTCCGATCGAAGTGCATCGCGATGCCAATTGCGGCTGCTGCAAAAAATGGATCAGCCACCTCGAAGCCAACGGCTTCAAAGTCGAAGACCACGTCGAAAGCGACATGAGCCGCTTCAAGCAGCAACACGGCGTACCACCGCGCCTGGGCTCGTGCCATACCGCGCTGATCAACGGCAAGTTCGTCGAAGGCCACGTGCCGGCTGAACAAATACTGGCCCTGAGCAAGCGTGACGATCTGTTGGGTATCGCCGCACCGGGCATGCCCATGGGGTCGCCGGGCATGGAAATGGACGGCATGAGCGATGCCTATCAAGTGATCGGCCTGAAAAACGACGGCACGGATGTGGTGGTGGCGGACTACCCGGCGCATTGATGGCTGCCGGTTACCTCGGGCTGTTCGCGGCGGCGTTCGGCGCTGCGACGCTGCTGCCACTGCAATCGGAAGCGTTGCTGGTCGGCCTGATCGCCAGCGATCGTTACTGGCTCTGGGGTCTGTTAGGCGCGGCGACGCTGGGCAATGTCCTCGGTTCGCTGGTCAACTGGTGGCTGGGACGTGGCCTCGAACGGTTTCAGGATCGACGCTGGTTTCCGGTCAGCGCGAAACACATGGCCACCGCGCGCAAACATTACGAGCGTTACGGTCACTGGTCACTGTTACTCAGTTGGCTGCCGGTGATCGGTGATCCGCTGACCCTGATCGCCGGCGTCATGCGCGAGCCACTCGGGCGCTTTCTATTGATCGTCACCCTGGCCAAGGGCGCGCGCTACGCGGTGGTAGCGATGCTGACCCTGGGCTGGCTCGGTTGAACATTCCGCTCGCGGCGTTGCCTGTGGTTAACGTCGCCCTAATCCGGGCGTTCCAGCATCGGCCGATTTTCATGGAGTTTGTCCCTATGTCCGTCACGCTCTCCGCTGGCTGCCCGGCCTGGTCCTCAGCGCCGCGCTACCGCTGTTTGCCCATGCCGCCGCAACTGAAGCAGCCCCCGCCGACGGCCCGACCTATGGTCCGGAGCTGCAGGGTTTTCAGTATCCCTACACACTCAAGCACTTTGCCTTTCAGTCCCAGGGTAAATCCCTGCAGATGGGTTACATGGACGTCGCCGCCCATGGCAAGGCCAACGGCCGCACCGTGGTGCTGATGCACGGCAAGAATTTCTGCGCCGCCACCTGGGACAGCTCGATCAAGGCCTTGAGCGAGGCCGGTTACCGCGTCGTCGCGCCGGATCAGATCGGCTTCTGCACCTCGAGCAAGCCCGACCACTATCAGTTCAGTTTCCAGCAACTGGCGACCAATACCCAACAACTGCTCAAGGCCCTCGGCATCCAGAAAGCCACGCTGCTCGGCCACTCCACCGGCGGCATGCTCGCCACCCGCTACGCGCTATTGTTTCCGGAACAGGTCGAACAACTGGCGCTGGTCAACCCGATCGGTCTGGAGGACTGGAAAGCCCTTGGCGTGCCTTATCGCACCGTCGATCAGTGGTACCAGCGCGAACTCAAGGTCACCGCCCAAGGCATTCGCGACTACGAGCGCAACACCTATTACGACGGCCGCTGGAAACCCGAATTCGACCGCTGGGTCGACATGCTCGCCGGCCTGAGCAATGGGCCAGGCAAGACCCAGGTGGCATGGAACTCGGCGCTGATCTACGACATGATCTTCACCCAGCCGGTGTACTACGAGTTCAAGGACTTGAAAATGCCGACCCTGTTGCTGATCGGCACGTCCGACACCACGGCCATCGGCAAGGATCTCGCGTCCCCCGAGGTCAAGGCGAAAATCGGCCACTATGAGGTGCTCGGCAAGCAGGTCGCCAAGCTGATTCCACAGTCGACGCTGGTGGAATTCCCCGGCATGGGCCACGCGCCGCAGATGGAAGAGCCGGCGAAATTTCACCAGGCCTTGCTCGGCTGGCTGAACAACCCCAATCCCGTTCGTTGATGAGGTAAGGCTGATGGCGGTGCAGATTGCAGTGATCGATGACTGGCAGGACGTGGCGCGTGACGTGGTCGACTGGTCGGTGCTCGACAGCATCGGCGAAGTGACGTTTGTGCACGACTACCCGGCGGACAACGCCACACTGGCCGAACGTCTTGGCCAGTACCAGGTGATCTGCGTAATGCGCGAGCGCACGCGTTTCGACCAGGACCTGCTGCAGCGCCTGCCCAACCTCAAGCTGCTGGTCACCGGCGGCATGCGCAACGCGGCGCTGGACATGCAGGCGGCTGCCAGGCTCGGGATCCAGGTCTGCGGCACCGACAGCTATAAGCACGCGGCGCCGGAACTGACCTGGGCACTGATCATGGCCGCCACGCGCAATCTGGTAAATGAAGTCAATTCCCTGCGCGCCGGCGGCTGGCAGCAAGGGCTGGGCGGTGATTTACACGGTAAAACCCTGGGCATTCTTGGTCTGGGCAGCATCGGTCAAAAGGTCGCGCAATTCGGTCAGGTGTTTGGCATGCGCGTAATTGCCTGGAGTGAGAATCTCACCGCCGAACGCGCTGAAGCCGTCGGCGTGACCCGGGTCAGCAAACAGCAACTGTTCGAGCAGGCCGATGTGCTGTCGGTGCATCTGGTATTGAGCGAGCGCAGCCGTGGGCTGGTCGACGCACAGGCGCTGGACTGGATGAAACCCGGCGCGCTGCTGGTCAACACCGCCCGCGGGCCGATCGTCGATGAAGCGGCGCTGATCAAGGCATTGCAGAAACGCAAGATCGCCGCAGCGGCGCTGGATGTGTTCGATCAGGAACCATTGCCTGAACTGCATCCGTTTCGCACGCTGGACAATGTGCTGGCCACACCGCATGTGGGGTATGTCAGCCGACAGAACTACCAACAGTTCTTTTCGCAAATGATCGACGATATTCAGGGTTGGGCGGCCGGCAACCCAATCCGAATCCTCAATTGACCCCGTGTAGGAGCTGCCGAAGGCTGCGATCTTTTGATCTTGATCTTAAATACCAGATCAAAAGATCGCAGCCTTCGGCAGCTCCTACAGGTTTTGTCCTTAGTCAGCAAAGCAACAAACTGACCGCACCACAACAGTGCGCTTCGCCTTTCCGCTAGCACAAAATCGTGACCGGCCAGTCACCGTTTTAGCCCTCTCCATCAAAAAAACCTGCCCTTCGTCGGTGCGTTCCCGCTTGAACACCACGGTTTTCGCTGCCTGCAAACCGATTGTCGAACAATTTACCCGTTTGCTCTCGCCCGCTCTAGGATCTGGCCTAGACTGATTTTCGCGGGTTAAAACCGGCCAGTCACAAAGCCGAAAAATTGTCGAAACTTTTGCCGATGGCGGCGGGTCATCTGAAAGGCAGGGTCAACGCGACTGGTGCAATCCTTGCAACGGCCCTTTCACCCATTCTGCTTGCGCGTGTTGGGTAGCGTTTGCTCACCGATGCGTGGCGCGTTTGCGCCCGGCCACAGGATTTGGCCACAGCTTGTTCGATACAAGAATCAGATCAACGACACGGGAGATTCATATGATCAGTGCGGCATTGGATATTCAGGGAGAGCGTGCTCAGCAGGCGGTTGGTGAATCGAGCACCATGAGTCTTCCCGGCAGCCGGTCGATCAGCGTCCCGGGCACCAAAACGCTGACGCCAGTCGCCAGCCAGAATCCGAACAAGAAGAAAGTGCTGTTCGTCACCTCGGAAATCGCCGACCTGGTGAAGACCGGCGGTCTGGGTGACGTCTCCGCCGCCCTGCCCCGCGCCATGGCGCACTTGCACGATGTGCGGGTGTTGATCCCCGGCTACCCGCAGGTGATGCACAGCGAGAACCCGATCCATATCATCGGCGAACTCGGCGGCCATGCCGCACTGCCCCCGTGCAAGATCGGGCGCATGGACATGCCGGACGGACTGGTGATCTACGTCCTGATCTGCCCTGAACTGTATGAACGTGAAGGCTCGCCCTACGGCGCCAACAATGGCCGCGACTGGCCCGACAACCATATCCGTTTCGCCCGCCTGGGTCTGGCCGCTGCCGATATCGCCGCCAACCTCGCACAGATTCACTGGTGCCCGGATCTGGTGCACGCCCACGACTGGCCGGCCGGTCTGGCTCCTGCCTATATGCACTGGCGCGGGCAGCGCACGCCGACCCTGTTCACCATTCACAACCTGGCCTATCAAGGCGTGACCAGTCTCGGCTCGTGCCCGGAGCTGGGTATTCCGACCCACGCCCTGCAACAGGAAGGCATGGAGTTCTACGGCAAGATGTCGTTCCTCAAGGCCGGCATGGCCTATTCGAGCCACATCACCACGGTCAGCGCGACCTATGCGCAAGAGATCACCACCCCGGATTTTGGCTGCGGCCTCGACGGTTTTCTCGCCGCCAAGACCCAGCAAGGCTTGCTCAGCGGCATTCCCAACGGCATCGACGAAAGCTGGGATGCGGCGACTGATCCGCACCTGTTCGCACCGTTCGCCATCGGCGACTGGGAAGGCAAAGCGATCAACGCCGCCCATGTGCGTGAACTGTTTGGCCTGAGCGACTCCAGCGGCCCGCTGTTTGCCGTGGTTTCGCGACTGGTCTATCAAAAAGGTCTGGACCTGACGCAAGCCGTCTCCGAATACATCGTGCAGAACGGCGGCCAGATCGCAATCATCGGCCGTGGCGAGCCGGAAGAGGAACAGGCCATGCGTGAGCTGGCGCTGCGCTTCCCCGGGCAGATCGGCGTGCGCATCGGCTTCAATGAAACCGACGCTCGCCGCATGTTCGCCGGCAGCGATTTCCTGCTGATGCCGTCGCGTTACGAGCCTTGCGGCCTCAGTCAGATGTACGCCCAGCGTTTCGGCTCGTTGCCGGTGGCGCGCAATACCGGCGGGCTGGCCGACACCATCGAGAATGGCGTCACCGGTTTCCTTTTCGACGAATCCACCGCCGACAGCTACCGCGAAGCCCTGAGCCGTGCGTTCAAGGTCTTCGCCTTCCCCGAATTGCTTAACGCGATGCGCTGCCGGGCCATGGCCGCGCCGTTCAACTGGTGCAAAGCGGTCGAACCCTACGCCGAACTCTACGAACGACTGGTCGCCAAGGCGCTGGGTAAAGCCGGCCACAAATAACTCAGGGAGCTTTTCACAATGCCGTTACGGACCCAAGAAAACTGGCCCCACGGCGCGATCATGCAGGACGCCGAACACACTCAGTTTGCGCTGTGGGCACCGGATGCGTTTTACGTCAGTGTCGAACTTGAAGACGGCCAGTCCCTGCCGATGTTGCCGCAGGGCGATGGCTGGTTCGTGATCAAGGCCCGGTGCCCGGCGGGCACCCGCTACCGCTTCAACATCGACGGTGAACTGGAGGTGCCCGACCCGGCCTCCCGCGCTCAGGACGGTGACCTTGACCGCCACAGCGTGGTGGTCGATCCGCTGGCCTATGACTGGCGGCACACCACCTGGCACGGCCGGCCGTGGAGCGAAGCGGTGATCTACGAGCTGCATGTCGGCGCGCTCGGCGGTTTTGCGGAAGTCGAGCAGCATCTGGCACGTCTGGTCGAGCTGGGGATTACCGCCATCGAACTGATGCCTGTCGCGCAATTTCCCGGTAACCGCAACTGGGGTTACGACGGCGTCCTGCCTTTCGCACCGCAAGCCTCCTATGGCACCCCGGAACAACTCAAACACCTGATCGACAGTGCCCACGGCCACGGGCTGGCGGTGATTCTCGACGTGGTCTACAACCACTTCGGCCCTGACGGCAATTACCTGGGTCGCTACGCCAAAGGATTTTTTCGCGAAGACAAGCACACGCCCTGGGGGGCGGCGATCGACTTCCGCCGCCGTGAAGTCCGGGACTTCTTTATCGAAAACGCGCTGATGTGGGTGCTCGAATACCGTTTCGACGGTCTGCGCCTGGACGCAGTGCATGCGATCGAAAGCCCGGATTTCCTGCCGGAACTGGCACAACGCATCCGGCAACAGATCGATCCGTCGCGTCACGTCTGGCTGACCGTGGAAAACGAGCTCAACCAGTCGAGCCTGCTCGAAGAGGATTACGACGCCCAGTGGAACGACGACGGCCACAACGCCCTGCACGTGCTGCTGACCGGCGAAACCGATGCCTATTACGCTGACTATGCGCTGCAACCCACTGAGCAACTGGCCCGCTGCCTGAGCCAGGGCTTCGTGTTTCAAGGCCACATCACCCGCCACGGCGAACCTCGCGGTGAGCCCAGTGAACACCTGCCATCGACCGCTTTCATCCTGTTCCTGCAGAACCATGACCAGATCGGTAACCGGGCCTTCGGCGAACGCCTGCATCAATTGGCCGACCCACGCGCCGTGCAGGCCGCCACTGTGCTGTTGCTGCTGTCACCGATGATTCCGCTGATTTTCATGGGCGACGAATTCGCCGCCGAGCAACCGTTCCTGTTCTTCACCAGCCACCACGGTGAACTGGCGGATCTGGTGCGCGAAGGCCGGCGCAATGAGTTCGCCGCGTTCAGCGCCTTCACCGATCCGCACCAGCGCGAAAAGATTCCCGATCCGAATGCCGAACAGACCTTCCACGCCTCACAGCCACGCTTGATCGGCAGCGGCAGCGCAAAACAGCAGGAAAACCTCGCGCTGTACCGACGCCTGCTGCAATTGCGCCATCAATACATCATTCCCAACCTGTCCGGCACTCAGGCGCTCGGGGCGCACATGCTCGGTCGTGGCGCGGTCAGTGCGCGCTGGCGCCTGGGCGATGGCAGTGAGCTGCGAATTGACCTGAACCTCAGCGACACGCCAGTGGTCAACCCAGCACAGAGCGACGCTGTGTGGCTGTTTCAGCAACCGCCCGCCGTTGCCCTGTCGGAACCGGGCCAACTGCCCGCGTATTGCGCGCTTGTCAGCCTCACGGCCGCAACCCCCTTGCAACCTCTGGATGGAGAGCGCCTATGAGCGATGCGCAACTGGAAATACTCGCAAGCCGCGCCGGCCTCGCCGTCGACTGGATCGACGCCAACGGCCGCCCGCAGAAAGTCGCCCCGGCGGTACTGCGCAATGTCCTTACCGGGCTGGGTCATCCGGCCAACACCGCGCAGGAAATCGATGCCAGCCTGCTGCAACTGCAACAAGTACAGCAAGATCGCCACTTGCCGCCGCTGTTGACCGCCGATGTCGGGGTCGGCGTTGATCTGGCTCGCTATTTCGAGCCCGAGACGCCTTGCGAAATCCACCTCGAAGACGGCTCCCGCCTCAACCTCAAACTCGACGCCGAAGCGAAACTGCCCGGCTTGATCCAGGTCGGTTACCAGCAGGTGCATATCGCCGATCAGTATTTCACTCTGGCCGTGGCCCCCGAGCGCTGCTTCAGCGTGGGCGATGCGGTGGACAACCCGATCCCTCGCGTCTGGGGCCTGAGTGCGCAGTTGTACAGTCTGCGTCGCCCCGGCGACTGCGGCTTTGGTGACACCCAGGCACTGGAGGAACTGGCTCGTGTGGCCGGCGAACGCGGCGCCGATGCGCTGGCGATCAGTCCGTTGCACGCGATGTTCAGCGCCGACACCGGGCGCTACAGCCCTTACTCGCCCTCCAGCCGCCTGTTTCTCAACCCCCTGTATGCCGCACCGGGCGCCATCCTTGGCGAACGGGCCTTGCGCGATGCGATCGACGCCAGCGGGCTGACGGAACAATTTCGCCAACTGGAAGATTCGAAACTGATCGACTGGCCGACCGCCGCCAACGCCAAACAGGCATTGCTGCAAGCCTTGTACGAAGGTTTTGTCGCCGGCGAACATCCGTTGCACCCGGACTTCGCCAGTTTCCGTCATGCCGGTGGCGAAGCGCTGGAAAACCACTGCCGCTTCGAAGCGATCCAGGAAATGCGCGCCGCCCGTGGCGAAAGCCTCGACTGGCGCGAATGGCCGGAACACTGGCACGACCCGCGCGGTGCCGCCCTTGAAGCCTTTGCCGAGGAATACGCCGAACGCATCGGTTACTTCGCCTTCTGCCAATGGCTGATCCACCGCTGCCTGGAGCGCGCGCAGACGGCTGCCCGTAGCGCCGGCATGGGCATCGGCCTGATCGCCGACCTCGCGGTCGGTGCCGACGGCGCCGGCAGTCAGGCCTGGAGCTTTCAGGACGAATTGCTCGCCTCGCTCACCGTGGGCGCGCCCCCGGACATTCTCAACCGCTCTGGTCAGGGCTGGGGGATTTCCGCGTTTTCCCCCGAGGGCCTGATACGCAACGGCTTTCGCGCGTTCATCGACATGCTCCGGGCCAACTTCGCCCATGCCGGCGGACTGCGCATCGATCATGTGATGGGCCTGCAACGCCTGTGGGTGATCCCCAATGGCGCCGTTCCGGCCGATGGCGCTTATCTGTATTACCCGTTCGACGACCTGCTGCGCCTGCTGACCCTCGAATCCCATCGGCATCAGGCCATCGTCCTCGGCGAAGACTTGGGCACGGTGCCCGAGGGGCTGCGGGAAAAGCTCAGCGCACGTTCGATTCTCGGCATGCGCGTGCTGTTGTTTGAGCAGGACAACACCCGTTTCAAGCCGATCCTCGACTGGCCGGACAACGCGCTGGCGACCACCAGCACCCACGATCTGCCAACCCTCAACGGCTGGTGGCACGGCCGTGACATCGACTGGAATGCGCGCCTGGGCTTTGTCGATGCCAACGGTGAAATCGACTGGCGCCGTCATCGCCAGCGCGAACGCGAAGGCCTGCGCGGGGCCCTGAGTCAGGACCCGCAGAACTTTCGCGAAGAGTCCCACGAAGCCGATCAGGTGGTCGATGCCAGCGTGCGTTTCCTCGGCCACACCCGCGCGCCGCTGGTGTTGCTGCCGCTGGAGGATGCGCTGGGCATCGACGAACAAGCCAACCTGCCGGGTACCATCGACAGCCACCCGAACTGGTCGCGGCGCCTGCCCGGCAACAGCGAAGCGTTGCTCGACGGCACCGATGCCGCGCGGCGTCTGGAACTGCTGGCCTGTGCCCGCCTGCAAGCTGCCGAGCGTGACCAATGAACCAGACGCTTATCCAGCCTCTACGCGCCACCCTGCGCCTGCAATTTCACAAGGGTTTCACGTTGGAGCAAGCGGTGCCGCTGGTGCCGTACTTTGCCCGCCTTGGCATCAGCCACCTCTACGCCTCACCGCTGCTCGCGGCCCGCGCCGGCTCCATGCACGGCTACGACGTGGTCGACCCGACCCAGGTCAATCCGGAACTCGGCGGCGAACCGGCGTTGCGGCGTCTGGTCAGCGCCCTGCGCGAACACAACATGGGGCTGATCCTCGACATCGTCTCCAACCACATGGCCGTCGGCGGCGGGGACAATCCGTGGTGGCTCGACCTGCTGGAATGGGGCCGACTGAGCCCTTACGGCGAGTTCTTCGACATCCAGTGGCACTCGCCGGATCCGTTGATGGAAGGCCAGTTGCTGCTGCCGTTTCTGGGCAGCGATTACGGCGTCGCGTTGCAGGAAGGCACACTGAAACTGCACTTCGACGCACAGCAAGGGCGCTTTTACGTCGAGCATTACGAACACCACTTCCCGATCTGCCCGAATGACTACGGTGAACTGCTCAAACCCATTGAGACACTGAAGTCACTGGCTGATCGTTTCAGTGCGTTGAGCTATCAGAACGACGCGCATGCGCTGGCGATGCCGCTCAAAGCTGAATTGAAGGAGCTGGCAAGCGATCCGCAGATCTTCGCCGCGATCGAGGAAAGTCTCGCGCATTACGACTCCACCACTGCCGAAGGTTTCGACAAGCTTCATCAATTGCTCGAACGCCAGAGCTACCGTCTGGCCAGTTGGCGTACCGCAGCGGATGACATCAACTGGCGGCGTTTTTTCGACATCAACGAACTCGGCGGCCTGCGTGTCGAACGCCCGGCGGTGTTCGAAGCGACTCACGGCAAGATTTTCCAGTTGATCGCCGAAGGGCTGGTCGACGGTTTGCGCATCGACCACATCGACGGCCTCGCCGACCCGCGTGGCTATTGCCGCAAGTTGCGGCGGCGCCTCGACTTGCTCGCACCGGGTCGGCACTTGCCGATCTACGTCGAGAAGATTCTCGGTGCCGGCGAAACCCTGCGCACCGACTGGGCAGTGGATGGCAGCACCGGTTACGAGTTCATGAATCAGCTCTCGTTGCTGCAACACGACCCCGATGGCGAACACGTCCTCGGCGATCTGTGGCAGCGGCGTACCGAGCGTCCGGCGGCGTTCATCGAAGAAGCGCAACTGGCGCGCCAGCAGATTCTCAATGGCTCGCTGGCCAGCGACTTCGAAAGCGTCGCCCAGGCGCTGCTGCAGGTTGCCCGGGACGACCTGATGACCCGCGACCTGACCCTCGGCGCGATTCGCCGTGTGTTGCAGGCGCTGATCGTGCATTTCCCGGTGTATCGCACTTACATCAGCGCACTCGGTCGCTCGGCGCAGGATGAGCACTTCTTCCAGCAGGCCATGGACGGCGCCCGGCAGACCCTGAGCGAAGGCGACTGGCCGGTGCTCGACTGCGTGGCCGCATGGCTCGGTGGCACGCCGTGGCGGCACACACCGCGCGGACGCTCACGCAAGATTCTCAAGCACGCCTGCGTACGCTTCCAGCAACTGACCTCCCCAGCGGCAGCCAAAGCCGTCGAAGACACCGCGCTGTACCGCTCGGCGGTGCTGCTGTCGCGCAACGACGTCGGCTACAACACCGAACAGTTCAGCGCACCGCTGAGTGACTTCCACGCGATCAATCAACAGCGCATGGAGGCGTTTCCCGACAACTTGCTGGCCACCGCCACCCATGACCACAAACGCGGCGAGGACACCCGTGCGCGGCTGGCGGTGCTCAGCGAGCGCAGCCACTGGTACGCCGAACAGGTCGAGTTGTGGCGCGCCCTCGCCCGTCCGCTGCGTGACGATGATCAACAGCCCTCGTCCGCTGATGAACTGATCCTCTATCAAGCCCTGCTCGGCAGTTGGCCGCTGCACTTGCGCGATGACGATCAGGCCGGTTTGGCCGATTACGCCGAGCGGATCTGGCAATGGCAGCAGAAAGCCCTGCGCGAAGCCAAGCTGCAAAGCAGTTGGAGTGCACCGAATGAAGCCTATGAAAACGCTGCGCAGGCGTTCACTCAACGCCTGCTCACCGGTGCAGAAGGCGAGCTGCTGCGCGCCGCGCTGAGCAAGACCGTGAACAGTATCGCTGCGGCCGGCGCCCTCAACAGTCTGGCGCAAACCTTGCTGCGCATGACGGTGCCGGGGGTGCCGGATCTGTATCAGGGCAACGAGTTCTGGGATTTCAGCCTGGTCGATCCGGACAACCGCCGGCCGGTGGACTACGCCGCTCGCGAGCAGGCCCTGCATCAACGCATTGAAGTCGAGACTCTGCTGGCGAACTGGCGTGACGGGCGTATCAAGCAAGCGTTGATCGCCGAGGTGCTGAACCTGCGCGTCGAACACGCCGAGCTGTTCCGGCGCGGCGCGTACCAAGCCTTGGAGGTACTGGGCAGCCAGGCGCACAACGTGCTCGCGTTTGCCCGTGAGCACGAGGGGATGTACGCCATCGTGATCGTCCCGGTGCGCTGCGCGACGCTGCTGGAAAACGGTGCCGTCCCTCAAGTTGATGCGCTGCGCTGGGGCGATACACGGGTGGTTTTACCGTTCGCCGCCTCTGACACAAACCTGAAGGGACTTTTTCACAGCAGCGCAGTCACAAAAAACAGGGAGCTGAACGTCAGCGCCGCGCTGGGGGATATCCCGGTCAATCTGTTTATCCAACTCTTTACGTAACGACGAGTTCAGTTCAGGAGCATTGCGATGAGTACCGACGATAAACGCATCCGCGAGTTCGCCTATCAGATCTGGGAATCAGAGGGCAAACCTGAAGGTCATGAAGCACGCCACTGGGAGATGGCGCGCAAACTGGCTGAAGCCGAAGCTTTGGCACCGAAGAAAGCGCCGAAAGCGGCGGGCAGCAAAACCGCCGGCAAAGGCACCGACAGCAAGGCTGCGGCGACCAAGCCCAAGGCGCCCGCGGCCGCCAAGGCCAAACCGGCAGGCGCCGCCAAGGTCGTCCCGCCGGGTGAAAAAGCCGCCGAGAAAAAGCCCCGCGCCCCACGCAAGCCCCCGGCCAACTGACACACCCGGATTGTTGAACTGAATGACCGTGTGGCGGGTTCGCCCGTCACGCAGGGACAACTCGTCCTCAAAAAACCTGATAACCCCTGTCAGGGAGAGATGTCTGTGGTGAGGGGATTGATCCCCGATCGGCTGCGAAGCAGTCGCAGGGCCGCTGCGCGACCCATCGGGGATAAATCCCCTCACCACAGATTCTTTTCCCACAGTTGATTATTCGAACCAACCCGTTTTGCAGGAGCAATCATGACCAGTCCAAAAAAAGCCGAGCCCGCAGCGCACGCTGAACCGTCGAGAATCCGTGAAGGCCTGCCCTTCCCGCTCGGTGCGACCTGGGATGGTCTGGGGGTCAACTTTGCGCTGTTTTCCGCCAATGCCACCAAGGTTGAGCTGTGCATCTTCGACGACGCCGGCGAAGTCGAACTCGAACGTATCGAACTGCCGGAATACACCGACGAGATCTATCACGGTTATCTGCCCGACGCCCACCCGGGGCTGATCTACGGCTACCGCGTCTATGGCCCGTATGACCCGGCCAACGGCCACCGCTTCAACCACAACAAACTGCTGATCGACCCCTACGCCAAACAACTGGTTGGCGAATTGAAATGGTCCGAGGCGTTGTTCGGTTACACCATCGGCCATCCCGACGCCGACTTAAGTTTCGATGAGCGCGACAGTGCGCCGTTCGTGCCCAAATGCAAGGTCATCGACCCGGCGCACACCTGGGGCAACGACCATCGCGTCAGCGTGCCGTGGGACAAAACCATCATTTATGAAACCCACGTACGCGGCATCAGCATGCGTCATCCGTCGGTGCCGGAGAACGTGCGTGGCACCTTCGCCGGGTTGATGGTCGATGATGTGCTCGAACACATCCGCAAACTCGGCGTGTCGTCGGTGGAACTGCTGCCGATTCACGCGTTCGTCAATGACCAGCACCTGCTGCACAAGGGCATGACCAACTACTGGGGCTACAACAGCATCGCCTTCTTCGCCCCCGACCCGCGCTATCTGGCCAGCGGCAAGATCGCCGAGTTCAAGGAGATGGTCGCGCACCTGCACGAAGCCAACCTGGAAGTGATCCTCGACGTGGTCTACAACCACACCGCCGAGGGCAACGAGCAAGGCCCGACCCTGTCGATGCGCGGCATCGACAACGCCTCGTATTACCGGTTGATGCCGGACGACAAGCGCTACTACATCAACGATTCCGGCACCGGTAACACCCTCGACCTGAGCCATCCGTGTGTGCTGCAGATGGTCACTGACTCGCTGCGTTACTGGGCCAGCGAAATGCATGTCGACGGTTTCCGCTTCGACCTGGCGACGATTCTCGGGCGTTATCACGACGGTTTCGACGAACGCCACAGCTTCCTCGTCGCCTGCCGCCAGGACCCGGTGCTGCGCCAGGTGAAAATGATCGCCGAGCCATGGGACTGTGGCCCCGGTGGCTATCAGGTCGGCCACTTCCCGCCGGGCTGGGTCGAGTGGAACGACAAATTCCGCGACACCGTGCGCGCGTTCTGGAAAGGCGACGACGGCCAGGTTGCCGACTTCGCCAGCCGCATGACCGCGTCCGGCGAGATGTTCAACCAGCGCGGGCGGCGGCCGTACTCGTCGGTGAACTTCATCACAGCGCATGACGGTTTCACCCTCAACGATCTGGTGTCGTACAACGACAAGCACAACGAAGCCAACGACGAGAACAACCAGGACGGCAGCAACAACAACCTGTCGTGGAACCACGGCGTCGAAGGCCCGACCGACGATCCCGAGATCAACGCGCTGCGCCACCGGCAGATGCGCAACTTCTTCGCCACGCTGCTGCTGTCCCAGGGAACGCCGATGATCGTCGCCGGCGACGAATTCGCCCGCACGCAGGACGGCAACAACAACGCCTATTGCCAGGACAGCGAGATCGGCTGGGTCAACTGGGACCTCAGCGAAGACGGCAAGGCGCTGCTCAAGTTCGTCAAACGCCTGATCAAGTTGCGCATGGCTTATCCGATTCTGCGCCGTGGGCGTTTCCTGGTCGGCGAGTACAACGAGGACATTGGCGTCAAGGACGTCACCTGGCTGGCGCCGGATGGCACCGAGATGACCACCGAACATTGGCATGACGCGCATAACCGTTGCCTGGGCATGCTGCTCGATGGCCGTGCGCAGGAGACCGGGATCCGCCGCAAGGGTGCCGACGCGACGCTGCTGCTGGTGGTCAACGCCCATCACGACATCGTCAATTTCAGCCTGCCGGAAGTGCCGGAAGGCAGTTTCTGGACCTGCATGATCGATACCAATCAACCGGCCATTCGCGGTCAGGAGCGCTTCGAGTTCGGCCATGAATACTCGGTCACCGGCCGTTCGCTGCTGCTGTTCGAACTGCAACGCGAAGAAGAAGACTGATATGGACCTGCAGCACTATCTGGCGCGCCGCCCGCCGGACTACGCCGACACCGCCGCCCTCGGCCACTGCCTGCGAGCGTTGGTCGAAGCCGGGCTGGATCAACTGCCGTTACCGGGCAGTGGTCTTACGCTGGAGCGTTTTCAGCGTCTGGCCGAAGTCGGCGGACACGACTTGGGCTTGTGCAAACTCTACGAAGGCCACACCGACGCACTGGCGATCATCGAACAACTGGGGGGGACGCCCACGCCGGGCAGCACTTGGGGCATGTGGGCGGCGGAACCGCCGCAGGCACGGGTGCACGTGCGACCGGCCGGGCACATGGTGCGCCTTGACGGGCGCAAGGCCTGGTGTTCCGGTGCGGCGGTGCTCAGCCACGCACTGCTCACAGCGTGGGACGCCGAAGATCGCCAGCAACTGGTGGCGGTGGGGCTCGATCAACCGGGGGTGACCATCACCGATCAGGGCTGGCAGGCAGTTGGCATGGGGGCCACCGGCAGCGTCGAAGTGCTGTTCGACGGCGTCGAAGCCCAGGCTATCGGCAACCCTGGCGATTACCTGCAGCGCCCCGGTTTCTGGCAAGGCGGGATTGGCATTGCCGCATGCTGGTACGGCGCGGCACGGCAGATCGCCGAGGCACTGCGGCAACACTGCGCGCAACGCCAGGAGCCACACGCCCTCGCCCACCTCGGTGCGGTCGATGCGGCGTTGTACGCAGCGGCGAATGTGCTGCGTTTCAGTGCTCTGCACATTGATGCGCACCCCGAAGCCGATGCCCGACTGTTGGCCCAGCGCGCCCGCGCTGTGGTCGAACAATCGGCTGAGCAAGTGATGCGCGAGACCGGTCGGGCGCTGGGTGCCGCTCCGTTCTGCAAGGATCGGCACTTCGCCCGATTGAGCGCCGATCTGCCGGTGTTCCTGCGCCAGAGCCATGCCGAGCGTGATCTGGCGGCCCTTGGCCAAGTGCTGGCTGAACACCCCGAGGAGGCCTGGACGCTATGAATGTCGCCAATAAACCCGATCCGATCATCGGCCACCAAGGGACTTCCCTGCTGCAATGGCAACATTCCCGGCACCTGGCGGCGCTGGACAGCGTCGATGTCCTCAGTCTGGTGCCGCCGGGCGCGCGGGCGGTGATTGTCGCCCCGCACCCGGACGATGAAGTGCTTGGCTGCGGCGGGATGTTGCAGTTACTGGCCGCCGCCGGGCGTCAGTTGCAACTGATCTCGGTCACCGATGGCAGCGCCAGTCATCCCGGCTCCGAGCGCTGGCCAGTCGAACGTCTGAGCGTGGTGCGCCCGCAGGAATCGGCGGAAGCCCTGCGCCGCCTCGGTGTGCCACTGCACCGGATGAAATGGCTGCGCGGCGGTTTCAGCGACAGCCAGGTTGCCGCGGATGAGCCGTCGCTGGTCACGTTCATCGAACGCCACCTGCGCCCCGGCGATGTGGTGTTCAGCACCTGGTGCGAGGACGGCCATTGCGATCACGAAGCCGCCGGTCGCGCCAGTATCGAAGCCGCACGCCGGGTCGGCGCCACCTGCCACGAACTGCCGGTATGGACCTGGCACTGGGCCTCCCCCGAAGACGCCGCGTTGCCGTGGCAGCGCGCGCGCAAAATCCTGTTGTCACCCGAGCAAGTGGCGCGCAAACGCCACGCGGTGCATGCCTTTGCCAGCCAACTGGAAGGCGACCCGCAAGCCGGGCTGCAACCGGTGCTGGCGCCGTACGTGCTGGATCGTCTGCTGCAACCCTTCGAAGTGGTGTTCCTGTGAGTGTCGATGATCGTTACTTCGAAGGCCTGTTCCGCGCCAGCGATGACCCTTGGGCGTTTCGCGAGCGCTGGTACGAACAACGCAAACGCGCGATCACCCTCGCCGCCCTGCCCCGCGCGCACTATCGGGCGATCTTCGAACCCGGTTGCGCCAATGGCGAGCTCAGCGCCGAACTGGCTGGCCGCTGTGACCGTCTGCTGTGTTGCGACACCGCCAGTGCGGCGGTGAACCTGGCGCGCAACCGATTGAGCCTGTTTGACCACGCCGAAGTCCGCCAGAGCCGCCTGCCCGGCGACTGGCCGGAAGAAAAATTCGACCTGATTGTATTGAGCGAAGTCGGCTACTACCTCGATGCCCAGGATCTGACAGACGTGATCCGGCGCATCAGCGATTCCCTGACCGCAGACGGGCAATTGCTCGCGTGCCACTGGCGCCCGCCCATCGACGGCTGCCCGCTCAATGCCCGCCAGGTGCATGACTTGATTCACGAACAACTGCCGCTGCCGCGTCTGGCGCTGCATCAGGAAGCCGACTTCATCCTTGAGGTCTGGAGCCGCGAGCCGCGCTCGGTGGCCGCACTGGAGGGCCTGCGATGATCGGCATTCTGATTCCCGCGCACAACGAAGAAGACTTGCTCGAGCAGTGCCTGACAGCCGCCCTGCGCGCCAGCAAACATGGACTGCTGGCCGGCGAACCGGTGGAGGTGCTGGTGGTGCTCGACAGTTGTACCGACCGTTCGGCACAGATTGTCAGCGGCTTTCCGGTACTGAGCCTGCACATCGACGCTCGCAACGTCGGCCAGGCCCGTGCCGCCGGCGCGCAGGTTTTACTGGAGCGTGGTGCACGCTGGATCTCCTGCTCCGACGCCGACAGCCGCGTGGCCGACGACTGGCTGGTGGCGCAGTTGGGCCTGGGCGCCGACGCGGTATGCGGCACGGTAACCGTCGAACACTGGGATCAATCGTTCGACGAAGCCGCGCAAATCCGCTATCACAGCCACTATCAGGCGCGTGACGGGCATCGGCACATTCACGGTGCCAACCTCGGAATCAGCGCAGACGCCTATCGTTGGGCCGGGGGGTTCAAACCTTTGGCCTGCGATGAAGATGTCCAACTGGTGCGGCAACTGGAGCTGTCCGGTGCCGACATCGCCTGGAGCCATCGCCCGCAAGTGCACACCAGCGCCCGTCTGGACAGCCGAGCCCGGGGCGGATTCGGTGATTACTTGCGAAAAATGGTACAGATAGACATAAAAAAAGCGGATCAGATTGATCTGTGACGCGACGAATCAACTTTCATGAGCAATACTCTGCTGCGCGGCAATCCAGGGTTCGGAGCGACGCACGGCAATTCATCCGCCTTCACGGGTCGCGCGCACCTGATTTTCCACGGTGTCTGCATGACTGAGGGCCAGAGACAACAAGGACGTAATACCCATGAAACCGTTATTCCTCAGCGAACACTCGCTGCCGGCGCAGATATGGAACAGCGCCCCGCAGCTGGACAACATTCCCGTCATCAACACCCACAGCCTCGTTCCCCCCGGTGCCCGTGCCGTCGTGGTCGCCCCGCATCCGGGTGATGAAGTGGTGACCTGTGGCGGTCTCCTGCAACTGCTTTCCAGCCTCGGTCATCCGCTGCAACTGCTGTCGATCACCGACGGCAGCGCCAGCCATCCGGGTTCACGACAATGGTCGGAAAAACGCCTGAGCGTATTCCGTCCCCAGGAAAGCGTCGAAGCCCTGCGCCGGCTCGGCCTGCCGATGCACAGTCTGAAATGGGTACGCGGCGGGTTTACCGACAATGCGCTGCTCGACTGCGAGGCTGACATCACCCACTTCATCGCGCGCTACCTGCGCCCCGGCGACGTGGTGTTCAGCACCTGGCGCAACGACAGCAACGACGACCATGAAGCGGTCGGCCGTGCCAGTGCCCAAGCGGCTGCGCAAGTCGGCGCGACCTTCCATGACGTGCCTGTCTGGGCCTGGCACTGGCCGGAGCGCGAGCAGAACCTGATTCCCTGGGAACGTGCGCGCAAACTGCGCCTCGACACCTGGACCGTGGCGCGCAAAAGCCACGCCACCCATGCCTATGCCAGCCAGCTCAAGGGCGAACCGGCGATCGGCATCGCGCCGATGCTGCCACGGGTGATCCTCGAGCGCATGCGCTTGCCGTACGAAATCGTCCTCATCTGAAACACTTTTCCCCTGTGGGAGCGGGCTCGCTCGCGAATAGGCAGTGTCAGGCGCTTGAATTGCTGACTGATACACCGCATTCGCGAGCAAGCCCGCTGCCACAAGGGATTTTCGTCAGGGCAGATCCAGTTTAAAAAAAAGTCTCTTGCTAAAACGCCCTGTGACACGAGGTGAGATCGACACCCCAGTATCATTGGCCGAGAATCATCCCCGTCGAAACATCTACCACTCATCGAAAATCCCTCCCGACCTGTCAGATCTGACAGTAGGCAGCTCCACTCCGTCAGGCTTTAAATCATTCAGTCCCCCAGCCCTCGACCGGAGTACCTCCCATGGCCTCATCCCCTTCCCCCGACGAGCACACCAACCTCTTGCGTGAGCTGGGCATTCCCGGGCGCACCAAGGAACCGATCTCCACCAGTCCTGATGTGTGGGGCTTGAACATTGCGGCGGTACTGGACAATTTTCCGCGCCACGGCCTGCAATGCACAGCCGGCCCCTGGGGAACCATGGGGCAAGGCGACAGCCTGGTCATTTTCTGGGGTCCCAATAATCAGGTACTGCAAAAGACCGTGGAGAAAAATGAGGTCGGCACCCAACTGCAGTTGTTCGTGGAGCCGCGGCACATCCTGGCCGGCAACTTCGATGTCTCCTACAGCGTGACCCGCTTGGGCCAGACAGCCGAGCCCTCCGAAGTGATGAAGGTGTTCGTCAAGCTCACCCGCCCCGGTGGTCATGATGACAACGAAGAACCGGGCCACTCCAAGCTGATCATGCACATTCCCCGCGAGATTCTCGAAGCTGGCATCGATAAGGACAACGTGGCTGCGGGCGTCGACATCAGGATTGAACCTTACCCGAACATTGCCCCCGGTGACGTGATCCGCCTGAGCTGGGGCGGGGTCTTCGTGTCAAGCCCGCCACTGACCCAGGACCAGGTCGAAGGCAAAACCCCCATCGTCATCCATGTCGACGAAGCCACGATCCGTAAAGCGGGTGACTCTGACAGCACCGGGCTGGCAGTGGCTTTCGAACTCTACGACAAAGTCGACAACCGTTCCGAAGACTGGAGTGCCGCCCAGCGGGTGGTGGTCAGCATCGACACGTCGCGCCCACTGGCACCCCTGCTCAAGGAAACGCTGAACAACGTTCTGGATCTCGACAAGCTGGGCGATGCCAAGGGCACCGGGCAGGTCGTTGCCGTGGACGGCAAGTTGTTCGCGAAGGGCGACACCGTGTTCCTCCAACTCAAAGGCACGCCGGTGGAAGGGGCACCAATCGACCACGAACTGCCGGGCGTGATCCTGGAGAGCGTACCGAGCATCCTTGAGATACCGATCGACAATGCCCTGCTGCGCCGTTTTGCCAAGGTCCAGATGGTGCTGCTGTACCGTATCCAGAAAGCCGATGGCTCGGCCGACATTTTGTCCAAAGGGCAGTTCATCAGCGTCATCGGTCAACTCCAGCGTCTCAAGGCGCCAATTGCCGAAGACGCCAAGCAAGGGGCACTCGATCCGGACCTGCCGCGTACCCGCATTGAAATCCCTTGGGATGACTCGTTCGAGTCCGGTCAGGCAATCAAACTGTTCTGGCTCGGCACCCTGCCGGATTTCACCCCGTACCTGCCCGACCTGCCATTGCGACCGATCACCCATGGCGACGTCAACGATAAAGTGTCTTTGTACATCACTGTCGACAGTGCCCATATCAAGGTTCTGGAAGGTGGCACGCTGGAGCTCTATTACCAATTGCTGAGCGACGACGGCGTACTGGCGAAGCTGGATCGCTATAGCGCGATCAGTGCGATCCGCGAGTCCGAACACGCGCCGCTGCTCGCGGTCGGCGAGCCACGCCTGGAATTGCCGATGCCGAGGGTAGACGGTGTGGTCGACAACGTCCTCGACCCCGATCGCAAAGGCACCACGCTGAGCGCCACCTGGCTCAATACCCTGGTCGACGACAAGGTGACACGAGAGTGGGTGGGCTCGAAAACCGGCCTGGACAGCGACTGGATCATACTGAACTCGATCACCGCCGGTAGCGAGGTGCCGTTCCCCATCAGCGCCGATTTGATCAAAGGTAACGAGGACGGCACGGTTCAGGCCAGGTACTTCGTCGAACGTGCGGGAGAGCGCACCCGGTATTCGCAGCCACTGGACTTCAATGTGGGCGCTGCCCAAGAGCTCGACCCGCCGACCATCACCCAGGCCGTAGACTCCAAAGGAGCGCCAATTGACAACGGCGGGACTACCGTCGATACCACGGTCACGTTGTCAGGGGCCGGGGCCAAAGGCCGGAAAGTCCAGATCAAGGATGGCACCTTCGTCATAGGTGAGGCGACGGTTAACCTGACGACCGGCCTGTGGGAACTGACCGTGACAGGCTTGAGCGTGGCCGCTCACAGCTTCACCGCCACCGCCCTGTATGGCAGTGGGCAGGTCTCTGCGGCGTGGACGCTGACGGTGACGGCCAATATCGCGCCGACCATCACTCGGGCGGAGAACTCTAGAGGGGAAGAAATTCTTCCGGGCGGCTCGACCTTTGAAACTTCTGTCACGCTTAAAGGAAGTGGGGCTAAAGGTCAGAAAGTCCGGATCAAGGACGGCGCCACCGTCAAAGGTGTGGCGACGGTTAACCTGACGACCGGCCTGTGGGAACTGACCGTGACGGGCTTGAGCGTGGCTACTCACAGCTTCACTGCCACCGCGCTGTATGGCAGTGGACAGGTGTCGGGATCGCGGGTCGTGGTCGTATCGCCACCAATCCCACTGGGAGAGGATTTTGAGACCAGGAGTGGTATTGATCCAATAAGATTGGACCTTCCTACTATGACAATAGAGCGCAGCCCAGTAGGAGAAGGACTATATGTAGGAATTGGGAAAAATAGTATTTACCTACCTCCTTTCGCTGGAAATGTGTTATCGATAAATGGTGGCTACTCCACGTCCACATTTACATTCAGGGAAAGTTACTCATATATATCGTTCGACTACGCACACACATCTTTCCCGGCGACAGCTAAATTTTATGACTCCACGAATAGACTGCTAGGCGAAATAACACTTATAGTAGAAAACTATGAGAAGCCGAAATCTGCTCAATTCCAAGGCAATGGCATAAAAAAAATGATTGTCACCACTACCAGGACATCTATTTTTTTTGATAACTTCATATTTAGCCACTAACCTAATGAGAAGTAACAGGCATTGAAAAGACAGGGACGGGTTAAATTACCCGCCTCTGCCTATCTTTCGCACTTTGGCATGAACCAGAGCTGTAAAGGCAACATAGTCGAACGGATTTATTTGATGGCAATAGTGAGTAAGTTCACACCTACAAGAATTCTTTGCCGGGCACTTAACCTGTAACCAACGCAGATCCCAAGTAGGCATTCGCCTGCTCGCTATGTAGCTACAACGGCTGGCGACTAATCCTTCGGCACAACATTATCCAGCGCCTGATTCACCGCCAGCTCCCCCAGCATCACCACCTGCGCAATGCCCAGCGCCGTATGACGGCTCGTCCCTTCGAGCGTGCCGGCGAAATCGCCGAGCATGACCGTGGCCGAGGCCAGGGATTCGCAGGCGTTGGCAAGCAGCGATTCGGTATCGGTTTGCGGGTTGACCAGGAACATGCTGCTGGGGGTATAGGGCGTTGCCATGATGTGTGCGGGGGCGAGGTAATGGTCGAGGGCGCGTTCGGCGGCTTCGTGGAGTTTTCTGGAGTTGAGGGATTCGTACGGCGAAACCGATTCTGTGATCGGCGGATTGGGTGGGGTTTCGGACATCAGCTGGCACTCCGATCGAGGCACTTGAAAGAATTTCTCAATGTAGGAGCTGCCGAAGGCTGCGATCTTTTGATGTTGCTTTTAAAAACAAGATCAAAAGATCGCAGCCTTCGGCAGCTCCTACAGGGGACCGGGCAGTTAGTTCGGCACGCGGCGGCCGTCCAGTACTCGGTTGACCATCAGTTCACTGAGCATGATCACCTGATGCAGCATCAGCATGGCCCGGCGCTGTGGGTGGTCGGCGACGTCGCTGATGTCGCGGGCCATGTCGCTGGCGGCGGCTAAGGATTCGCAGGCTTCGACGAGCAAGGTTTCTTCGTCCACGGTGGGGTCGATGAGGAAGATTCTGCTCGATTTGCGTGACGAGGCTGAAGGGATCGAGATCTTCAGGGCGCCGGGGTTGAGGTAGAAGTTGATGGCGCGGTCGGTGGCCGCTTTTATCTTCTGCGGGTCGAGGGCTGGGTCGTACGGGATCGAGGTGTCCGGGGGGTTGGGTGTGGCTTTGAACATGGATGAAACTCCGTATCGAGAAATAGGAGCCATCACCCTCGCTACCAAACGATGGGTGGCGGCCATGCGCGGGTTGGTAGACCGGTCGATACGGAACCCGGCGCTCACGAATGAGCCCCACGCATGCCCACCATAAAACTGAGCCCCAAAAAGAGGCTACATAAGGTGACGCCATACGACCGTACCGAAATGGGCTACCAAACCCGATCACTGTTTTCCAGTGACAGGGAAACGATAAGCCCATCGCATAGCCGTGTAAGCCGGCGGATTCTGGCGTACGCGTAGGTAACG
This sequence comes from Pseudomonas sp. 22189, assembly GCF_052045635.1. Classification (NCBI taxonomy): domain Bacteria; kingdom Pseudomonadati; phylum Pseudomonadota; class Gammaproteobacteria; order Pseudomonadales; family Pseudomonadaceae; genus Pseudomonas; species Pseudomonas sp. 22189. Next base: position 263,521 of record NZ_JBQEPG010000005.1, read on the forward strand.
GCGCAAGGCGTTGTAGCCGGTATGGCGTAACGGTTCGTGTACTTTAAACGTGGCTGCGGGGTTATGTTTATGTGCGGGGTTTGGTCTGTTGTTCTGATTTTGTCTGGCAGGCCGCTTTCGCGAGCAGGCTCGCTCCCACACTTGGAATGCTTGCATTCAGTGGGAGGTTGGTCGGCTTGTGAGCCGTCATCGCTGGCAAGCCAGCTCCCACAATTTGACCGAGTGCATTCAGTCAGAGATTGGTCGATCAGGAGGCCGCTTTCGCGAGCAGGCTCGCGCCTACAGGTTTTCTGTCGGCTCGGGGGATTCGTGTTACGGCCTGAGGCATCTGGAAGGAACTGCCCGCGCACAGACCAGTCGCATGAACAGGAAGCCGTTTTTTCAGAGGAGTGAACGTGTCCAGCGATCCCGAGCGTCACGTCGTCGACGCCCCCGTCATCCAACGCCTGCGCGTGCTGACGGTCAATACCCACAAGGGCTTCACCGCCCTCAATCGGCGCTTCATCTTGCCGGAGTTGCGTGAAGCGGTGCGCAGCACCTCGGCCGATCTGGTGTTTCTGCAGGAAGTCGTGGGCGAACACGAGCGCCATTCCAATCGTTACAACGAATGGCCGCAAACCTCGCAATACGAATTTCTTGCCGACAGCATGTGGAGCGATTTTGCCTACGGACGCAACGCGGTTTACCCCGATGGCCACCACGGCAATGCCCTGCTGTCAAAATACCCGATCCGCGAATACCGCAACCTCGACGTGTCGATCACCGGCCCCGAGCGCCGAGGCTTGTTGCATTGCGTACTGGACGTGCCGGGCCACGCCGAAGTCCACGCCATCTGTGTGCACCTGAGTCTGCTGGAAAGTCACCGCCAATTGCAGTTGCAGCTGCTTTGCCAGTTGCTCGAATCCTTGCCCGAGGACGCGCCGGTGATCATTGCCGGCGACTTCAACGACTGGCAACTGCAGGGCAATGTCGCCCTCGCCCGCCGCGATTACCTGCACGAAGCGTTCGAACGCCACCATGGCCGTCCAGCCAAGACCTATCCAGCGCGTTTTCCATTGCTGCGCCTGGACCGCATCTACCTGCGCAACGCCAGCAGCCACGACCCGCAGATCCTCGGCAACAAACCGTGGACGCACCTGTCGGACCACTTGCCATTGGCGGTGGAGGTGCACCTGTAATCCTGCTGCGGCAGCGAACCCCGGATCACCGAAAACGCCTGTGGGAGCAGGCTTGCCCGCGATGACGGCGGATCAGGCAACAGAGATGTTGAATGTTCCGACCTCTTCGCGGGCAAGCCCGCTCCCACAGGGTTAGCGGTGGCTGGACTAGCCCTCCGGCTTGAGAATCAACACCGCCAGCGGTGGCAGATTCAGTTCCAGCGACAGCGACTGCCCATGGCTCGGCACCTCTTCGGTAAACGCCCCGCCGCCATTGCCATAGTTGGACCCGGCGTAGGTGTCGGCATCGCTGTTGAGCAATTCATTCCAGCGCCCGGCAAACGGCACGCCGACGCGGTACGACTGACGCGGCACCGGGGTGAAGTTGGCGACCACCAGCACCGGTTTGCCGTCCTTGCTCCAGCGCAGCCACGCGTACACGCTGTTTATGGCGTCATCGCCGATCAACCACTGGAAGCCCTGCGGCGCGTCGTCCTGGTCGTGCAGCGCCGGTTCTTCGCGATACAGGCGATTGAGGTCGCCGACCAGTTTCTGCACGCCTTTGTGTTCCGAGTATTGCAGCAGGTACCAGTCCAGCTGCTGATCGTGGTTCCACTCACGCCACTGGCCGAACTCGCAACCCATGAACAACAGCTTTTTGCCCGGGTGGGTCCACATGAAACTCAGATAGGCGCGCAGGTTGGCAAATTTCTGCCAGCGGTCGCCGGGCATCTTGTCGATCAACGAATGCTTGCCATGCACCACTTCGTCGTGGGAGATCGGCAGGATGAAGCGCTCGGACCAGGCGTAGACCAGACCGAAACTCAGTTCGTTGTGGTGATGCGCGCGGTACACCGGGTCTTGCTGAATGTAGTGCAGCGAATCGTGCATCCAGCCCATGTTCCATTTGTAAGCGAAACCGAGGCCACCCTGCTGGGTGCTCTGACTGACGCCCGGCCAGGCGGTGGACTCTTCGGCAATCACCAGCGCGCCCGGCGCCTCCAGCTCGACCACATCGTTCAAGTGCCGGAGGAAATCGATTGCCTCAAGGTTCTCGCGCCCGCCGTGGCGGTTCGGAATCCACTCGCCGGCCTTGCGCGAATAGTCGCGATACAGCATCGAGGCCACCGCATCGACGCGCAGGCCATCCACGTGAAAATGCTTCAACCAGTGCAGCGCCGATGCCAGCATGTAGCCGTGCACTTCGGTGCGCCCCAGGTTGTAGATCAGCGTGTCCCAGTCCTGATGGAAGCCTTCCAGCGGGTTGCCATATTCGTACAACGCCGTGCCGTCAAACTGCGCCAGGCCATGGGTATCGGTAGGAAAATGCGCTGGCACCCAGTCGAGGATCACCCCGATTCCGGCCTGGTGACAGGCGTTGACGAACTCGCCGAACTGCTCGGGTGTGCCATATCGCGCGCTCGGGGCGAATTGCGAGAGCAGTTGATAGCCCCACGAACCGCCAAACGGGTGCTCCATGATCGGCATCAGTTCGATGTGGGTGAAACCCAGTTCCTTGACGTAAGGAATCAAGCGCTCGGCCAGTTCCGGCCAAGTGTACTGGCGAGCGACTTCGCCCAGATCGTCCAGTTCGCACTGCCACGAGCCGGCATGCAATTCGTAGATCGACAGCGGCGCTGAATGTTTCTGCCGCTCGCGGCGGCCGTTCATCCAGTCCTGATCCTGCCAGTTGATCTGCAGCGGCGCGGCGACTTTCGACGCGGTGTCCGGCGGCAGACTGGTGGCCAGCGCCATCGGGTCGGCCTTAAGCGGCAAGATGCCGTGGGCGCCGAGGATCTCGTATTTGTACAACTCGCCCGCCTGCAGGCGCGGAATGAATAATTCCCAGACACCGGATGGATGGCGCAGGCGCATCGGATGGCGGCGACCGTCCCAGACGTTGAAATCGCCGACCACCGAGACGCGCCGGGCGTTCGGCGCCCACACGGCGAAACGCACGCCGTCAACGCCATCGACGGTTTTCAGCTGAGCGCCGAGGCAGCTGCTCAGGTCGCGGTGATTGCCTTCGGCGAACAGATACAAATCCATTTCGCCGAGCAACTGACCGAAGCTGTAGGGATCTTCCGCCACTTGCTCGCCGCCGGCCCAGCGCGTGCGCAGCAGATAGGGCCGGGCCTGGGCGAAGTGCCCGACAAACAGCCCCGGGGTTTCGGTGGCGGTCAGTTCGCCACGTTCTTCACCGCTGTCCTTGTCCAGCACTTCAACTTTCAACGCACCCGGCAAATAGGCGCGGATGAACTGCCCGCCGGCACCATCACCGTGCGGGCCGAGAATGGAAAACGGGTCGTGATGTTCCGCACGTACCAACGCGTCGATGTCTTGCGCCGTCGGCAATAACGCTTCTTTAGCGTGACCCTGTTCCTTGTTCGAGACACTCATGACTACTCTCCACCAAGATCGGAAAAGGGTTTAAGCCCCGTCAATAACCCATACAAACCGTGCAACGGCACGGGCAGCCACGTGGGGCGATTTTCGGCTTCATAGGCCACTTCATAGGCCGCCTTCTCCAGGCCGAACAGCGCAAGCGCTGCGTCGGCACCCGCAGGATCCTGCCAGGCATGATCAAGACTAGTCGCCGCTTGGCGATATGCCTGAACAAATGCCTCGCGCGCCTCACGCAGGTAGCGCTCGGCAACCCGATGCCGGGCCGCTTCCGACTCCGCACTGTGATCGACGTTATGCACGTTGATGGTCATGGCCGCCGCGTAATCGAAGGACCGCAGCACGCCGCTGACGTCCTTGTACGGACTGTGTTTGCCGCGCCGTTCGTGCAGCGGCCGCGCCGGTTCACCTTCGAAGTCGATCAGATAGGCATCGCCCTTGATCACCAGCACCTGGCCCAGGTGCAGGTCACCGTGGACCCGAATCCGCAGGCCGCCTACGGCTTTTTGCGCGAGTTCCTGCACATGGCCGAGGATGATTTTTTTGTTGTCCAGCAGCCGCGCAACCATTTTCTGATCTGCCGCGCTCAGATGACTTTGATGTTGCTTGAGCAGCTTCAACGCATGCTCGACCTGCGCGGCAACGTCCTTGCCGGTGGCTTGGGCGTCTTTGGCGCTGGTGGTTTGCGGGGCGAAATCGGGATTGTCGCTCGGCGCCGCGAGCACTTGATGCATTTCGCCCAGACGCTGGCCGAGCATGCCGGCAAAGTCCTTGAGCTCGCCGAGGGCGTTGTAATGCTGTTCCTGCTCGGACATGGCGTCGGCCAGTTCATCGCGCAGCGCCCGTTCGAGGTTGTTCTGCGTCCATTCCCAGGCATCGCCCTGATTGCTCAGATAGCCTTGGGCGATCATCAGCAGATTGTCTTCGCCTTGGGCATCACGGCGAATCACCGAACCCAGCAGCGGCGAGATGTTCTCGAACCCGGCCTCGGTCAGGTAGGCGCTCATTTCCAGTTCCGGGTGCACCCCCGAGGCGACTTTGCGGATCAGCTTCAGCACCAGACTGTTGCCAATCACCACCGAACTGTTCGATTGCTCGGCCGACAGATAACGCACCTCGGACTCAGCACCGAGGCCGAGTTTTTCCAGCTGCGCGGTCGGCGCGAAACGAATCTCGCCCTGTTCGGAATTGAGCACGGTGCTGCTCTGCATGCCGTGCAGCACGGCGTGCACAAACGTTTCGAGGCTGAACGCATCAGTGATCAGCCCCACCTGACGTCCGCGGCGTACTCGGGACAAGGCCAATTGCTGCGGCAGCGCCGCCCCGACCTGATCTTCCGAGATAAACCCGAACGGCAGTTGATAGCGGCTGGTCTGCCCGGCGCTGGTGACTTCGATCTCACTGAGCAGCACCGGATGCTGCGCATCGCCAAAACGCACGCCGTAGGCCAGATTGACCTGCTCGATGGCCGCGTCCTTGCCGGCGAACCAGCGGCGGTTCTGCAGCCAGCTCGGCAAGACGCTCTGCTCCAGGGTGTTGCGGGTCGGCGCTTCAAGCAGTTCTTCCATGCGTTTTTTCAGCACCAGCGTGGTGAAGTCCGGCAGGCTCTGCGCCGGTTCGACGTGCCAGCTCGGCATCTGGTTTTCCGCCGCGAGGGCGAACCAATAGAAGCCGTACGGCGCCAGGGTCAGCAGGAAATTCAACTGGCCGATGGGCGGGAACGCGTTACCACCAAGCATCTCCACCGGGACCATGCCGACGTAGGCCGACAGGTCGAGTTCCGCCGCCTGCGCGCTGCGCGAGACGTTGGCCACGCAAAGAATGATCTCGTGCTTGCCGTCGGAGTCGGTGAACTCGCGGGTGTAGGCCAGAATCCGTCGGTTGCTCGGCGAAAGCATCTTCAGCGTGCCACGCCCGAACGCCTTGGACTGCTTGCGCACGGCGAGCATGCGTCGCGTCCAGTTGAGCAGCGAATGCGGATCGCCGGCCTGAGTCTCGACGTTGACGGAGAGATAACCGTATTGCGGGTCCATGATCGGAGGCAGCACCAGGCTCGCCGGATCGGCGCGGGAGAAACCGCCGTTGCGGTCGATCGACCATTGCATCGGCGTACGCACACCGTCGCGGTCGCCGAGGTAGATGTTGTCGCCCATGCCGATTTCGTCGCCGTAATACAGGGTCGGCGTGCCGGGCATCGACAGCAGCAGGCTATTGAGCAGTTCTACGCGGCGGCGGTCTCGCTCCATCAACGGCGCCAGACGCCGACGAATGCCGAGGTTGATCCGCGCGCGACGGTCAGCGGCGTAGTAGTTCCACAGGTAATCGCGCTCCTTGTCGGTGACCATTTCCAGCGTCAGCTCATCGTGATTGCGCAAGAAAATCGCCCACTGGCAATTGGCAGGAATCTCCGGGGTTTGCCGCAGAATGTCGGTGATCGGGAAGCGATCTTCCTGGGCCAGCGCCATGTACATGCGCGGCATCAGCGGGAAGTGAAAGGCCATGTGGCATTCGTCACCGTTGACGCCCTCGGCATCGGTGTCACCGAAGTACAGCTGGGTGTCTTCCGGCCATTGGTTGGCCTCGGCCAGCAGCATGCGGTCCGGGTAATTGGCATCGATCTCGGCACGGATCTGCTTGAGGACGTCGTGGGTCTCAGGCAGGTTTTCGTTGTTGGTACCGTCGCGCTCGATCAGGTACGGAATGGCGTCAAGACGCAGACCGTCAATGCCCATGTCCAGCCAGTAGCGCATCACCGACAACACGGCTTTCATCACTTGCGGGTTGTCGAAGTTGAGGTCGGGCTGGTGCGAATAGAAGCGGTGCCAGAAGTATTGGCCGGCGACCGGGTCCCACGTCCAGTTGGACTTTTCAGTGTCGAGAAAGATGATCCGGGTGCCGTCGTACTTCTGATCGTCATCCGACCACACATAGAAGTCCCGCGCCGCCGAACCGGGCTTGGCCTTGCGCGCCCGCTGGAACCACGGGTGCTGATCCGAGGTGTGGTTGATGACCAGCTCGGTGATCACCCGCAAGCCACGTTTGTGCGCCTCGGCGATGAAGCGCTTGGCGTCGGCCATGGTCCCGTAGTCGCTGTGCACGCCCCGGTATTCGGCGATGTCGTAACCGTCATCGCGACGTGGCGACGGGTAGAACGGCAACAGCCAGATGGTGTTGACGCCGAGTTCGGCGATGTAGTCGAGTTTGGCGATCAGGCCGGGAAAGTCGCCGATCCCGTCATTGTTGGAGTCGAAAAACGATTTGACGTGAACTTGATAGATCACCGCATCCTTGTACCAGAGCGGGTCTTTGATGAAGGTGGCTGCCTTGGGTCTCTTCGCCATGTGAAACTCCTGTTCAATTCGTCTCTGCACATAATGTGATCGTGCTGATACTTCTGTAGGAGCTGCCGAAGGCTGCGATCTTTTGATCTTGCTTCTAAAAAATCAAAGGCAAAAGATCGCAGCCTTCGGCAGCTCCTACACGGGTCGGTGTGTGTCTTACGCGGCAGTAATCCGCCAAATCCCGAACGGCTGGTACGCCGGTTCGATGCGCATGAACTGATACTTGCCGTGCCAGTCCCAGCGATGCCCGTTCATCAAGTCCTCACCGTGCGTGGTTGCGTCGTCGGGCAGGCCCATCTCCCATAGCGGCAATTCGAAATTGGCCTCCTGCACGTTGTGCGGATCGAGGCTCACCGCCACCAGAATGAAATTGCTGCCATCAAAGCTGCGCTTGCCGAAATACAGAATGTTGTCGTTCCAGGCGTTGTAGATTTTCAGGCCCAGGTGCGTGTGCAGCGCCGGGTTCTGCCGGCGGATGCGATTGAGCTGGGCAATTTCGGCAATGATGTTGCCCGGCGCATTGAAGTCGCGGACGCGGATCTCGTACTTCTCCGAATCGAGGTATTCCTCCTTGCCCGGCACCGGCGCCGATTCGCACAGTTCATAACCGGAATACATGCCCCACAAACCCGATCCCATGGTCGCCAGCGCCGCGCGGATCAAAAAGCCCGGCCGCCCCGACTCATGCAGGAACGCCGGGTTGATGTCCGGCGTATTGACGAAGAAGTTCGGCCGGTAGCATTCACGCCATGGCGACTCATTGAGCTCAGTGAAATAGGTCGCCAACTCGGACTTGGTATTACGCCAGGTGAAATAGGTGTAGCTCTGGCTGTAACCGACCTTGCCCAGACGCGCCATCATCGCCGGCGTGGTGAACGCCTCGGCGAGGAAGATCACTTCCGGGTGCAGTGCCCGCACATCGGCAATCAGCCATTGCCAGAACGGCAGCGGCTTGGTGTGCGGATTGTCGACGCGAAAAATCTTCACGCCTTCGTTGACCCAGCCGACCACAATATCGCGCAGCTCGACCCACAAACTGGGGATCGCGTCCGGCGCATAGAAGTCGACGTTGACGATGTCCTGGTATTTCTTCGGCGGGTTTTCCGCGTATTTGATCGTGCCGTCCGGGCGCCAGTTGAACCAGCCCGGATGCTGCTTGAGCCACGGGTGATCCTGGGAACACTGGATGGCGAAATCGAGGGCGATCTCCAGACCATGCTCAGCGGCGGCGGCAACCAACCGGCGGAAGTCTTCGCGGGTGCCGAGCTGCGAGTGAATCGCTTCGTGCCCGCCCTCCTCACTACCGATCGCGTAAGGACTGCCCGGATCATCCGGGCCGGCGGTCAGGGAATTGTTGCGGCCCTTGCGGTGGGCGCGGCCGATCGGGTGAATCGGCGTGAAGTACAGCACGTCGAAGCCCATGTCCTGAATCATCGGCAGACGCGCGTGCACGTCGTTGAAGGTGCCGTGACGCTTGGGATCGTCGGTGATCGAGCGCGGAAACAGCTCATACCAACTGGCAAACTCGGCCAGCTCCCGTTCGACGTCCACCGGGAATTCGGCGCTCAGGCTCAGATAGGCACGGTGATCGGCCTGCGCCATCAATTGCGCACTGCGCGAGTGCAAAAACAGCGCCACCTGCTCGGTTTCGAGCAGGCCGGACAATTCATGATGCAAGGCGGCGAGCTGTTCGCTGAGCTGACCGTCGCTGCGCTCGGCGGCCTGCTGCACCATAGTGCGGCCTTCCTGCAGTTCGAGCGACACCGGGACGGCGGCGTTGTGCTTTTTCTCCAGTTCGTACTGGAAACTGGCGAAGTGATCGATCCACGCTTCGATGCAATACAGGTAGCGACCCTGGCGTTGGGGACGAAACTGCCCCTGCCAACTGTTATTGCCCAGCTCGTTCATTACCTCGCTGTGCCAGGACTCTTCGCCCTCCGCACGCCAGCGGATGCGCACCGCCAGCTTGTCGTGGCCGTCGGCAAAGACCTTGCTGGTGACGATCACGTCACGCTCGACGATCGACTTGACGGCAAACTGCCCGCCATCGAGGGTCGGCATGGTGTTTTCGATCACGATGCGCGGCAGCAGTAACGCCTGCGACAGCGGCATATGCGGGTTATAGCTCTGCTCTGAAGGTTTTTCAGCGGACATCGAGCCTCTCTCCTTTACGCCCCAAGGACGCTCTTGTGCCGGATCCGTGTCCACAAGGAGGCACCGGCCCCGACATGAACTCACTTAGGTTCCGAGCGACCGGCGCGGGGAAAAGTTCACAGGGATTTGCCTGGGCAAAAAAGCGGATCGAATTCGCCAGCAGGTGGTCAATCCACTTAAGCACTTCTCACGCCATGTGCCACACGGAGGTCTACAGATGAACATCCCGATCCCGGCAGAAACGCCTGATCCGAACATCGACAAACCCACCTTGCCCGAGACCGAACCGCAGCCGATTCCCGAGCAGGAACCCCCAGGCACCACGCCACCGCCGAAGGAAGAACCGCCGACGACAATGCCGCCCGTCATCGTCTGAGCAACACGCCCCCCTGTAGGAGCTGCCGCAGGCTGCGATCTTTTGATCTTGTTTTTAAAAATCAAAGTCAAAANAGATCGCAGCCTGCGGCAGCTCCTACAGGTTGTTCGCGGTGTTCACAGATGCTGGTTTTTCTCGTCTTCTTTCTCGAACAACCTGACCACCCGTGGCATCACGCTGAAAATCCCCAATGCCAACACGGTGCTGAGCAGTGCAGTCGCTTCCCTGCCCAACCCCGCCGCCACGCCGATCGCCGCCGTCATCCACAACCCGGCTGCAGTGGTCAGCCCTTTGACATGACCCTCATCGCCTTCCTTGTTTTTCAGGATGGTTCCGGCGCCAAGAAAACCGATCCCGGCGATCACGCCCTGCAACACCCGGCTCATGGCATCGGACTCCGCCCCGCTGGTTTGCGGCACCAGCACAAACAGCGCCGCGCCGAGTGCCACCAACATGTGCGTGCGCACCCCGGCGGCCTTGCCTTTGTGCTCACGTTCAAAACCAAGAATCCCGCCGAGCACCGCCGCCATCAGCAGGCGCACGGTGATGCGCGTCAGTTGCGAAGCGTCGCCGACATCGGCGAACTCCGCTTGCAGCGTTACCCACACTTCATGCCACCAAGCGTTCATCGCTCCTTCCTTTTTATTTGTCGTTAATGGATGGACAGCAGCGACCATTAATCAGTTGCGCAGAACGATCGGCCACGCGCGCGCCCTAACCTCTCAGGTACCCATGAAAAAAGGACAGCCTCATGCCCGTTCGAATCGATGAATCCAACCCCGAATCAAAAGTGTGTTTTTTCACCGTCGAAAATGGCGAAGAAATTCGTATCTGCGACACCCTGGAAGTCAAAACGGATAGCGAAAAAGCCATGTCGTTCGTGGAAATTGAAAGCCGGCGCGTTTACATCACTGAAGCAGAGGCGGATGCCTTGACCGTCGCCGGCGCGAAAGACGGCCGCAAGCACCTGAAGGCTGACGAGAGTGATTCGGTGATTTGACTGACCCTGATCAACACCCGGTGCAGACGCCTGCGATAGGCGTTTGCGCCTGCGCCTGCGGGCTGCTTCAAGTTGTCGCAGGGCGTCGCTCAGACGCCATCTGATCCGCTTTTTATTCAAATAGCTGAGTCTGTTATGCAAACAGATCGGCGCTCATAGTTCGTTCGCCTGATGGAGGCTGATGAGCGAATGACCATGAGCGAACAAATCCCCGTCCGAACCGTAGAAGCAAGCCCCACCATTAAAAATGTGCCAGGTCGCCCAATGAAGGCGAAGGCCGGCTCCACCGACAAGCAGATCCACACGCGCAGTTTCACCGGGCTGTTCCGCCGCCTGCGCATCAGCGGCGCAGGGTTTCTGTTTTTGCTGTTTTTCGGCACCGTGTGGTTGAACTGGGGCGGTCGTCAGGCCGTACTGTGGGACCTCGCTGAAAGCAAATTCCACATCTTCGGCGCAACCTTCTGGCCACAGGATTTCATCTTGCTCTCGGCGCTGCTGATCATTGCTGCGTTCGGTCTGTTCGCCATCACCGTGTTCGCTGGTCGGGTCTGGTGCGGTTACACCTGCCCGCAGAGCTCGTGGACATGGATTTTCATGTGGTGCGAGAAAGTCACCGAAGGCGAGCGCAACCAGCGCATCAAACTGCAAGCAGCGCCGTGGGGCCTGAACAAACTGGCGCGGCGCGCCGCCAAGCACACCTTGTGGCTGGCGATCAGCGTGATGACCGGGCTGACCTTCGTCGGCTACTTCACGCCGATCCGGCCGCTGGCCGAAGAGCTGTTCACCCTGCAGATTGGCGGGGTCAGTCTGTTCTGGGTACTGTTCTTCGCCGCCGCCACGTACATCAACGCCGGTTGGTTACGCGAAGCGGTGTGCATGCACATGTGCCCGTATGCGCGATTCCAGAGCGTAATGTTCGACAAGGACACCCTGGCGATTTCCTATGACGCGGCGCGTGGCGAAAACCGTGGCCCGCGCAAACGCGACGTGAAGCCCGCCGAAGCCGGTCTCGGCGATTGCATCGATTGCCAGTTGTGCGTGCAGGTCTGCCCGACCGGCATCGACATCCGCGACGGTCTGCAGATGGAATGCATCGGCTGCGCGGCGTGCATCGACGCCTGCGATTCGATCATGGACAAAATGAATTACCCGCGCGGCTTGATCCGCTACAGTTCCGAGCGCGAATTGCAGGGTGGCAAGACCCACCTGCTGCGGCCACGGTTGATCGGCTACGTCGCGGTGCTGCTGGTGATGATCGGCGCACTGGCACTGGCTTTGGTCGAACGGCCCATGGTCTCGCTCGACGTGACCAAGGATCGTGGGTTGTTCCGCGAGAACGGTCAGGGCCAGATCGAAAACATCTACACCCTGAAGGTGATCAACAAGACCCAACAGCGCCAGGACTACACCCTGAGCCTGGTGGATGGCGACGGCTTCCAGTTACAGGGCAAGACCGAACTGAGCCTGGCGCCGGGCGAGATTGTCGATGTGCCGGTATCGGTGGCGATGACCACCGAACGCCCGGCCAGCAGCTCGCAGACCTTGAGCTTCAAGATCGCCGACAGCGACGAGCCGCAGATTTATAGCGTGGCGAAAAGCAGGTTTGTGGCGCCGATGAATCGCTGATCCCTTAGACTGCGGCGCGGCCATTCGCGAGCAGGCTCGCTCCCACAGGGTTTTGTGGACACTGAGATCCAGTGTGGGAGCGAGCCTGCTCGCGAATGAAGGCAGCGCGGTCTTCCAGAATGAACCCAACCCGGACGCAAGATGAAACGCTACGAAAAATTCGCCGACGACATCGCTGAACTGATCCGCTCCGGCGTCCTCGGCCCCGGGCAGCGAGTGCCATCGGTGCGCTACGCCAGCCAGACCTACGGGGTCAGCCCGTCCACGGTGTTCCAGGCCTATTACCTCCTCGAACGTCGCGGACTGATTCGCGCGCGGCCGCGCTCCGGCTACTTCGTCAACACCCACGCGCCGAGTCCGTTTTCCGAGCCGGTGATCAGTAGCCACGTCAACGACTCCACCGAAGTCGACGTCAGCGAACTGGTGTTCTCGGTGCTCGAATCGATCAAGGACCCGAGCACCGTGCCCTTCGGCTCGGCGTTCCCCAGCCCGACCCTGTTCCCATTGCAGCGTCTGTCGCGCTCGCTGGCCAGTGCCGCGCGGGAGATGGACCCGCGCATGGTGGTCACCGACATGTCGCCGGGCAACCCGCAACTGCGTCGGCAGATTGCCCTGCGCTACATGGTCGGCGGGCTGATGCTGCCCATGGAAGAACTGCTGATCACCAACGGCGCCCTCGAAGCGCTGAACCTGTGCCTGCAAGCAGTGACCGAACCGGGCGATCTGGTGGCCATCGAAGCCCCGGCGTTCTACGCCAGCCTGCAAGTGCTGGAGCGCCTGAAACTCAAAGCCGTGGAAATCCCCGTGCACCCGCGCGACGGTATCGACCTCGGCGTGCTCGCCCAGACCCTGGAACGCCATCCGATCAAGGCCTGCTGGTGCATGACCAGTTTCCAGAACCCGATGGGCGCGACCATGCCCGAAGCCAAGAAACAGGAACTGGTGGAACTGCTGCGCCGGCATCAGGTGCCGCTGATCGAGGACGACGTCTACGCCGAACTTTATTACGGCCAGCAAGCGCCGAAACCGGCCAAGGCGTTCGACACAGAAGGGCTGGTGATGCACTGCGGTTCGTTCGCCAAGAGTCTGGCCCCCGGCTACCGCATCGGCTGGGTCGCCGCCGGGCGCTATGCACAGAAAATCGAGCGGCTGAAACTGATGACCTCGCTCTGTGCCTCAATGCCGGCGCAAGCGGCCATCGCCGACTACCTGCAACACGGCGGCTACGACCGCCACTTGCGCAAATTGCGCTACGCCCTGGAAGAACAGCAAAGCGCGATGCTCGCGGCGATTGCCCGCTACTTCCCGGCGCAGACCCGGGTCAGCCAGCCGGCGGGTGGCTACTTTTTGTGGCTGGAATTGCCGCCGCAGATGGATTCCTTGAAGTTGTTTCAGATGGCATTGGCGCAGGGCATCAGCATCGCGCCGGGGCCGATCTTCTCGCCGACTCAGCGTTTCAGGAATTGTATTCGCCTGAATTACGGCAGCCCGTGGACCGAGGATTCGGAGAAGGCAATGGAGACATTGGGGCGGATTGTGCGGTCGTTCTGACAGTCAGATGTTGCCAGCGATGAGGTAAGATCGCCCAACACAAATGTCAAAAATCAGCCCTCCCCCCCAAATCAACAAACGTTCCAGAACATCGGACGCACCAATATACGTTCGCTTCAAAAAGCCGTTCAAAGCGCACTGGTGAACAATTCAGCGCTGTTTGTGTAACCCGGGTCAGGTGTTGGAAGCTGTCCTGCGGTGATCAGGACTGCACCTGAGCCAAGTAATGTCGCACTGTGGGAATGACGGCCGTCGCTCAAGTCACCGACACGGATCCACTCATCTTTCGCAGATTGGTAGATTTCGGCGGACCATGGATCATTTACATCGAATGCCCCGCTCCCACCTGTCACAAGCACCTCGCCACTCGCCAGCCTGGTCGCTGTGTGCCGATTGCGAGCAACCATCAACTCAGCCGTCCCTTGCCAAGTGCCATCATTCGGGCAATAGAGGACGCCACTGCGCAACGCAGCCCCAAATGGTTCGCCAGCGCCCCCGGCCAGCAGAACGCGTCCATCTTTGAGCAGTGTCGCTGTTTGCTGCATTCGCGGCGCAGGCAATGCTTCGACTTCTTTCCAGGTTCGACGCTGCGGATCAAAAACAAAAGCGCTACGAAGTGCAGCATTTTCAATTGCCGAGTAGCCGCCAGCAACCAGCACCTGCCCTGAGTCGAGCAATGTCGCGGTGTGATCCATTCTTGCGACAGGCAGACTGGGTACATCCACCCATTGGCCCGTTGACGGGTCAAACAGCTCGACACTATCGAGGACTTCACCGCCGCTGGGCTGCAGATTGTTGCCACCTGTCACTAACACCTCTCCGGAACGCAATAACGTGGCGGTGTGAGCAAAACGCGGCGTCTTCACGTCAGCAGCGGCGCTCCATCGATTGCTGTTGGCGTCATATAACTCGACACTGCGCAGTGTAGTTCCATTGCTCCCGCCTACGACCATGACCAAGCCGGAATGAAGAATCAGCGCAGTGTGAGACCAACGTGGAATACGAAGGGGGGCCGCCGATAACCACATTTGCCGAGTCGGGTCATAGCGCTCAACGCTTGATGTCACCGAGTGCAAGTCAAATTGCATGCCGCCAGGAAACAGCGCATCAAAACGCACGGACGTGAGGGGGGTGAGAGTTGCCCCCACCGTATTGAGCCCTCCGGCTACCAACACTTCCCCGCTCGTCAGCAATGTCGCACTGTGCAACGCCCGCGGCACTGACAGGGGCGCCGTTGGTTCGAAGTTCCCACCTGAAATCGTGTACATTTCGCTGCTCCCGTTTAGCCACGGCGAACAGCGCAATTCGGGAGTCGATTTGCCAATGTCCGTCACGTCTACTCTAGGCGCAGCAGCAAACAGATCAAACTGTCAAAACTGACAGTTGACAACGATACAAAACACAAATGCGTCAGAACATTGGCTCTAACGTCCGCCCCCCAGATCAACAAACGTCCCCGTCGCATAAGAAGCCTTGTCGGACAGCAACCAGACAATCGCCTCCGCCACCTCATCCGGGCGCCCGCCCCGAGCCATCGGAATCGCCGACTCAAGCTTGCTGACCCGATCCGGATCGCCGCTCAGCGCATGGAAGTCGGTGTAGATGTAGCCCGGACGCACCGCGTTGACGCGAATGCCCTCGCCCGCCACTTCCTTGGACAGACCGATGGTGAAGGTGTCGAGCGCGCCTTTGGACGCGGCGTAGTCGACGTATTCGTTGGGCGAGCCCAGGCGTGCGGCGACCGAGGAGACGTTGACGATGCTGCCACCCTGCCCGCCGTGCTTGGGCGACATGCGCAGGATCGCGTGCTTGGCGCAGAGGATCGGCGCCAATACGTTGGTTTTCATGATTTTGAGAATGCGGAATTCGGACATTTCATCGACCCGCGACTTATGGCCGACGGTGCCCGCATTGTTCACCAGTGCGGTGACCCGTCCCAGCTCGGTGTCGACCCGGTGAAACAGTGCGATGACTTCGTCTTCGATGCTGACATCGGCGCGCACCGCAATGGCCTGCGCCCCCAGCGCCCGCACTTGCTCCAGCACGCTTTGCGCGGCCTGTTCATCCGACTGATAGTTGATGCAGATGCGATAGCCCTGCCCGGCAGCCAACAACGCCGTAGCGGCGCCGATTCCGCGCCCGCCACCGGTGATTACCATGACTTTATCCATGCTGGCCCTTCCCCCAATGCACACGTAACAGTCGGGGTGAAGAATAACCGTCATTGGGCGGTTTTGCATGGGCTCTGTCCAAGACAAAACCCTGCATGAGACTGAGATGTTTTTTGTGGCGAGGGAGCTTGCTCCCTCGCCACCGTTTGCAGTCAGACAGCCGCCTGAGCCTTTCCACGGGTGAGGTTCTGCATGAACGCGTCAGCCGGCATCGGATGGCCCAACAGATAGCCCTGCAACGAATCACAGCCCAACTGCGTGAGGAAGTCCTGCTGTACGCCAGTCTCCACGCCCTCGGCAACAATGCGCAAACCGAGTGCCTGCCCCAGCGCCACAATCGCCGAGACGATGGCCGCGTCATCGCTGTCGTGCTCCAGATCGCGGACAAACCCTCGGTCGATCTTCAGTTCGTTGGCCGGCAAACGCTTGAGGTACATCAGGCTCGAATAGCCGGTGCCAAAGTCGTCGATCGACAGGTCGACGCCCATGTCCGACAACTCCTGCAACACCGTCATGCTGGCATCGGCGTCACTCATGGCCGTGGTTTCAGTGATTTCCAGGGTCAGGCTGTTGGCCGGCAAATGATGCGTGGCCAGCGCCCGGGCCACGCTCTGTACCAGCCCCGCGTGGCAGAACTGTAACGCCGAGAGGTTCACTGCAATGCGCCAGTCGGTGTAACCGAGCACATACCATTCGCGCATCTGCCGGCAGGCCTCGTTGAGCACCCAGTCGCCGATGGCGATGATCAGGCCGGTCTTCTCCGCCAGATCGATGAACTTGTCCGGCAGCAACATGCCCTGGGTCGGATGCTGCCAGCGCAGCAACGCTTCGGCCCCCACCGGACGACCGCTGGCAGCGTCGAATTTGGGTTGGAAATACAGGCTGAACTGCCGGTGCTCCAGCGCGGCGCGCAGATCTTGCAGCAACTGCAGCTGCTTGCGTGCGTTGCTGTTCATCGAGGCATCGAAGAAGCTGTAGCCGTTTTTACCGCCGCCCTTGGCGTGATACATCGCCGCATCGGCGTTCATCAGCAGTTCCTGAGCGCTCTGGCCATTACCCGGGTACAGGGCGATGCCGACGCTGGCGGAAATCTGCAACTCATGCTCGGCCACGCGAAATGACTGGCCGATCAGGCCGACCTGGCGCGCTGCCAGGCTCAGGGCATCGTTGGGCTCGGTCAGACGCACCAGAAGCACGAACTCGTCGCCGCCAATTCGCGCCAGCGTGTCCTGACTGCGCAAATCCTCACGCAGGCGCACCCCGACTTCGCGCAGCAACTGGTCGCCCATGTGGTGGCCAAAGGCATCGTTGACTGGTTTGAAACCGTCCAGATCGATGAACATCAACGCAAAACAGCCGCCCTGCTCCTCGACCTTCTTCATCGCCTGATTGATCCGGTCGTCCAGCAGCATGCGGTTCGGCAGGCCCGTCAGGGTATCGTGCAACGCCAGTTGCGTCAGCTCACGGTTGGCCAGGGTCAGCGAATGCGCCAGATCGGCAGTGCGTGCTTCGAGGCGAGCATCGAGAATCGAGGTCAGCAAGGCGATCGACAGCACCGCCAGCGTGGTGATCAGCACCAGATTGTCGAGGCCGTTACCCTTGAGACCGGCGAGCGTCGCGCCGCAGAAACTGCCTGCGGGAAACTGCGCCGCAGCCATGCCGGTGTAGTGCATGCCGACAATGGCAATGCCCATGATGATTGCCGCACCGCCGCGAATCAGGCGCACATAAGGCGAGTGCTGGCGCAGGCGAAAGGCGATCCATAACGCCGCCGCCGAAGCACCGACCGCAATCAGCAATGAGGCGCCGAACAGGGTCGGGTCGTAATCGATGCCAGGCGTCATGCGCAGCGCGGCCATGCCGGTGTAATGCATGGCGCTGATGCCGGCGCCCATGATCAAGGCGCCGAAACCCAACTGCAGGATCGGCAGTTTCGGCTGGCTGACCAGCCACAGGGCAAACCCGCACGACAGAACGGCAATCAGCAGCGACAGCGCGGTAATCGCAATGTCGTAACCCAGTTCGATCGGCAGCTTGAAGGCGAGCATGCCGATGAAGTGCATCGACCAGACGCCGACACCCATCGCCAGCGCGCCGCCCGCCGTCCAGAAATGCACTGCGCGCCCACGGGCGCTGGCGATGCGCCCGGTCAGGTCGAGCGCGGTGTAGGACGCGAGGATCGCCACACACAAAGAAATGAAAACCAGGGTGAAGGAATAATTACCGATGAGCATGAAGATTCTCGCGACCACCCGCGCCGTACTGCGTCCATTCTCGGCCGGGCAAATGCGGCGATTGTACTGATTGCGCGGAAGAACGCACTGACAAAGTAATCATTTTGCCATCAACCCGATGAAACGCTTGTTTGATGGTTTTGCAAGGCTCTGGAGCAACCATCACAACTTGTAGGAGCTGCGGCACGCTGCGATCNCCTTGTTTTTTAAGATCAAAAGATCGCAGCGTGCCGCAGCTCCTACACGATTTATTCGGTGGCCAGTTGACCGTCCCACCCGCCCCCCAGCGCGGCAATCAATTGCACGCTGGCAATCAGGCGATTCTGCAGGATATTGAGCACAGTGCGCTCGTTGCTCAGCGCCGTGGCTTGCACCACAACCACATCGATGTAGGCAATCAACCCGGCCTTGTACTGATTCTGGGTCAGACGCAGCGAGTCGCGCGCCGCATCCAGTGCTTCCTGACGCACCGCCGCCTCGTCTTCATACACTTTCAGTTGCACCAGATAGTTTTCCACTTCACGGAAACCATCGAGCACCGTCTGGCGGTACTTGGCGACAGTCTGGTCGTACACCGCCTCGGTACGGTCAACCTCGGCCGAACGGATGCCACCGTCGAAGATCGGTAAGTCCAGTTTCGGCCCGACCGACCAGAAACGGTTGGGTATGGTCAAAAGATTTTTCGAGGTACTGCTGCTGTAGCCGCCGCTCATGCTCAACGTCAGATCCGGGTAATACGCGGCTTTGGCCACACCGATATTGGCGTTGGCAGCGATCACCGAGCGCTCCGCCGAGGCAATGTCCGGGCGCCGTTCCAGTAGCTGCGACGGCAGGCTCAGAGGAATCTGCGGCAGGTTCGGGATGTTCTGGGTCTCGGCGATGCTGAACTCGGCCGGCGCCTGTCCGGTCAGTACGGCGATTGCATTTTCGAATTGCGCCCGTTGCCAGATCAGGTCCACCAGATCGGCCTGGGTGGTTTTCAACTGGGTCTGTGCCTGCGCCACCGCATCGCGCCCGGAGATCCCGGCGCGGTACTGGTTCTGAGTCATTTGCAGGGATTTTTCGTACGCCGCGACCGTGGCTTCAAGCAAGCGTTTCTGCTGATCGATCACCCGCAGTTGCAGGTAGTTCTGCACCAGTTCCGACTGCTGGCTCAGACGCATCGCGGCCAGATCGGCGAAGCTCGCCTGGGCGCTGGCCTCGTCGGCCTCCAGGCCTCGGCGCAATTTGCCCCAGATATCCGCTTCCCAACTCACGCCCAACTGCGCGTTGTAGGTATCGCGAATCCCGCTGGAAGAACTGCTCAGGCTCGAACTGCTGCTGCCGGTGCCCTGACTGGAGCGGGTCTTGCCCACGCTCAGGTCGACACTGGGGTAAAACGCCCCACGGGCACTGCGCACCAAGGCCTGGGCCTGACGGTACTGCGCTTCGGATTGCGCCACGGTCTGGTTGGAGCTGTTGAGTTTCTCGATCAGGCCATTGAGCTGCTGATCGCCATACAGCTCCCACCAGGCACCACGCGCCAGCGCGTCACTCGGATTGGCCTGGCGCCAGCCCTCGGCCTCTTTGTACTGTGCAACCTCGGCAGTCTGCGGGCGCTGATAGTCCGGGCCGACGGCGCAGGCGCTGAGCATCGCCACGCACAGCGACAGGCTCAACAGCCGCGAACCGCGCGCAGTGGCCAGATTGAGAAGCGAACGGTCGGTCATAGCGGAGTTTCCAGAGCAGCGTCAGTACGCACGCCACGCCACTTGTTGAAGCGGTGGCGCAGCTTGTCGAGATAGAGGTAAACCACAGGCGTGGTGTAAAGGGTCAGGACCTGACTGAAGATCAGGCCGCCGATGATGGTCAAACCCAGGGGCTGGCGCATTTCCGCGCCTTCCGCACGGCTGAGCAACAGCGGCAAGGCACCGAGGATTGCCGCCAGGGTCGTCATCAGAATCGGCCGCAGCCGTTGCAGGCAGGCGCTGCGGATCGACTCCAGCGGCGACAGGCCCTGATGGCGTTCCAGTTGCAGCGCCAGGTCGATCATCAGAATGGCGTTTTTCTTCACCACCCCGATCAGCAGGAACAGTCCGAGCAGCGAAATCAGGCTGAACTCGCCGCCCAGCGCGTAGATCGACAGCAACGCGCCGACCCCGGCCGAGGGCAAGGTCGAGAGGATCGTCAGCGGGTGAATGTAGCTTTCATACAGCACACCGAGCACCAGATACACCGCCAGCAGCGCACCGAGGATCATGAACGGCTGGCTCTTCTGCGTCGCGGCAAACGCATCGGCGGTGCCGGCCATTTTCGCGATCACGTCTTCCGGCAGACCGACCTTGGCAATCGCCCGCTCGATGGCGGCACTGCCCTGCTCCACAGTCACGCCTTCGGCCATGTCGAAGGCGATGCTTTCGGACGCAAACTGGCCTTCGTGGCTGACGCGGTCGTCCTCCAGGCTGTTTTCGTAATGGGCAATGGTCGACAACGGAATCCGCGCACCGTCAGCGGTAATCACCTGCACCTGATTGAGGGTGACCGGATCCTGCGCGTACTTCTGATTGACCTCCATCACCACCTGATACTGGTTGAGGCTGTCGTAGATGGTCGAAATCTGCCGCTGGCTGTAGGCGTTGTTCAGCACCGCCGTGACCATATTCATGTCGACCCCAAGGCGCTTGGCCTGATCGCGGTCGACGATCAGCGTCACCTGCTGCGCACCGCGTCCTTCGCGGGCATCAATCGCAGTCAGCTCCGGCAGTGCCCGCAGCGCGGTCACCACTTTCGGGTACCACTCGCGCAGGGCGCCCAGGTCTCCGCTTTGCAGGATGTAGCTGTATTGCGAGGTGGTCTGTTCGCGGCCGCCGCCGAACTGCAGGTCCTGATCCGCCATCAGCATCAACTGGGCGCCGGGGACCTTGGGCATCTCCTTGCGCAGGCGTTCGATGACTTTCTGCGCCGACAGGTTGCGTTCCTTGATCGGCTTCAGGCGCACCAGCATGAACGCGTTATTGGTGCCGTTGGTGCCACCAATGAACCCGGCTACGCTCTCCACCGCTTCGTCCTTGAGCACGGCGCGGCGGAAGGTTTCCATTTTCGGTTGCATCACGCTGAACGACAGGCCGTCGTCGCCCCGCACGAAACCGATCAACTGGCCTGTGTCCTGCTGCGGCATGAACGTCTTCGGCACCACCACGTACAGCGCGACGTTGACCCCGACTGTGATGATCAGACTGAGCAGGGTCAGGCGGCGGTGGCGCAACACCCAATCGAGGCTGGTCGCATATTTGCCGACCATCCAGTCGTTGATCCGGCGGCTCCAGCGTTGCAAACGGTTTTCCTGGCCCGGCGTGTGCGGCTTGAGCCAGCGCGCGCAGAGCATCGGCGTCAATGTCAGCGAGACCACCAGCGACACCACGATCGCCGCCGCCAGGGTGATGGAAAACTCGCGGAACAGGCTTTCGACAATACCGCCCATGAACAGGATCGACAGGAACACCGCCACCAGCGACACGTTCATCGACAACAAGGTAAAACCGACTTCCTTGGCCCCGAGGTACGCGGCCTTCATCGGTTTGACACCTTCGTCGATGTGCCGGGAAATGTTTTCCAGCACCACGATGGCATCGTCCACCACCAGCCCGGTGGCCAGAATCAACGCCATCAGCGACAGGTTATTCAGCGAAAAACCGTAGAGGTACATCACCGCGAACGTGCCGACCAGCGACACCGGCACCGCCAGCGTCGGAATCAGCGAGGCGCGAAAGTTACCCAGGAACAGGAACACCACCAGAACCACCAGCGCCACAGCGATCAGCAAGGTCATTTCCGCTTCGTGGAGGGTGGCCTTGATCACCGGCGAGCGGTCCATCGCCAGATTCAGCTTCACGCTGGCCGGCAGCACCGCTTGCAAGGCCGGCAACTGCGCCTTGATCTCGTTGACCGTCTCGATGATGTTGGCGCCGGCCTGGCGGTTGATCACCAGCAGCACCGCCGCATCATCGTTGAAGAAACCGCTGTTGTAACGGTCTTCGACGCCGTCGCTGACCTTGGCCACGTCCTTCAGACGCAGGGCCGCGCCGTCCTTGTAATGGATGATCAGCGACTCGTAATCCTTGGCTTTCTCCAACTGGTCGTTGGCCTGGATCTGCCACAGGCGCTCGCCGTCTTCGACCGAGCCCTTGGGCCGGCGTACGTTGGCCGCGGCGATGGTCTTGCGTACATCGTCGAGCGCCACGCCGTACTGGTTCAGCGCTTGCGGTTCGAGTTCGATACGCACCGCCGGCAGCGAACTGCCACCGATCTGCACCTCACCCACGCCCTGCACCTGGGACAGGCTCTGCGACAGGATGGTCGAGGCCAGGTCGTAGAGCTGGCCTTTTTCCAACACGTCCGAGGTCAGCGACAGCACCATGATCGGCGCCTGCGACGGGTTGACCTTCTTGTAGGTCGGCATGCTGCGCATCCCGCTCGGCAACAGGTTGCGCGAAGCGTTGATGGCTGCCTGCACCTCGCGCGCCGCGCCGTTGATGTCGCGGTCCAGGTCAAATTGCAGAATGACCCGGGTCGAACCCTGGCTGGAACGGCTGCTCATGGTGTTGACGCCGGCAATCGCGCCGAACGAACGCTCCAGCGGCGTCGCCACCGTGGACGCCATCACCTCGGGACTGGCGCCGGGCAGACTGGCCTGAACCACGATCACCGGAAAATCCATTTGCGGCAGCGGCGATACCGGCAACAGGCCGAAACTGACACCGCCCAGCAACATGATCGCCAGGCTCAGGAGCATGGTCGCGACCGGGCGCTTGATGAAAGGACCGGAGAGGTTCATTGACCGCAATCCCCATCAACACACCTACCCACTGTGGGAGCGAGCCTGCTCGCGAATACGGTCTGACATTCAACGTTGATGGTGACTGATCCAGCGCTTTCGCGAGCAGGCTCGCTCCCACAGTGGATGAGGTGCAGCAAATTCATACCACCACCTCATCACGGTCGGCATTGGTCTTGCCAAAGCGCCGACCGAGGCGATCGAAATACAGGTAGATCACCGGCGTGGTGAACAAAGTCAGCACTTGGCTCACCAGCAAGCCGCCGACCATCACCAGACCCAACGGCTGACGCAACTCAGCCCCGGAACCGGTGGCGAGCATCAACGGCACGGCGCCGAACAGCGCCGCCAGTGTCGTCATCAGAATCGGCCGGAAACGCAGCAGCGCCGCCTGATAGATCGCCTGTTCCGGCGCCATGCCCTGGGTGCGTTCGGCGTCGAGGGCGAAGTCGATCATCATGATCGCGTTTTTCTTGACGATACCGATCAGCAGGATGATGCCGATGATCGCGATCATCCCCAGATCGTTGCCGCTGAGCAGCAACGCGAGCAAGGCACCCACTGCCGCCGACGGCAGGGTCGACAGGATGGTGATCGGGTGAATGTAACTTTCGTAAAGCACGCCGAGTACGATGTACATGGTCACCACCGCCGCCAGAATCAGCAGCAAGGTGCTCGACAGCGAGGCCTGGAATGCCTCGGCCGCGCCCTGGAACTGGGTCTGCACGCCAATCGGCATGCCGATGTCCTTCTGCACCTGTTCGATGATGTCCACCGCATGCCCCAGCGCCACGCCGGGCGCCAGGTTGAACGACATCATCACCGCCGGGAACTGGCCGATATGGGTGATCGCCAGTTGCGCCTGACGCTCCTCGACATGGGCCAGACTCGACAGGCGCACCTGCGCACCGTCAGTGGTCTTGACGTGAATCTGGTCCAGCGCCGCCGGCCCGATTTTCTCCCCGGCCTGTGCCTGCAGCACCACGCGGTACTGGCTGGCCTGGGTGTAAATGGTCGAGATCTGCCGCTGGCCGAAGGCGTCATACAGCGCATCGGTGATGTTCTGCACCGAAACGCCGAGGCGCGACGCCGCATCGCGGTCGATCACTAGATACACTTGCAAGCCTTTGTCCTGCAAGTCGCTGGCAACGTCGGTCAATTCCGGTTGCTGCGCCAAGGCTTCGACCAGACGCCCGCTCCACTGGCTGAGCAATTCGGCGTCCGGTGAGGACATGCTGAACTGGTACTGGGTACGGCTGACCCGATCCTCGATGGTCAAATCCTGCACCGGTTGCATGAACAGACGGATGCCAACCAGTTTGTCCAGTTGCGGCTGCAGGCGCGCGATCACCTCGGTGGCGCTCAGGTCACGCTGGCCGTGAGGCTTGAGGTTGATCAGCAGACGACCGCTGTTGAGCGTGGCGTTGTCGCCGTCGACACCGATGTAGGACGACAGACTTTCCACCGCCGGATCTTCAAGAATCACCTTGGCCAGCGCCTGCTGACGCTCGCCCATGGCCGCGAAGGAAATCGACTGCGGTGCTTCGGATATACCCTGGATCACCCCGGTATCCTGCACCGGGAAGAAGCCCTTGGGCACTACCATGTACAGAAACACGGTCAGTGCCAGCGTTCCGATGGCCACCAACAGGGTCAGCGGCTGGTGTTTGAGCACCCACTGCAACTTGCGCCCGTAGGCGGCGATCATCCAGTCGATGAAGCCGCCGCTGGCCCGGTAGAAACGGCCCTGCTCGTGGGCTTCTGGCTCTCGCTTGAGCAGGCGTGCGCACATCATCGGCGTCAACGTCAGCGAAACCACCAGCGAAATCAGGATCGCCACCGCCAGGGTGATGGCGAACTCGCGGAACAGCCGCCCGACCACGTCAGCCATGAACAACAACGGAATCAGTACCGCGATCAGCGACAGGGTCAGGGAAATCAGGGTGAAACCGATCTGCTTGGCGCCTTTGAGTGCCGCCTGCATCGGGCTGTCGCCCTCCTCGATGAAGCGCGCGATGTTTTCCAGCATCACGATCGCGTCGTCGACCACAAAACCGGTCGCGATGGTCAGCGCCATCAAGGTCAGGTTGTTGACCGAGAAGCCGGCGAGGTACATCACGCCAAACGTACCGATCAGCGACAGCGGCACCGCCACTGACGGAATGATCGTCGCGCTGGCGCGCCGCAGAAAGAGGAACGTCACCATCACCACCAACGCGATGGCGATCAGCAGTTCGTGCTGCACGTCGGTGACCGAGGCGCGGATGGTCTGGGTGCGGTCGGTGAGCACGGTGACGTCGAGGCCAGCCGGCAAGTTGTCAGTGATGCTGGGCAGCAAGGCCTTGATCCGGTCGACCACCTCGATCACGTTGGCGCCCGGCTGACGCTGGATGTTCAGCAGCACGGCCTGATTCTGGTTGGCCCACGCGGCGAGACGTTCGTTCTCGGCGCCGTCGACGATTTCCGCCACATCCTTCAGACGCAGCGGCGCGCCGTTCTTGTAGGCGAGGATCAGGTTGGCGTAGTCCTTGGGCGACGTCAGTTGGTCGTTGGCATCGAGCATGGAGACCCGGGTCGGGCCGTCGAAGTTACCTTTCGGCTGGTTGACGTTGGACGCGCCGATCAGGGTGCGCACGTCTTCCAGGTTCAGGCTGTTCGCCGCGAGAGCTTCCGGGTTGACCTTGATCCGCACCGCCTGCCGCTGACCGCCGGCAATGCTGACCATGCCGACGCCGCTGATCTGAGCGATCTTCTGCGCCATGCGCGTGTCGACCAGATCATTGAGTTTGGGCAGCAGCATGGTTTTCGAGGTGATCGCCAGGGTCAGCACCGGGGTGTCCGCCGGGTTGACCTTGTTGTACACCGGCGGTGCCGGCAAGTCGGTCGGCAGCAGGTTGGTCGCGGCGTTGATCGCGGCCTGCACCTGCTGTTCGGCGACGTCCATGTTGATGTCGAGGCTGAAACGCAGGGTCAGCACCGACGCGCCGCCGGAACTGGTCGAGGCCATTTGCGTCAGGCCCGGCATCTGCCCGAACTGGCGTTCGAGCGGCGCGGTCACGGCGCTGGTCATCACGTCGGGACTGGCGCCGGGGTACAGGGTCATGACGCGAATGGTCGGGTAATCGACCTGCGGCAACGCCGAGACTGGCAGCAAGCGATAGGCAATCAGGCCGGCCAGAACAATGGCCAGCATGCTCAGGGTGGTAGCTACAGGACGGAGGATGAACAGCCGCGAAATGTTCATGCGCCCTTCTTGGCCTTGTCAGCTGTGGCAGCGTCCGGTGCACTGGCGGCGGGTTTGCCTTGCAGGTGGCCGGTCGGGGTGGTCGGCACGTCATTGCTGTCGTTGACCACTTCCACTTCACTGCCTTCCTTCAGACGGTCGGTGCCTTCCAGCACCACGCGATCGCCCGCAGCGAGGCCTTCGGTGACCACGGTGTTGGTGCCGTCGCTGGCGCCGATCTTCAATTGGCGGATGGTGACTTTCTTGTCGCCGTCCAGCGCGTAGACGAAGGTGCCGTTGGTGCCGAACTGAATCGCGGCCGACGGTGCCAGCACCACGCCTTTGAGGGTGTCGGCCAACAAATGAACGTTGACGAACTGATTGGGGAAAAGTGACTGGTCGCGGTTATCGTAACGGGCCTTGAATTTCAGGGTGCCAGTGGCGACGTCGATCTGGTTGTCGAGACTTTGCAACACGCCGCTGGCCTGGATTTTGGTATCGCCGCGATCCCATGCCTCGGCCGGCAGCCTGGCGCCGCTGTGGTAGCGTGCCAATACGGTTTCGAGGCTGTTTTCCGGCAGGGTGAAGACCACGCTGATCGGCTGGGTCTGAGTGATCACTGCAAGGAACGTGGTGTCGTTGGCCGCAACGAGGTTGCCGACGTCGACCTGACGCAGACCGACGCGGCCGGCAATCGGTGCGCGGATCTTGGTGAATTCGAGATTCAGCTTGGCGTCGTTGACCGCCGCCTGATTGGTCTTGACCGTGCCCAGGTACTGGCCGACCAGTGCTTCGGCGGTGTCCAGGGTTTGCTTGGCAATGCTGTCTTCCTTGTACAGGCCGCGATAACGCTCGACGTCGACCTGCGCATTTTTCAACTGCGCCTGGTTCTGCAGCAAGGTGCCTTCAGCCTGGAGCAAGGCGTTCTGGTACGGACGCGGATCGATCTCTGCCAGCAAGTCGCCGGCCTTGACCATCTGTCCTTCTTCGAA
This sequence comes from Pseudomonas sp. 22189, assembly GCF_052045635.1. Classification (NCBI taxonomy): domain Bacteria; kingdom Pseudomonadati; phylum Pseudomonadota; class Gammaproteobacteria; order Pseudomonadales; family Pseudomonadaceae; genus Pseudomonas; species Pseudomonas sp. 22189. The sequence continues at coordinate 290,562 of NZ_JBQEPG010000005.1, forward strand.
ATTGATCTTCACCAACTCGCCGCCGACCCGGCTGCGCACGTTGATGGTGTTGAGCGCGGTCACCGTGCCCAGCGCCTTGTAATACAGCGGGAAGTCGCCCGTGACCGCCGGGGCCACCCGCACCGGAATCGGCCCGGCCGCGCCGCCGAAGCCCGGCCGCATCATCCCCGAACGCCCGGCATGACCGCTCGCCGCCTTGTCGGCGCCCTCCTTGTGGGCCGAACCGGCGGGCCAGAATTTCCAGCACAGGACGGCGATGACCAACAGGACGAGCAGGCTGATCAGCCAGCGACGGGCGTTGCGAGGGGACGATTGCATGGATTGATTAACCATTGGGCGCGTGGGCTTCTTTTACGGGAGGCTGAACGATAAGCACTGATGGGATTTAAGCAAAGCAGCTTTACCGGCAATTTACCTTCAACTTACGTTTCAAGGTGTGAGGCAAAACACTGATACACAAATGAAAACGGCCTGGACAGGGCCAGGCCGTTAACAATTGTAAAAGCGCTTATTTGAGAACGGCGAGTGCTGCGTCGTAGTTCGGCTCTTCAGCGATTTCCTTGACCAGCTCGCTGTGCAGCACGTTGTCGTTCTCGTCCAGAACCACTACGGCACGGGCGGTCAGGCCTTTGAGCGGGCCGTCAGCGATGGCTACGCCGTAGTTTTCGATGAACTCGGCACCGCGCAGGGTCGACAGGTTCTGCACGTTTTCCAGGCCTTCGGCGCCGCAGAAACGGGCCTGGGCGAATGGCAGGTCAGCCGAAATGCACAGCACCACGGTGTTGTTCAGTTCGTTGGCCTGAGCGTTGAACTTGCGTACCGAAGTCGCGCAGGTCGGGGTGTCGACGCTTGGGAAGATGTTCAACACTTTGCGCTTGCCGGCGAAGTCTTTCAGGGTGACGTCGGACAGATTGCCGGCAACCAGGGAAAAGGCTGGCGCCTTGGAACCGGCTTGTGGCAACTGGCCGTTGACTTGAACCGGGTTGCCTTTGAGGGTGACTTGAGCCATGACTTTAGTCCTTCTTAACGTGGTGATTGAGCATGCAAGAGGCCGAAGTTAACCACGAAATTGTCCGACGACCTATGCCCTGACTGAAAATTGTCAGGGGCCGCGCAAAAAATTGTATACAACCCTCGTGTAGGAGCTGCCGCAGGCTGCGATCTTTTGACTTTATCTTTTCATCAAGATCAAAAGACCGCAGCTTCGTTTCACCGACAGCTAAAAGAATTGGTCAGTCGGGCATGGATCGGATGATGTCGGCTAGATCATCCTTGGTTATTTCATTGGCCTTGATCGCAGCGGCAATATCGGTTTTGGAGAGCGGAAACCGTTTGAAAATTTCTTTCAAGGTTTCCTCATCAACATTGGCCAGCCAGAGCGGGTCTATAAATGAACCGCCATACTCAGGCTTCATGGGTACTTCTTCGTGTGCAATTGCACCCTTATGATTGAGATACACCACATAACGGTCATGCCCTTCAGGAAAGCTTTTATCGTGATAAAGGGTAGTACCCAAAGGCAGGACATAGTAATTCTCGTCGCCATTCGGCCCTTCAATCAGCAACGGTTCTTTGCTCTTGATCATTTTCATATTGGGCGCTTTCGCAATATCGCCAAAAATCAGAAAAGCCAAAAAAATCGCATTGACGGATAAAACTGCCACCAGCCATATGCCAAGACGTCTATTTGTAAACATTTTTCTTATCACAGGGGCCTCGGTATTTGCTTCGAGCATGGCTTGTAAATCCGCAGGCATGAAAATACCGTCCTTCGGACTACTTTGCGTACGCGCTGCCTGTCTTTCGATGAAAGACCTCGCACCTCATTGAATTTCGCCGGGTTCTGCACAATTGACTTTCCCGAAACCTTTGCTCCTGCAATTGTCACGGTTGTGCAGTTATTCGTAGTCTGATGATAGGTGTAACTCCACTGAATAGTCGGAGCTGCCCCCTTCGGTTTCCGGACGAAGAGGTGGCAGCTGTACGCAGGTTGGAAACCCGGGCAGCGGCGACCCGGATGACCCGAAGATCCCCCGCGCACAGCCGCCATAACGGAGTGCACACATTCGAATGTGCGCAAGGATACGTTATGAAAGGCGTGTACGTGCCACTAATACCCATCGGGGTTTCCAGTCCCGGTCGCTGAATTGGCAGCGACGAACACAGGCTAGAGACCCGACATCCGACGGACAACCTGAAAACCTTGTGGGAACGTTCCGCAAAATCGAAACAACGTTTAAACATCCTGAATTGAAATACGCACGGGGAGTTGCCGAAGGCTGCAATTTTTTGATGTTGGTTTTTAACGACAGGAGCAAAAGATCGCAGCTTGCGGCAACTCCTGCATTGGCAGTTGCAGTGTGTCGGATTGCGTTTGTTAAAACGCCGGACTGCATCTTTTATTCAGAGACCTGTCGATTCACGCCCTGCCCGTTCGACTAAGCAGTGAATCAACCCCATCCCCTGGAGAAACCACCATGCGATTCATGATCCTTGTCAAAGCCAGCGCCGACTCCGAAGCCGGCATCATGCCCAGTGAAGAGCTGATCACCGCCATGGGCAACTTCAACGAAGAACTGGTCAAGGCCGGCATCCTCATCGACGGCAATGGCCTGCACCCGAGCAGCAAAGGCACCCGCGTGCATTTCTCCGGCGACAAGCGCACCGTCATCGACGGTCCGTTCATCGAGACCAAGGAGCTGGTGGCCGGCTACTGGATCTGGGAAGTGAAGTCGAAAGAAGACGCTATCGAGTGGGTCAAGCGCTGCCCCAATCCGATGCCGGGCGATTCCGATATCGAAATCCGCCAGATCTTCTCCGCCGAGGATTTCGGTGCCGAGTTCACGCCTGAAGCACGGGCGCAGGAAGAACGCGTTCGCGAGCAAGCGAAGAAAAATCTGTAATCCCCGCCCCCTGTAGGAGCTGCCGCAGGCTGCGATCTTTTGATCTGGCTTTTAAAAAATCAAAGTCAAAAGATCGCAGCCTGCGGCAGCTCCTACAGGGTCGTAAAAATTCAGCGCCCACCTTTAGTTTGACTCTGTAGACAAAACCAAAGAATTAATCCCTTCGACTGGCTAACTCCCGATTAGCTGCTAGCGTCATTCAGACGTGTCCTACAGGCTTGATAAAAAAGGAAATACGTCCAACGGCCGAGAGGCGCCGGGACGTCCATGCAGTAGCCACCAGGGAAACGGGGACCATGTCAAAAAAATTGGGGATTCACGCCTTGCTGCTGGCGAGTTCGCTGGCGCCTGCAGTTTGTGCCTTGGCGAATAACGCCGAAGAGGCCAACAAAAGCAACAACCCGCTGAACCTGGCGCCCGGCGCCAACCTGCAGGATTACTACACCCCGAAGCTGTTCGACAGCAACCTGCACACCAACGACGCTCTGCTGCGCGGCACTTTGCCGATTGCGCCCAACGATTTCATCGGCGTACCGCAACTGCTGCGCGCAACGATGCCGATCAGCACCCGACCCGATCCGCACGGCGGCTACAGCACCGGCATCGGCGATCTCAATCTGTTCGACATCTTCCTGCTCAAGACCGACGGCGTGCAGTTGGGCATCGGCCCGCAAATAACCGCACCGACCGCTGCCGAAGATGAATTGGGCACGGGCAAATGGCAGGCCGGCCTCGCGGCGGTAGCGATCGATTCGTCGCCGCGCGGCTTGCTCGGTGCGCTGGTGCAGTACCAGAGCTCGTTTGCCGGCGACCACGACCGCGCGCATGTCGAAACCGCAACCCTGCAGCCGTTCATCATTCATAACCTCAACAAGGGCTGGTACCTGCGCTCTACCGGCACCTGGACGTTCGACCTGAAGAACAACACTCACTACATCCCGATCGGCCTGGGTGCAGGCAAGGTCTGGAAGTCCGGCAGCAACATACTCAACGCCTTCCTCGAACCGCAGTGGACCGTCGAGCGTAAAGGCGACGGTGTGCCGCAGTTCACCCTGTTTGCCGGGATCAACGTGACATTCGGAAAATAAGGACATCGCCATGCACATCGCTTTACGCGCAGCCGGTTTCAGCCTGATGACCCTGTTCGCCAGCTGCGGCGTCGGTGCTCAGGAGCTCGACACCCGTATCGGCAAGATCGCCATGGAGGGCGAACTGCCGGCCCATGAGTCGATTGCCAAACTCTACGCCGAGCTGGATTTCCAGCAGGCGACCCAGAGTTACCTGTGGGCCTTGCCACTGGTGTCCTACGCGCAGTGGCAGGAAGAGTTTCGCGACAAGCTTGGCGCGCGCAGCGGCGATCTGATGGTGCTCAACAGCTACGAAGACAAACTCGGCGTGATCACCGCCAACGCCACCACGCCGTACATTCTCGGCTTCGTCGACCTCAGCGAAACCGGGCCGCTGGTGATTGAACTGCCACCGGGACCGACCGCCGGCGGCATTGGCGATTTCTGGCAGCGGGCGATCATCGACATGGGCCAGACCGGCCCGGACAAAGGCCAGGGTGGCCAATACCTGGTGCTGCCACCGGGCGCGGAACCACCCGCCGACGCCGACAAGTATTACCTGGCCAAATCGGAAACCATGAACGTGCTCGTGGGCTTCCGGGTGCTGGATCCGGATCCGGCCAAGGGCAAGGCGCTGGTAGAAAAATTCAAGATGTACCCGTACGCCAAACGTGCCGAGCCGAGCAAGACCCGCCTGCTGTCGCCTGACGGTAAAAAGTGGTCGGGTACCCAGCCACGCGGCATCGCTTACTGGCAGCGGCTGCACCAGATCATCCAGAAAGAGCCGGTCAATGAACGTGATCGCTTCTACATGGCGATGCTCGCCAGTCTCGGCATCGAGAAGGACAAACCCTTCAACCCCAACACTCAGCAGCGTCAGGCCCTGGAGTCCGGCGCGCAGGTCGGTGAGCTGATCGCCAAGGCCAACACGTTTGCCAAGCGCTTTCCTGACGCGCAGTACTGGCCCGACCGGCATTGGGATACGGTGCTGAACATCGCCGAACCGTCGCAACGCGTGGCCTATTACGACCAGTTGTGGGAACGCAGCGCCTGGTTCTATGAAGCGGTGACCAACACCAAAGGCATGGTCTCCAAAACCCCGGGGCTCGGCCAGACCTACCTTGGCGCCTACACCGATGCCAAGGGTGACTGGCTCGACGGCGGCAAGACCTATCGCCTGCACGTGGGCGCCAACCCGCCGGCCAAGCAGTTCTGGTCGATGACCGTGTACGACATCGACAGCCGTTGCCTGATCGACAATCCGCAGCGCAAGGCCGACCTGTCCTCGCGCCAGGATCTGAAGAAAAACGCCGACGGCTCGGTGGACCTGTACTTCGGCCCAAGCGCACCCAAAGGCTTCGAGAACAACTGGGTGCAAACCGTGCCCGGCAAGCACTGGTTCAGCTACTTCCGCCTGTACGCGCCGACCGAAGCCTATTTCGACAAGAGCTGGAAACTCGACGACATCACGGTCGTGCAATGAATAAGGACGCCGCATGAACACACGCAATCTATGGCTGACCGGTCTGACCCTCGCCCTGAGCAGCAGCGCTTGGGCCGATTTCAGCGCCAGCCCCGAAGAAGCCCGAGGCATCGCCAAGGACGCCTACTTGTATGGCTTCCCGGTAGTGGAAATGTACAAGACCCTGTACACCCAGGCCGTGGACCGCAAGAGCCCGAACTTCAAAGCACCGTTCAACCAGATCGGCAACACCGCCAAGGCCTTCACCGCCAAGGACACCGCGTTCGTCACGCCGAACGCCGACACGCCCTACTCGTTCGTCTGGATGGACCTGCGCAGCGAGCCATTGATCCTGACCTTGCCGCCGATCGAAGAGCACCGTTACTACTCGGTGCAACTGATCGACGCCTATACGCAGAACTTCGCTTACCTGGGCACCCGCAGCACCGGCAACAATGGTGGTCATTTCATGATCGCCGGGCCTGACTGGCAGGGTCAGCAACCGATCAACATCGACCGCCTGGTGCGCAGCGAAAGCAACATCGCCTACGCGCTGTACCGCACGCAGCTGTTCGATGAAAAAGATCTGGGCAAGGTCAAGCAGATCCAGAAAGGCTACAAGGTCGAACCGCTGAGCCACTACGTAAAACAGAAAGCCCCGGCGCCGGCACCGAAAATCAGTTGGCCGAAACCGACGCCGACCATGAGCGAAACCCCGGAGCTGTTCCGCTACCTGAACTTCATGCTCGCCTTCACCCCGCCGCAGGACGTTGAAAAAGACCTGCTCGCACGCTTTGCCAAAATCGGCATCGGTGCCGGTCAGCCATTCGACCTGAAACAGCTCAGCGCCGAGCAACGCAAGGCTCTCGAAGACGGCATCAGTGACGCCAAGGCTGAATTCGCCGCGTTCAAGAAAGACAAGGTCGACACGCACGAACTCAGCAGCGGTGACTTGTTTGGCACCCGTGATCACCTCAAGGGCAATTACCTGTATCGCTACGCCGGCGCCAACATGGGCATCTTTGGCAACTCCGCCGAAGAGGCGAACTACATCGGTTATTTCGTCGACAAGGACGGCCAGCCGGCCGACGCAGCGAAACACGACTACACCCTGCATTTCGCCAAGGGCGCCCTGCCCCCGGCCGACGCCTTCTGGTCGCTGACTATGTATGACGGCAAGAGCAAATTGCTGGTGGCCAACCCGCTCAATCGCTACCTGATCAACTCGCGAATGCTGCCCGACTTGACGCTCGACGCCGACGGCGGATTGACCCTTTACGTGCAGCACGCCAATCCCGGCAAGGACAAGCAGGCCAACTGGCTGCCGGCACCGAACGGGCCGTTCTACGGCGTGTTGCGCCTGTACCTGCCGAAACCGGAAGTGGCCAGCGGCGAGTGGAAAATGCCGCAGCTCGACCCGGTCAATTCAAAACAATAAACGGAGCCAGTGATGGTCAAGCCTTACGTAGTGCGTCCGCTGCTGGCGCTGTGCATGATCGGCAGTCCTCAACTCTATGCAGCCGAAGGTGGTGTAGGCCGGCCGATCACCGGGCAACAGGTGTTTTCCAACGCCGGGATCATCCCGCCCGAACCGGGCTGGGTGGTCTCGGTCACCAGCATCTGGTACGACGGCTCGCTCAAGGGCAGCCGCGGTGCGCCGATTTCCGGTGAAGTCAGTGCCGGGATCGACATGAAAGTCTCCTACACCATGACCAACCTGACCCACATCTGGGACACCGGCAAAGGTCCCTGGAACTTCGCCTCGGCAATCGGTGTTCCACTGCAGTACACCGACATTGACGCGGCGATCACCGGCCCGCGCGGGCGCACCCTCGGCACCAGCGATTCCGGCACCCAGTTCGCCGACGCGCTGGTCACCCCGATTGCCGCCGGCTACCACTTCGACGAACTGAATCACATCGCGTTCTCCCTGCCGATCTACGTGCCGACCGGCGCCTACAACGACAATCGCCTGGCCAACCCGGGGCAGAACAATTACACGTTCATGCCCACCGTGGCCTTCACCCATCTGGACGGCAAGGGGGGCGAGTTCACCCTGTCCAGTGGCCTGGAGTTCTACACCGAAAACACTGCCACCGATTATCGCAACGGCAACATCTTCACTCTCGATGCCTTGTGGACTCACGGCTTCGGCAGTGGCTGGAGCGCAGGTCTCGCGGCCGGCTATATCCAGCAGGTCACCGACGACAAGGGCCAGACCGCCGACAGCCTCAATGGCTTCCGTGGACGCTCCGTCGGCGCCGGGCCGGTGGTGGCCTGGAGCGGCAAATTCGCCGATGCCCAAGCCAACATCAGTGCGCGCTGGGTGCCGGAGTTCGACACCAAGAACCGCCCTGAAGGCAACGGCATTGCCGTCAACATGACCCTGGCGTTTTTCTAGACCGGCCACCAAGGACTGTCCCATGACCGCACTCACCGACCTCAACGCCCTGCAAGCGAGCATCGCTGAAGCCATACTCGGCCAGGATCAGGTCATTCGGCAGATCCTCCTTGGCCTGCTGGCCAACGGGCATTTGCTGCTGGAAAGCCTGCCGGGGCTGGCCAAGACGCGCACGGTCAGGGCGCTGGCCACCCATCTGGACGCGAAGATGAGCCGCATCCAGTTCACCCCCGACTTGCTGCCCTCGGACATCACCGGCGCCGAAGTGCTGCATCAGGTCGCCGGGCAAAACGAGATCCGCTTCCAGCCCGGCCCGCTGTTCGGCAATCTGATCCTCGCCGACGAGATCAACCGCGCCCCGGCCAAGGTCCAGGCGGCGCTGCTGGAAGCCATGGAAGAACGGCAGATTACCGTGGCCGGCACCAGCCATTTGCTGCCGGAGCTGTTCATTGTGGTCGCCACACAAAATCCGATCGAGCAGGAAGGCACTTATCCGTTGCCGGAAGCGCAGATGGACCGGTTCCTGATGAAGGTGCTACTGGATTACCCCAGCGCCGACAACGAAAGCCAGGTGCTGCGCCTGTTGCGCGCCGAAGAGTTTGCCCAGGGCGCGAACACCGCGCCGGGCAAGGGCTTCAGCCTGTCACAGGAAGTGATTTTCGCCGCGCGCAAGGAGGTCAGCGCGGTGCACGTATCACCGGCCATCGACCGCTATCTGATCGACTTGATCAACGCCACTCGCCACCCGACCGATTACGACGAAGACCTCGGACGCTGGATCAGCCTCGGTGCCAGTCCCCGTGGCGGCATCGGCCTGGATCGTTGCGCGCGGGCCGACGCGTGGTTGCAGGGCCAGGATTTCGTCTCGCCGGACAACGTGCGCGCGGTGGTGCACCCGGTGCTGCGCCATCGCCTGCAATTGAGCTACGACGCAGTCGCGGATGGCGTGACGGCCGATCAGGTGCTCGACCGTTTGCTGGATAAAGTAGCAATCCCGGCATGAACACGGAGGGCCTGGTCTACGTTTCTCTGGCGCAATTGATGGCGCTGGAATTCAAGGCCCGTGACCTGAGTTTTCTGGCGCGCCAGCCCCAGGGCAGCATTCTTGCTGGCAACCATGCTTCGCGCTTGCGCGGCCGTGGCTTGAACTTCGATGAGCTGCGCCGCTACCAGCCCGGTGATGATTTACGTCACCTCGACTGGCGCGCTTCGCTGCGCACCGGCAAACCGGTGGTACGCACTTTTACTGAAGAGCGCGATCGCCCGGCATTGATCGTGGTCGATCAGCGCATGTCGATGTTCTTCGGCTCGCAACGCAGTTTCAAATCTGCCCTCGCCGCTGAACTCGGCGCACTGGCGGCGTGGATGGTGTTCAACGCTGGTGACCGGGTCGGCGGTCTGGTGTTCAACGATCAACGCATCGACAGCATTGCACCGCTACGCAGCCGCAAACGGGTCGAAGCCTTGCTCAGCCGCGTGGTGCAACAGAATCAGGCGCTGAACGCGTCCAATCCCGATGCCGAAGACGAAGACCAACTGGACAAGGCCTTGCAGCGTTGCCTGGCGCTGGCCGGTCACGACCATTTGATCTGCATCGTCAGCGACTTCGCCGGGGCGGGTGAACGTACCTTGCAGTTGATGCGGCAACTGCGCGCGCATAACGACGTGATTGCCCTGCAAGTCTACGATCCACTGGCCTTGAAGCTGCCGAGTGATGGCCGGCTGCTGGTCACCCAAGGCCAATTGCAGGTGGAACTGGCTGTCGAGAAACGCAGTGTGCATCAGCCGTTGGGTGATTATCTCGGTGGCCGCCTTAAGGACGTCGCCACCCTGCTGCGCCGCAGTCAGGTGCCGCTGATGATGTTCAGCACCGCCGAAGAGGCCCACGCGCAATTGCGCGCCGAGCTTGGCAAGTCTGCCGGCCCACGGCGATGAACCCGAATATCCCCGACATCAGCCAGCTCAAGGAGCTGAGCCTGCCGGCGCCGGTGAGTTATGCGCCGCAGACCTGGGGCTGGTGGCTGTTGCTGGGGCTGTTGGTTGTGCTGGCACTGGTGGTTGGCGTGCGGCGTTATTGGCAATGGCGACGGGATCAATATCGGCGCGAAGCGTTGGTGCGGCTGGCGCAGTTGCGTGTGCGCAGTGATGATCTGAATGCCCTGCGCGAGCTGCCCGAGTTGCTCAAGCGCGTGGCGCTCTCGATGCCCCTACCGGAGGCTCGCTGGTGGAACACAATAACGGTGGGAGCTGGCTTGCCAGCGATGAGGCCATCTCCTGCAACATCCGAGCTGACTGACACGACGCCATCGCTGGCAAGCCAGCTCCCACAGGGTCCTGCGGCGTTGGGAAGATCGGATTGGCAGGCCTTTCTGCAGCAACACAGTAAAAAACCTCTACCGGCCAATTTCAGCGAACAACTCGCCCAACTCGCTTACGCCCCCGACACCACCCTGCGCGCCCTCCCCGCCGAACAGCGCGAGGCGCTGTTCGACACCTGTCAATACTGGATGGAGCAGCACCATGTGGCAGCTTGATTACCCGTGGTTGTTGCTGCTGTTGCCGCTGCCGTGGCTGACCTTGCGTTATCTGCCGGCGTATCAGGAAGCCCGCAGCGCCGTGCGGGTGCCGTTTTTCGGCGCCATGAGCCGCGCCGTCGGGGAAGCGCCGAGCCGGGTCGGCAATCGTCAGAACCCCTGGCAGCGGTTGCTGAATCTGTTGGTGTGGATGTTGATCCTGCTCGCCGCTGCGCGCCCGGTGTTCGTTGAAAAACCCATCGAGCGCCAGCAACCGGTGCGCGACCTGATGCTCGCCATCGACATCTCGCAATCGATGGAAACCGAAGATTTCAGCAATGCCGACGGCCAGACCATCAATCGTCTCGCCGCCGTCAAACAGGTGGTGCAAGGGTTCATCGACAAGCGCAAGGACGACCGCATCGGCCTGATCGTGTTCGGCAGCGGCGCCTATCCGCAGGCGCCGCTGACCCTTGATCACGCCAGCCTGTCGCTGTTGCTGGCCGATACCGGCATCGGCATGGCCGGGCCGAACACTGCCATCGGTGACGCCATCGGCTTGAGCCTGAAGCTGCTCGACCAGGCCGACGAGGAGCAGAAAGTGCTGATCCTGCTCACCGACGGCAACGACACCAACAGTGCGATCACTCCTGACCACGCCGCCGAAATGGCCGCCAACAAGGGCGTGGTCATTCACACCATCGGCATCGGCGACCCGACGGCTTCCGGCGAGGCGCAGGTCAATCTGCGCGGGCTGCAACAGATCGCCCAGACCACAGGCGGGCAGTTTTTCCGCGCCGAAGACCGCGCAGCGCTGGATCAGGTCTACACCACCCTCGACCGCCTCACGCCGCATCAGGTGAAAACCCTCAGTCATCAGCCGCAACGCGAGTTGTTCCACTGGCCGTTGGGTGCGGCACTGGGATTGTTGGCGCTGTATCACCTCGGCGCCCTGCTGCGCCCGCGCTTGGCGCTTGCCCGCCAGCGGCAGGAGGCCTGAGATGGAGATCAATCTCGGTGATTTCCACTTCCTGCGCCCGCTGTGGTTGCTGCTCGCGCTGTTCGCCGCACTGCTGCCGCTGCTCTGGCGCCGCAGCCGCGACCTGCAGCGCCGGCTACGCAACAACATCGCCGAACATTTGCTGCCGCATCTGCTGGTCACGCCAAAGGATCTGCAGCACCTGCGCCCGGTGCACTGGCTATGCGCGATGCTGCTCATCGGCGCCTTTGCCGCCGCCGGGCCGACCTGGGAGCAGGATCGCCCGGACTTTCTGGAGAATCGTGCGCCGCTGATCGTCGCCATGGACCTGTCGCCGTCGATGGACGCCAACGACGTTCAGCCGACGCGGCTGGAAGCGGCCAAGCACAAACTGCACGACCTGATTCAGCGTCGCGCCGGCGCCCGCACCGCGCTGATCGCCTATGCCGGCAGCGCGCATCTGGTGTTGCCGCCGACCGACGATCCGGCGTTGCTCGACACCTTCATTCAGGCGCTGGGCACTGGCCTCATCGACAAACCCGGCAAGGACGTCAGCGCGGTCATCGAGCAGGCCAAACGCCTGCTCCGCGCCGAGAAAACCCCGGGCAGCCTGCTGCTGATTACCGACGGTGCCGACACCGCGCAATTCGATGGCCTCGACAAACAACTCGATAACAGCCAGTTGCAGGTGCTGGTACTTGCGGTCGGCAATGAGGACGGCGGCATGATTCAGGGAGCCGGCGGACAGCCGAAAGTCGACAGCAACGGGCGCCCGGTAGTCGGCCGCTTCGATATGGCGGCGCTCAAGCAACTGGCCGCCGCCCTTGACGCGCCGCTGGGCAGCCTCACCCTCGACGACGATGATCTGGACTGGATCGAGTTGCACGCGCAACAACACTTCCAGAGTGCCAGCGCCGAACAACAGCAATTGCACTGGAAGGACGCCGGTTACTGGTTGTGCTGGCCCCTTCTATTGTTGGCACTGCTCGGTGTGCGCAAGGGCTGGAGCGTCAACTGGGTGCCGGCGCTGCTGTTGGCCACAAGCCTTGGCTGGCCCGCCGCGCCAGCCAAGGCCAATGCACTGACCGATGCATTCTTCACCCGCGATCAGCAAGGGCGCTGGGCCGCCGAACATGAGCATTGGCCGCAAGCGGCGGCGCTGTTTGTCGATCCGTACTGGAAAGGCGTGGCGGCCTATCACGCGGCGGACTACGACCTCGCGCTGGTGACCTTTGCCCACCTGGACACAGCGCAAGCATGGTTTTATCTGGGCAACATTTACGTGCGGCGTTTCAAGTTCGATCAGGCGATTGCCGCTTACACCCAGGCCCTGCAAAGACAACCGCAATTTCCCGAGGCCACGGCCAATCTGGCGCTGGCGCAGGCGTTGCTCAAGGACACCGACAGCGCCGAAAAAAATGCCCCCGAGACCAAACCGGATGAAGTGAAATTCGACAAGGCGCCGGGCAAGGGTCAGAGCAAAAAAGTCGAGACCGAGCAGGCAGCGTCCGACGCGTTGTGGCTGCAGAACCTGAGCACCTCGCCGGCGAAGTTTCTCAGGCAGAAGTTCAGTTTGCAGGATCAGTCGGGGACCAAGCCATGAACCGGGTTGGCTTCATCGCTGGCAAGTCAGCTCCCACAAGGTTTTGCGCTGTTAACTCGATTGGCGATAACACAGATACTCCCTGTGGGAGCTGGCTTGCCAGCGATGAGGCCAGATCTGCCGGCAAAAAAATCTGCACCTTGCTCATAACCAGCTTGCTCAGCCTGAATGCCTCTGCCGCCGAACCCCAACTGAAAATCCACGCCCACCTGCAACCCGCCGAAGGCGTGATGGTCGGCGGACTGGTAGAGCTGCAAGTCGACGTGCTCACCGACACCTGGTTCACCAGCGCCGCGAGCCTGCCCGAACTGAAACTCGACGGCGCCTTGGTGACGCCGCCCGATGGCCGCGCCCAGCACCTGAATCAGACGATCGACGGACAATCCTTCAGCGGCTTGCGCTACAGCTACCTGATCACCCCGAATGTCGCCCGCCGCTTCGACATCCCGCCGTTGACGGTCTCTGCGACACCGGGTCAGGCCAGCAATGCAATCAATGCACACAGCCAACCCTTGCACTTCAGTGCCGCCCAGCCGCCAGGCTTCAAACCCGGAGAAACGCCATTGGTGGCCAGCGATGTGCGCCTGAGCCAAAGCCTGGTCAACTCGGCAACCCCGTTGAAAACCGGCGACAGCGTGACCCGCCAACTGACCCTGCAGGCCGATGGCGCACTGGCGATGGCGCTGCCGATTCTGCCACTGGGCGAGGTAGACGGTCTGAGTCGTTATCCGCAGACCCCACGAGTCAGCCGTCTGGATGACGGCCGCGGCAACGTGCTCGGTGGTCAGCGGATCGACGCTGTCACCTACCGCATCGACAAGGCTGGCGCCTACACCCTGCCGGACATCGCGGTGAAATGGTGGGACGTCAAAACGCAGCAGAGCCGCATTGCGCAAGTGCCCGCCGTGACCTTCGAAGCCGCAGCCGACAGCGCCTACAAACCGGTGTTTTCGATCACCGACGATCTCCAGCAGCTCGGCCGTAACAACCCGCACTTTTCCACACGCTGGCTGCTGTGGCTGGCGCTACTCGCCGTGTGCACTGGCGTCGGTTATTGGCTGCGTCCTGCCCTGTTGCGCGCCCGGCGCCAATGGCAGGTACGCAAGCACGCGCGGCAACTGGCCTGGGAGCAATCGGCGGACTTCGCCTGGCAACAGATCAACCCGCAACTGCAAGCTCATCCGACGCAATTGAGCGCGGTGTATCTGTGGCTGCGCCGCAGTCGCCTCGGGCTGCGTCTGGTGAACGCCGGCCCGCGCTTGCAGGGCCTGTTGCGCGGACTTTACGGGCGTGATCCGCAGACTGAACAAACACTTGTTCAACTGCGCCAATCGTTGACTACGCTTCACAGTCAGGTCGAACAACAGCCGCACAAACCGGCGTCGGCCCTGCGCCCGCTCAACCCTGTTCAGGAAAGGGAATTCCCATGACCACCCCGCCGCCGCACCGTCAACGTTTCAGCCTGGCATTGTTGTTTGCGCTGGCATTGCCATTGCTGGCCCAGGCCAGCGAACCTTTGCCGTCATGGAATGACGGACCCGCGAAAAACAACATCATCGCGTTCGTGCAGGCGGTTACCGACCAGAGCAGCAAGGACTTCGTCCAACCCGCCGAGCGTATCGCGGTGTTCGACAACGACGGCACCCTGTGGAGCGAGCAGCCGATGTATTTCGAGTTGCTGTTCGCCCTCGACGAGGTCAAGCGCAATGCGTCACAGCATCCGGAATGGAAAACCACTCAGCCATTCAAAGCGGTGCTGGAAAATGACCACAAGGCACTCGCTGCCGCCGGCATGGACGGGATTATCAAGATCTTCGGTGCCACCCACACCGGCATGACCACCGAGGCTTTCGACGATTACGCCAAGACCTGGCTGAGTCAGGCGCGGCATCCGAAGACCGGCAAGCCCTACACCGAAATGATCTTCCAGCCGATGCTGGAAATGCTCGACTACCTGCGCAGCCAGGACTTCAAGACCTACATTGTTTCCGGCGGCGACACCGGCTTCATGCGCACCTTCGCCGAAAAGGTCTACGGCATTCCGCCGGAACAGGTGATCGGCACCACGTTCGTCACCGCGTTCCAGTTCAAGGACGGCCAGGCCTCGATCCTGCGCACGCCAAAACTGGCGCACAACGACGATGGCCCGGGCAAACCGGAGAGCATTGATGCGGTGATCGGCAAACGCCCGATTCTCGCGTTCGGCAATTCCGACGGCGACCTGCAAATGCTGCAGTGGACCGCCGCTGGCCCCGGCAAACGCTTCATAGGGCTGGTGCACCACACCGACGCCAGACGCGAGTGGGCCTATGACCGAAAATCCGATATCGGGCGGCTCGACAAAGCCCTCGACGAAGCAAATTCCCGTGGCTGGACCGTGGTCGACATGGCGACCGAATGGCGCCGGATCTACCCGTACGATCCACCGGCAACCGGGCAGGTGCAATAAGAAAAAGCGTGACGCAGGACTGCAGTAAACGTAAGTCGCAGCAAGCGACACCCCCGCGCAAAAGGAGCAAGTCAGATGACTCGCATACGCAAGTGGCTACCGAAACTCGCCCTGGTGGCAACCTCGGTGATGGCGCTGTCGGCAACCGCCACAGCGGCTGAGAAACCCAACATTCTGGTGATCTTCGGCGACGATATCGGCCAGACCAATATCAGCGCCTATTCCATGGGCGTGGTTGGCTACAAGACCCCGAACATCGACCGGATTGCCAAAGAAGGCATGATGTTCACCGACTACTACGCGGAGAACAGCTGCACCGCCGGACGATCGTCGTTCATCACCGGCCAGACGCCACTGCGTACAGGTCTGTCGAAGGTCGGGATTCCCGGCGCTCCGGTCGGCCTGCAAAAACGCGACATCACCATCGCCCAGGCGCTCAAGGGTCTGGGTTATGCCACCGGGCAGTTCGGCAAGAACCACCTGGGTGACCGCGATGAGTACCTGCCGACCAACCACGGTTT
The DNA here is from genome assembly GCF_052045635.1 of Pseudomonas sp. 22189. Taxonomy (NCBI): domain Bacteria; kingdom Pseudomonadati; phylum Pseudomonadota; class Gammaproteobacteria; order Pseudomonadales; family Pseudomonadaceae; genus Pseudomonas; species Pseudomonas sp. 22189. The sequence continues at coordinate 306,460 of NZ_JBQEPG010000005.1, forward strand.
CGACGAGTTCTTCGGTAACCTGTATCACCTCAACGCCGAGGAAGAGCCAGAGCGTCCGTACTGGCCCAAGGACGATGCCGAATTCGTCAAGGCCAATACCCCGCGAGGGGTGATCCACAGCTTCGCCGACGGCAAGATCGAAGACACCGGCGCCTTGACCACCAAGCGCATGGAAACCATCGACGACGAAACCACTGCCGCCGCGCAAGCGTTCATCGAGAAACAGGCCAAGGCCGACAAGCCGTTCTTCGTCTGGATGAACACCACGCGCATGCACGTGTTCACCCATGTACGTGATTCGATGAAGGGCCAGAGCGGCATGCCCGGCAACGAATATGCGGACGGCATGCTCGAGCACGATGCCGATGTCGGCAAACTGCTGAAAACCATCGATGACCTGAAAATCGCCGACAACACGATCGTGGTCTACACCACCGACAACGGCCCGAACCAGTTCTCCTGGCCGGACGCGGCGACCACGCCGTTCCGCAACGAGAAGAACTCCAACTGGGAAGGCGCGTACCGGGTACCGGCGATTGTCCGCTGGCCCGGCAAGATCAAGGCCGGCGAAGTCTCCAACGAGATGTTCTCGGGGATGGACTGGTTCCCGACCCTGCTCGCTGCTGCCGGCGATGCCGACGTGAAAGACAAACTGCTCAAGGGCTGGGCGCCGACTTCCGGTGGTACCAGCTTCAAAGTGCATCTGGACGGCTACAACCAGTTGCCCTACCTGACCGGCCAGCAGCCCAAAGGCGAGCGCAACGAGTTCTACTACTTCAACGACGACGGCATGCTGGTCTCGATGCGCTTCGACAACTGGAAAGTGGTGTTCTGCGAACAGCGCCAGCCGGGCGGTTTCCGGGTCTGGAGCGAGCCGTTCGTGTGCCTGCGCGTGCCGAAAATCCTCAACCTGCGGATGGATCCGTATGAGCGGGCGGATGTGGTGTCTGACCAGTTCTATGACTGGAACACCAAGAACGTCTATCTGGCCGGCGTAGCGGTGACCAAGTCTGCGAAGTTCCTGCAGACCTTCATCGAGTACCCGCCAAGCCAGAAACCGGCCAGCTTCAGCATCGACCAGATCCGTGCTGCGGTTGACGCCAAGATCGCAGAAAAAATCAAAGCGGCTCCGGCTGCACAGTAAGACCGTTGAACTGCCGCCCGCCCTCAGCGGCAGGCGGCCCTGATTTTCACCTGAGACCGTGCCGGCCCCAATCGCTGGCAAGCCAGCTCCCACAGGTATTTCTGTCGACCACAACATGAGTGTTCACTGAAGATNGCTTGCCAGCGATGAGGCCCGTACCGTCACAGATATTGTGTGATTTGAACAAGGCCCCCCCCCCGCATGTCCTCACGTATCGCCAGCAAGCCGTCGGCCATACCCACCGCCCGAGCCGCCACCCCGGCGCTGCTGATCCCTGCCCTGCTGTTGTGCACCTCCGGCGCCGCCGCGCTGGTGTATCAGGTGCTATGGATCAAGCAGTTGTCGCTGGTGGTCGGCGTCGAGGTCTACGCCATCACCACCGGCATCAGCGCCTTTTTCGCCGGGCTGGCCATTGGCGGCTGGCTGTTCGGGCGCTGGGCTGATCGCTTTCAGCAACCGGTGCTGCTCTATGCCGGACTGGAAGTGCTGGTGGCGATTCTTGGCGTTGGCGCCACGGTTGCGATGAGCCTGGCGGCGAGCCCGTTTGCCTGGTTGCAAAGCCATGTCGGCCTGCTGGCCTGGCTATTGCCATTCGCGCTAGTGGGGATTCCGGCGGTGTTGATGGGCGGCACACTGCCGGTGCTGGTGCGCTCGCTGGCGGCTGACCCGGGCAAGGCCGGCGGTCAGCTGTATGCGGCCAACACCCTCGGCGCAATTGTCGGCACCTTGCTCGCCGCATTCGTGTTGATCGCCACCCTCGGCGTGCGCGGCAGTGCGCTGTTTGCGGCGATGCTCAACCTGCTGGCGGCAACCGCTGCGCTGTGGCTGCAACGTCAGCGTCCGACGCCAGTTGCAGCCCCCGTCAAACCTCACACCGGGAAAGCCGCAGACCGCACCGCCCTGTGGTTATACGCCATCGCAGGCGGCGTGGCGCTGGGTTATGAGGTGGTCTGGTCGCAGTCGATCGTGCAGTTCATGAGTACTCGCACCTACGCGTTTGCCGTGGTGCTCGCCACGTACCTGACCGGACTGTTCATCGGCAGCACTCTGCTCGCTCGTCGCGTCGAGCGCATTCGCGATCCGTGGGGCGTGTTCGGTCTGCTGATTGCCGGTGCCGGGCTCATCGCTTTGCTGGAAATTGCTGTGCTCGGGCGTTGGCTGGTGTTGGCGCAAAGTCAGGCCGAGTACTGGGTGCTGACGTTCGGCGCGAGCGAACTGGCCGGCATGAGCGCACGTTTTGCAGTGGCGGCACTGAGCATCGTGTTCGTCCCGACGCTGTTGCTCGGCGCGGCGTTTCCGCTGGCACTGCGCTTGAGCGTGGGACGTGAACGCGTCGGGCGCGATGTCGGTGCCGTGGTCGCGTTCAATACGCTGGGCGGGATCGTCGGCGTGATGCTCTGCGGTTTTCTGCTGATTCCGCTGCTGGGGCTGGTGCGTACGCTAGGCCTGCTGGCAATCATCGCGGCCGGCATCGGCTACGTGGCCGTACGCAAGGGCCATCACGTCAAAAAAGGCCGGCGTCAAGCGGTAGTCGCGCTGGGGCTCGTGTCGATAGCACTCGCCGTGCTGACTCCGGTGGACAAACTTGCCCGTCTGCTGCCCGGTGCGCGCAACGGCACGCTGGCGTTCTACGAGGAAGGCCGAGGCGGCACCGTGGCGGTGGTCGCTCAGGGCCGTGGTGAAAACACCTTCCACCGCCTGTACATTCAAGGTGTGTCGAACACCGGCGATGCCATGCCGTCGCTGCGCTACATGCGCATCCAGGCCCTGCTGCCGTTGCTGATCCACAACGGCGAGCCACGTTCGACACTGGTGATCGGTTTCGGCACCGGGATCACCGCCGGCGCCCTGCTGCGCTATCCGGGCCTGGAACATCGGGTGGTTGCCGAGTTGTTACCGTCGGTGGTCAAGGCGGCGCCCCTGTTCAACGGCAACTTCAACGCCGCCAGCGATCCGGGCGTCGATGTGCGCCTTCGCGACGGTCGCCAGGAACTGCTGCGCAGCCCGCAGACCTACGACCTGATCACCCTCGAACCGCCACCGCCGTCGGCAGCCCGCGTGGTCAATCTGTACTCGCGAGACTTCTATCAGTTGGCGGCCAGTCGGCTGGAGCAACACGGCATCGTCGCGCAGTGGTTACCGTTGCCGACCCAGAACATCGACGACTCGCGCGCACTGGTACGCAGCTTCCTCGACGTGTTCCCGTATGCCTCGCTGTGGACCAGTGAGTTCCACGAGATGCTGCTGGTCGGTTCGCTGCAGCCGATGCAACTGGACGCGGCGAAAATCACCGAGCGTTTCCAGCAGGCCAGCGTGCGCAGCACTTTGCAGGATGTCGGGATTGGCTCGGCGGCCGCGCTGCTCGCGACGTGGGTCACCGACCGCGCAGGCCTTGAACGTTTCGCAGCCAATGCTCCGGCGGTCACGGACGATCAGCCCCGGATCGAATACGCGCCGTGGGTGCGCAGCAAGGAAATCACTCGGGTGTTGCCGGCACTGCTGGACTTGTATCAGCCACCAACATTGGTGAATGCCGATGCCGGGTTCACTGAGCGACTGGAGACACACCGTCAGCGCCTGATGCAGTTCTACCGCGCCAGCCTGCATGCGTATGACGGGGATCGGGATGCGTGGGGACGAGATATGCGTGAGGTGATGCGCGGGGATGGCGGCAACCCGTACTTCCGCTGGTTTACCGGGCAGTAACGCTGCCCCCTGTAGGAGCTGCCGAAGGCTGCGATCTTTTGATCTTGTTTTTAAAAAATCAAAGTCAAAAGATCGCAGCCTGCGGCAGCTCCTGCAGGGGCCCCGGGTTATTTACTGGCCTTGAGCTTCAGATACATCTGGTGCATGTCATTGGCCCAGCCATCAATCACCGGTTTGACGTCAGTGGCCTTCATGGCTTGCGTGTCGTTTTCCAACGGTTTGCCGGTGCCTTTGCGCACCACCTGCGCCACGACCTTGTTGCTCGCACCGTCGAGGAACACCGCTTCGGTGGCCAGCGTGGTTTCCTGATCGCGGATACCGCTGGCAGTGCTGACGGCTGCTGCCACCAACGCCACCGGGATCACTTCATAAGCGTGCAGGCCTTCGGTCTTGCTGCTCACAGCAGTGATGGCCGCACGCACCACAATCACGCCTGGGCCAGGGCCGTTGGCCAACGGCAGATCCTTGCTGATTTCACGCTTGAGCGCCTGATCGTAATAGGAGGTGATGCCGTTGAGGGTCTGTTGGGAAATCTTCGCGGTCGGTTGCGGCTTTGGATAGAGCTGGGTCGGCTCGATGTACACGCTGGTGAACTTGCTGATATCCACCTTCGGATCGATCCAGCGCATCACCTCGGCACCGGACGGCGATTTGGCCTCCTTGAGCTGGCTGTAGTCCTTGAGAAAGCCGGAATACTCATCGGGAGCGACGGTTTTGCTGGAGCAACCCACCACGCCAAGGGTGGCAATGCAGAGGGTGCCCATCATTACTGCTAGCTTCATGCTGTAACTCCTGTCAGAAGGCCTGAATGTATTGCGTTGGGGGGAGTTACAGGTATAGCTAAAACCGCGGCAATTGCGCTGAAAACCAGAAAATTCACACAACACCGGGCGCCGCGTCACAACTGACGTTTGACAGACGCCGGGCATCCGGCAAAGCTGCATCAAGCTTGAACGCATGCCAGCAGGCCAATGCATCTGACCACGGAAGTCGTAATGCCCAAGCATAAAAATAAAGTCGCACCGCCTGAACCTGATTCGTCCCGACCGTCCCTTTCGCGTTTTCTGTTCCCTCTCACTATTGGCGTGCTGCTGGCCGCTGTGGCGGGCATTGGCTGGTTTCTGTTCAGCACTGCGCCCGCGCCATACACGGCCCCGCCGATCAGCGCGGCGGCGCCTGTCGTCGCCAGACCGCAACCAGTGGCACAGAAGCCCGCCAGCATGGTCGATGAGCAACAATGCCAGGGCTGCCACACCGAACAGGTCAAGGACTGGCAAGGCTCGCATCACCAATTGGCGATGCAGCCAGCGAATGCCGACACCGTGCTTGGCGACTTCAACAACGTCACCTTCAGGGCCGAAAACGAGACCACCCGGTTCTCCCGCAAAGACGACCAGTTCCAGGTCAATACGCCGGGTATCGATGGCAAGAACGCTGACTTCAAAGTCGCCTTCACCTTCGGCATTGCACCGTTGCAGCAATACCTGATCGACGTCGGCGAAGGCCGTTTGCAGGCGCTCGGTGTGGCGTGGGATACCGAGAAACACCGCTGGTTTCACCTCTATCCCGGTCAGGGCGTGAACTTCAAGAATCCGCTGCACTGGAGCAAGCCCAGCCAGAACGCCAATTTCATGTGCGTCGAATGCCACACCACTGGCTTCAAGCGCAATTTCGATGCGGCCAGCAACACGTTCAACAGCCAGTGGAACAGCCTCGGGGTCGGCTGTCAGGCTTGCCACGGCCCGGCCTCGAATCACCTGGAGTGGACGCAAAAAAAAGATGACCTGATCCACAAGGGTTTTGCCGTCGACCTCAAGGACAAGAATGCTACCGTCGAAATCGAAACCTGTGCCCGCTGCCATGCGCGCCGTGCGCCGTTGGGTGATGGCTACACCGTCGGCAAGCGCTTGATGGACGACTACCTGCCCAGCACCCTGACCCGCGAATTGTATGCGCTGGATGGCAAGATCAAGGATGAGGTGTTCGAGCACGGCTCGTTCCTGCAGAGCAAAATGTTCGACAAAGGGGTGCGCTGCAGCAATTGCCACAACCCGCACAGCAGCGAACTCAAGGCGCCGGGCAACGCGGTGTGTCTGCAATGTCACAACACGGGTGGCAAGACCTCGGTCGAAGGTGTCGATGGCAAGGGCCTGCAGGCGAAGAACTACGACTCCATCGAACACACCCGCCACACCCCGGGCCAGCCCGGCTCGCAGTGCGTGGATTGCCACATGCCCGGCAAGTTCTACATGGGCAACGACTGGCGCCATGACCACAGCTTCAGCATCCCCAACCCGGAACGCGCGCAAAAACTCGGTACGCCCGATGCGTGTCTGAGCTGCCACCAAGGCAAGGCCGGTGACAAGGTCACCGCGCAATTCAAGGTGTGGAACGCCTCCGCAGCGACACCGCAGGCACCGCGCTATGACGAGAGCCTGTGGCTGATTCGCAACGGCCAGCCCGGTGCAGCAAACGCTCTGTATGAGCAATTGCAGCGCAGCGATCTGCCGGCGATTCAGCGGGCAACGTTGCTGGCCGAACTGCCGCTGTATCCGAGTGATCAGGCTTTGAAACTGGCGACTCAGAATCTGAAAGATCCAGCGCCGCAGGTTCGCGAAAGCGCGGTGCGCGCCATCAGTGCCTTCCTGCCGCCCGCCGAGCGCGCCTCGTTGCTGACACCGCTGCTCAGCGATCCGGTGAAAGCCGTGCGCATCGTCGCGGCGCGGGACCTGCTCAGCGTGGCGCGCAACAACGGCCTCGGCGCCGCACAGCCCCATTGGGACGCGGCGATTGCCGAGTATGAGGCGGTGCAGAACAGTCTCGCGGAACGGGCCGAGGCCAACCTGAACCTGGCAATGCTGTATCAGGCCAGTGGCCGTGCTGCCGAGGTCGAAGGGTTGCTGCGCACCGCACTCAAACGCGATCCGGATTTCTACCCGGCGCTGGTGACGCTGGTGCAATGGCTGGAGGCTAATGGTCGGGTTCAGGAAGCGCAGACCCTGCTGGACGACGGCCTCAAGGCGCACCCCGACGCTGCATTGCTGCAGCACACCCGTGGCCTGTCATTGATCCGCGCCGGCAAGACTGCCGAAGCCATGACCGCGCTGCACAAAGCCGCACAACTGGAGCCGCAGAACCCGCAGTACGGTTACGTGCTGGCGGTGGCGTTGCACGACAGTGGCAAGGTGACCGAGGCGTGTGACGAGCTGGAGCGTCTGCTCAAAGTCCAGCCGGCGAACCGCAATGCCCGGCTGTCGCTGATCCAGTACTACCTGGAGAACGGCCAGGAGCCGAAGGCCCAGGTGCTGTTGCAGGGGTGGAAGAAGATGAACATGGGCGATCCGGCGCTGAAATAAAGCGCCCTGTAGGAGCTGCCGCAGGCTGCGATCTTNTTGATGTTGCTTTTAAAAGATCGCAGCCTGCGGCAGCTCCTACAGGGTCATGTTCAGGCCTGTGTCACCAGGAGGATGTCGCCCCGCTCTTCAACGCCATCTCCCGGCGGCTGTTGGCGCGCATCGCCTTGATCAGCGACACCGAGCCCACCAGCAGAATCGCTGCGCCAAACAGGAAGTCGATGTTGTACAGCTGGAAGTCCTGCACCGGCCCCACCAGCAGCACGCGCACTACGGCAATCGCCACCAGCGTAGCGAGGAAGTCGATCCCCGGTTCGTCGCGATAGAACACGTGCAGCAGCGGCAGGCACAGCACCAGCAGCAACAACAGCACCACAACCTTGAACGAGCCTTTGCGCTCGACGCTGAACGCGCACTCGTGCGGACCGTAGGCCTTGTAGTCCTCGTCACGGATCATCGAATTTTTCTCGTTGATGTACTCGACTCGGTTGTATTTCTGAATCGGGGTGAAGGTGTTGGACAGGTCCATCAGCGTGGTGATGTTCTTGAAGCGCAGGTCGATGCGCTCGCTGCCCTTGAGGTAATACAGCACCGGTTTGTAGCCGTAGCGATAGGTGTCGAACGGAAAGTCGGTGACCTGGCCCTGCACGCCGATTGGCCGTGGCTCAAGCTCGGCGTAGGCGCTTTTGGTCGGTGAGGCGAGGTTGCGACTCAGCGGCTGGACCTTGACCTGTTCGAGGAAGATCGGCGTGACGCCATATGACCACTGCAACGGTTCGAGGCGCAGACGCAGTTCGTTGCGGCCCAGATCGTAGCGGTTGAAGGTGCGTTCGGAGACCACCAGCGAGCCACTGAGCATGAACTCGCCGCGCAGGTTGTTGGTGACGCGCAGGGTCAGTTGATCCTTGCCCAGCAGCGCCGCTTCGGTGGACGGCGGCGTGCCGCACCACGCGGTGCTTTCACCGGCGCCGCCCAACTGGCCGTCGCGGTTTTCCTTGAACACATAGAAGTAACTGGCCCACAGCGTCAGCATCAACAGCAACGCCGTGAGGCCCAAAATCTTTTTGCCCGCACTCACTACCCAGACTCCCTTCTTCGTTCCGTCGTCCAGCCGAAAACCCGCTGGCGACGGCGACTCTACCAAAAGGCCAGCATCGACCCAAGGGAAAATCCGGGAATGGTGCGGGATGTAAGGGTTTCCCCTGTACGAGCAATGGCAGACACCTGTTATGGCCACCACACCCAGTTGTGGNCCCTCGCCACAGGGTCATCCGACTCGGGATTTACCTTCTGCGGAATAGCGGGCGCGGCTCGATCACCGAGCGGCCGTACAGCACGCTCATGCCGGCCAGTCCTTTCAGGGCATCTTCGGCCGACTTGTCCTCGCGCACTGCGAAGCTGTCGAATCCGCACTGACGCATATGGCTGAGTTGATCACGCAGCACATCGCCAATCGCCCGCAACTCGCCGCTCCAGCCAAACCGGCTGCGCAGCAGATACGCCTGACTGTAGGCGCGACCATCGCGAAAGCTCGGGAAATCCAGGGCAATCAGCGGCAGCGAAGCCAGCCACGGCACCACGCTTTCAACGTCGTCGTCCGGCCCCAGCCACACCGCGTGGGTCGATGGCGATTGCAGCCAGTGCGCCAGCGGCAGAATCAGCAATCCTTGCGACCTGTCCTGCTCCGGCTCGCGAATCAGCGTCCACGGATCATCCTCGACCAACCGCGCCACACCCTGCTCCAGCCGCAGCAGATTGTTCATGCCGAGACCTCCAGCATTTTCGGATAGATCCGTTCCTTGAACGGCTCCAGGCCAATGCGCGCCACGGTGTCGACAAACAGCTCCTCGCTTTCGCGGTAACGCACGAAGGTGCCGATAATCCGCTCGATCACCTGCGGCACCTCAGCCGCGCTGAAGGACGGACCGATGACTTTGCCCAATGCGCTGTGTTTGCCCTGCGCGCCGCCAAGGGTGATCTGATACCACTCGCTGCCGTTTTTATCGACACCGAGAATGCCGATATTGCCGATGTGGTGGTGGCCGCAGGCGTTCATGCAGCCGGAGATGTTCAGGCTGATGTCGCCCAGATCGTGCAGGTAATCGAGGTTGGCGAAACGCGCCTGTATCGCTTGGGCAATCGGAATCGACTTGGCGTTGGCCAGCGCACAGAAATCGCCGCCCGGGCAGGCGATGATGTCGGTCAGCAGGCCGACGTTGGCGCTGCCCAGATTGCGCTCGCAGGCCAGTCGCCAGAGTTCATACAGATCAGACTTCTGCACATCGGGCAGGACAATATTCTGTTCATGGGCAATGCGAATCTCGCCAAAACCGAAACGCTCCGCCCAGTCGGCCACCGCCAGCATCTGCTGGCCGGTGACGTCCCCCGGCGGTGCGCTCAGACCCGGCTTGGTCGACAGCACCACGCTGGTGTAACCCGGTTTCTTGTGCGCCTGCACGTTACGCGCGACCCAGCGAGCGAACGCCGGGCTTTCGGCCAGACGCGTGCCAAAGTCCAGATCGGTATCGGCCAGGGTGTGATAGATCGGAGGCACGAAGGCACTGGCGACCCGCGCGTATTCAGCCTCGGTCAACTGCGCCGGGCCGTCCTTGAGGTGTTGCCATTCTTCCTCGACCTCTTTGGCGAACGCCTCGATGCCCAGCGCCTTGACCAGAATCTTGATCCGCGCCTTGTACTTGTTGTCGCGCCGGCCATGGCGGTTGTAGACCCGCAGGATCGCCTCGACGTAGGACAGCAGATGCTGCCACGGCAAACCTTCGCGGATCTGCACACCGAGAATCGGCGTGCGCCCCAACCCGCCACCGACGATCACTCGCAACAGCATTTGCCCGTCGCGCCCCGGATAAAGATACAGGCCGATGTCATGCATCATGATCGCCGCACGATCCTGCTTCGCCGAGCAAATGGCGATCTTGAACTTGCGTGGCAGGAAGAGAAATTCCGGGTTGATCGTCGACCATTGCCGGAGGATTTCTGCCAGCGGGCGCGGGTCGATCAGCTCGTCCGCCGCGACCCCGGCGAAGGCTTCGGTGGTGATGTTGCGCACGCAGTTGCCGGAGGTCTGGATCGCATGCATGTTGACCTGCGCCAGACGTTCAAGGATGTCCGGCACCTGCGCCAGTTCGATCCAGTTGAACTGCAGGTTCTGCCGCGTGGTGAAGTGGCCGTAACCGCGATCGTAATCGGCGGCGATGCTTGCCAGTGTGCGCATCTGTTCGGCACTCAGGGTGCCGTAGGGGATCGCTACCCGCAGCATGTACGCGTGCTTTTGCAGGTACAGGCCGTTTTGCAGGCGCAGCGGCAGGAACTCCTCATCGCTCAATTCACCGGCCATGAAGCGCTCGACCTGATCGCGAAACTGCGCGACGCGCTCGAACACCAGTGCGCGGTCGTAATCGTCGTATTGATACATGTGCCTGCCCCACCTCATCAATTAATTCTGTGGGAGCGAGCCTGCTCGCGAATGCGGTGTGTCAGGCAACTGCATTGTTGGCTGACACACCGCATTCGCGAGCAGGCTCGCTCCCACAGTTTTCGTAAAGGCACTATGGACGAGCAGCGCAGCACACAACAGATTCACCTGAAACGATAAAAACCGTATCAGGGCGCGGCAGAACGCCGCAGTCAGCACTCCAATCTGATCCGTATAAATGAAAGATTCCTGAGCCTGTTTTGTTTCTGGCGGTATTCCTACAGTGCAGCTCGTGCCAGACCAGGGTGGCCTGGCAAGACTTTGCAACCGTGGAAGAATTGACCATGAGCACAGCAACAATCGGACAGGCTTATAACTACAAGGTCGTCCGCCAATTCGTTATCGCGACGGTGTTCTGGGGTGTCGTCGGCATGGCGATGGGGGTATGGATCGCCTCGCAACTGGTATGGCCGGACATGAACCTCGACCTGCCCTGGACCACCTTCGGCCGCTTGCGACCATTGCACACCAGCCTGGTGATTTTCGGTTTCGCCGGCAGCGCGCAATTCGCCGCCAGTTACTACGCGGTGCAGCGCACCTGCCAGGTGCGGCTGTATTCGGACAAGCTCGCGGCCTTCACGTTCTGGGGCTGGCAATCGGTGATCGTGATCATGCTGATCACCCTGCCAATGGGCTACACCACCACCAAGGAATACGCCGAGATCGAATTCTCCGGCGCGGTGTGGATGGCGGTGGTCTGGGTGGCGTATGCCATCGTGTTTTTCACCACCGTGGTGCAGCGCAAGACCAAACACATCTACGTCGGCAACTGGTTCTTTGGCGCGTTCATTCTGGTGATCGCCATGCTGCACGTGGTCAATCACCTGTCGATCCCGGTGGACTGGTTCAAGTCCTATCCGGTGTATTCCGGGGCCACCGATGCCATGGTGCAGTGGTGGTACGGGCATAACGCGGTGGGGTTCTTCCTGACCACGGGCTTTCTCGGAATGATGTATTACTTCGTGCCGAAACAGGTTAATCGCCCGGTGTATTCGTACCGGTTGTCGATCGTGCATTTCTGGGCGCTGATCACCCTGTACATCTGGGCCGGCCCGCACCACTTGCACTACACCGCGCTGCCGGACTGGGCGCAGTCCCTCGGCATGGCGATGTCACTGATCCTGCTGGCGCCGAGCTGGGGCGGGATGATCAACGGCATGATGACCTTGTCGGGCGCCTGGCATAAGTTGCGCACCGATCCGATTTTGCGCTTCCTCGTCCTATCGCTGGCGTTCTACGGCATGTCGACGTTCGAAGGGCCGATGATGGCGATCAAAACCGTCAACGCCCTCTCCCACTACACCGACTGGACCATCGGCCATGTTCACGCCGGGGCCTTGGGCTGGGTGGCGATGATCACCTTCGGCGCGACGTATCACATGGTGCCGAAAGTCTTTGGCCGCGAGCAGATGTACAGCACGCCGCTGATCAACCTGCACTTCTGGCTGGCGACCATTGGTACGGTGCTGTACATCGCCTCAATGTGGGTCAACGGCATCACCCAGGGCCTGATGTGGCGGGCGATCAACGAGGACGGCACGCTGACCTATTCGTTTGTCGAGGCGCTGCAGGCCAGTCATCCGGGGTTCATCGTGCGCTTTGCTGGCGGGGTGTTCTTCCTCAGCGGCATGCTGCTGATGGCCTACAACGTCTGGCGCACGGTGCGGGTCGCCGACGTGGCGCTGGCGCGCAGTCAGGCGCAGATCGCCTGAGTCCGGGAGCTGAAGAGGATGGATATTTTCTTGAATGTGCTGGGCGTGGTGTTTCTGTGGCTGGCGGTGGAGTACTGCCTGCGCCACCAGACGGCGGAAAGCCTCGACGATGCGAGCATGGTGCCATTTGCCGATGATCCGGAGGTGGCACGGCGGGTGGAACTGGCCACCGGCAAAACCGTGAAAGCGGTGGCGCCGGAAGAGGCGAAACCGGGCTGGATCAACCTCGACATGTAATCCCCCGCCCCGTGTAGGAGCTGCCGAAGGCTGCGATCTTTTGATTTTGGTTTTCTAAAAACAAGATCAAAAGA